>SDOA01000020.1 GCA_004524595.1 Candidatus Thorarchaeota archaeon | reverse complement strand
TTTAGACCGTTGCGAGACAGGTTGGTTTCTATCTATTGGCGCTGTTGGATGTCTGAGACTAAGGGGGTGCCGGTACGAGAGGAACGCACTGCCGCGACCTATGGTGTATCCGTTGTCTGACAAGGCAATGCGGAGTAGCTAAGTCGTAAATGATAAACGCTGAATGCATCTAAGCGTGAAGCAGAAGTTAAAAATAGACATCCACTTGCTAGACGATCTCATTGTGAGACGATGGGACTGGTGACAGTAACGTCGAGTCTAGGAACGAGGACTCTCGTAGAAGACGAGGTTAATAGGCAGGGGGTGTAAGTACCAAGCTCCGGCGAGGTATTCAGCTCACCTGTACTAATGTCCGAGGCGTGCAGACTGAAAGTGTGTTCGCACAGTACCTAGAGTTGTCAAGGGTTCGTAGAAGTACTTCCATCCTTTGTTGTCTATTTTTTCTAACACTTCAACACTCCAAGAATCAGTAGAATTACGAGGTTATCTTCTACTAGAATCCTGTTTCCTTGGAGGTAAATTATTACTTACATGAGTAATTTCTATTCTTCCTTGATCCATATTGATGACTCTGCTTTCTGATTGATTATCACCTTATGTGCAGCAGAGAATATAATATAGAAAATGGCTCCGAAAGCCACTGAAATGACCAATGCTTCCAGAGGTGTCAAGGGATTGACGGTTCCTAAGATAAATGGAGTTGTCAGAATTACAGTATAATAAATCAAGGATCCGATAAAAATCATAGCAGTCAAATTGATCTTAAGTCTGTCCTGCATACTTCGAATTGCCTGAATGGCTGAAACTGCTTCTCTTCCACTATCAGTGAGCATGTATAATCCGTCACTATTCTGTTCAATTAGATTTCCAAGTTTATTGATATGATGCTGGAGATTGCCACTACTTGTCAGATTTAGCTTCTTTTTCAACTCAGAGAACCCTAAGTGACCATTCTGAAGAACAAATATTGTATTGATTCGAGACTCATGGGCAATAGATTCAAAGAGTGAAGCTTCAGATATACTATCTTTTTCATCTTTGCCTGAAGAATCCGATATTGGTTCTTTCTGGCTGCGTCTGTAAATCAATGGCCATGCGAGGTACATGAAAATCCCCATGAAGAAAGCCATCCAAAGAGCGAATAATGGGGTCTGAGCAGTCACAGTCCCGAATAGAAATGTTCCATTCATAAATCCCACATAGGAACTAAATGTCAAGATGAGTGCAACGATGATCCTGTCAGATTTCTGTTGATTCAGGGTCCGACGTACTGCTCTGATTGCCATAATAGCTTCTTTGCCATTGTCAGTAAGTGAATACAGCCCCTCCTCATTGAGATATATGAGAGTTCCCAGTTTTCCAAGATGGTGCTGTAGATTGCCACTACTTTTAATCTCTAATTGCTGTTTTAATTCAGAAAATCCGAGTTCGTGGTCACGAATCATGAAGAGAATTCTAATTCTTGCATCATGAGAAATTTCATCGAAGAGAGATGCCTCAGTTTTTCCCTGGTTTCCATTCTCGATATGGGAATTAGATGATACCATAACCACGAACCATCTGAATACTTGCTTTCTAGACTAATAATACCTCGTTACAGGACCATATTTTTCATCTGCATTCTTTTTTCCTGCTTATCTTATTCTTCACCAGATACAATGAAATCATGCTGAAGTGATAATACTTACATTATCTCAGAATCTTTTTTGTTCAATGTGGTAATAATGGATAAATCACTTGAGTTTGCAATTCTATGCTTATCACTTATGATAGTCCCTATGATAGTGCCATCTTCTGCTCAGCAACAGTCACTTGTTTCTCAAACTGATTATTGGCCTACGTCTGGTTGGATTTCTACTACACCTGAAGAGCAAGGAATGCAGTCTGAACGATTGGAGGCTATGGAGGATTATATTGATACACAAGACTGGACAAATGACATTGATTCCCTCTTGATTATCCGTTATGGGTATCTTGTCTATGAATCGTATCCTTCACCATCCTATGATGAAAATGACCGACATCATATCTATTCTTGTACGAAGAGCTTTACGTCAGCTCTCATAGGTACTGCAATCGATGATGGTTACATAGATAGTGTTGATACAAGTGTCTTGGATTACTTCCCTGAACTTGCAGATGAATACACAGATTCCGACAAGGACTCAATCACCATCAAACATCTTCTTACAATGACCTCTGGTCTTGAATGGGTCGATCAGTCAGATTACTACAATATGGCATCTAGTACGAACTGGGCAAAATATGTGCTTGACCGTCAATTGATTGACACACCCGGCGAGGAGTGGAACTATAATACCGGTGGGACCCATCTACTCTCAGTCATCCTCAACAGGACCACTCCAGAAGGCACCTTAGAATACGCTAAGTCCAAGATCTTCACACCTCTTGGAATATCCAACTATGTCTGGGTCACAGACAATCAAGGTATACCAATTGGCGGCACTGCATTAAACATACTTCCCAAGGATATGGCAAAATTTGGTTATCTCTATCTAATGAATGGCCTCTGGGATGATGAACAGCTCATATCTGAAGATTGGATATCCGAATCAACAACAACGTCTGTTCAAATCGAGTTTGATCAAGGTCAGGGAACTGGATATTCTTATCTCTGGTGGAATTATGCCTGGGGTGAGGCCTATACTGCAAGAGGTTCCTATGAACAATATATCATCATCATTCCTGCACTCGATATGGTGGTCGTCTGTACAGGTAGCGGTTCCTTTACAGTGACTACTCTATTACTCCATTACATCTTTCCAGCTGCTGGTTTTAGTCCCTCACAGAACTATCTTCTCATGTCTGTGATAATAATTACCTCATTTGCTGTAGTAGTGATCTTTGGTTGGATAATCAGATCGAGAGGAAAGATTTCCAAATTGAATCATGTCAGTAACGAATAAAACAAGGCATGGCTCACATCTAATCATGGATCCCCTGTTATTCTCATTACTTGTATCTGCTATTCCTCTTGGAATTGTAGTTGGTCTTGGGGCCGGAATTATTGGAATGACAGCTTGGCCGCTCATAGTTCCATTATTACTCGTCTTTGGAGGGTATCCATTGCATGAGGTTCTCTTGTCGAGTATGCTTGTTGATCTTGTAATTGCAGCCAATCTCTCGCTTTTTTACCTTCGAAGGTCTGAACTTGAGATTGATGGGGTATATAGTATCAAACTTGGTGTGACTGCAGGTATTGTAGCCACTGCAACTGCAATACTAGCATTCCCGCTTCTGACTCAATATTCACATCTGTTTGAGGGCGGTTCAGCTATTGTCACAGCAATTCTAGGGTTTCTATTTATTGTTCAAGCAATTAGAATGAATGATATTACTGAATTTAAAAACACAACCACGCATGAGAAACTTAGACAAAGTGGATTATCTACCAGACAAAAGGATGCAGTTACATATGGATTCTGTATCATTCAAGGATTTCTCACGGGTCTAATAGCAATGGGTGGAGCAATGAACATCGTAATCGTACTCATGTTCATTGTTGGTTATCCCACATTACGAGCAGTAGGGACTGCAATGATTACGGCCACAGTCATGCTGACAATGACAGTCATTACATACATAATTTTACTTCAATTCACCCTATCCACACTACCTTTGGTCGTACTATACGTTATCTTAGCTGCAGTTACTAGCTATCTTGCAGTCACAAAGGTTCAGAATATCTCTGAGCGAAAATTACGTCTTGTGATTGGGATTGTTGTATTAACTGCTGCAATCTCCGCAACTGCTCAAGTCTATCTCATAGGCTAATTAGCATATCATAGGTCATCTGAATACCTGAAAATAACTATCAATAATCAGATCGTATCAGAAATGGCTCAGACAGGCTAATGCATTCAATAGAAATGCCAAGTTTATGATTGTTGCACTATCAAAGACCTTAGTAGGCTATGATGTATAGTATGATACTGTGAAGAAATTCTATGCCTTTATCTGTCGATAAGATTGTGAATCTACTTCGCAAGAACGGATATTATGTCCATGGAGTATCTACTGGTTTAGTAGACAAGCTCAGAGAACAACCAATGATCATCTTTGACCATAGAAGTTATCCTGGTGTAGAGGCTCACGTATTCACTGCCGCTAATAGTGCTTACTGGATTCCTATTCTTGACGAATACGGAGATGTTATTGTGACATATCCTCTGTATACTAATGAAGATGAACCTCTCCTCGCTTGGGAACGATTACTTTGGAATCTGGAACGATTAGCCATACTCCTACAAACATATAGAAAGCGAGTCTTAGCTGGAAGCATTCCTAGCACAATCTGGGCACATCATGAACCTGAATGGTATCGTGAATTGAGGAAGGCTCCCTACCATGAGAAACAGAACACATCCACTTTCATTGATTATGTAGACCTTTCAATACAACCTCACATCATAGCTCTGAATGACTTTGGTTTTAAGACACTAGAGAGTTGTTCCGGTCTGCCTCAGGATCATCTTGATAGAGACCCCTATCGTCCATATGTGATGCTTGATGAACGTGCGTATCATGGTTGCATCCCACACTTTTTCACCCTTGCCGATATCGCTGATTGGATTCCAAGTTACGCTCCACATAATTTTGATGTCTATATCAGAATTCAGAAACACCGCCCTATAGAAGAATCATGGAACCAGCTTGTTCAATCAGCTAAGAGTCTTGACCTGATTCTTTCACCTTATCGACAAATTGTCCAGCGCGGCTCTTCAGATATTGATGAAGTCAGAACATTCAACGATTCGTTTAGTGCAAGTCTAGTGAATAGGTAGAATATGAGTCACGCGTTAATAAGGAATCAAACAATCCCTCTATGGCTTAGCAAAGAAGTTGATTCAATTAAGAGAAGAGTATCATATTGAAAAATCAATTGACCTCTCAAAGAGCTCTCCCAATACTCCGGGCTCCCCTGATATGAATATTGATTCATAATAATATAGGTTCAATCTTGGAATTGGAAGTCTACATGATGCAGCTCAATTGAATCGATTATGTAACGATTTGGGGCAGGATACCATCGAGGCAGGTAACACTCCTGCTTTGTTAATAGAATGTGGTCTTATCAAATATGGTGATGGTCCTGCGGCAATCAAGGCACTGAAAGAAGATTACAACGAAACGTCACTACTTGGTAGATTGGTATGTTCAGGCACACTGACTGCTGGTGAAAATCTTGGTGTTACAGGCTCTTCCCCTTTAACATGGTACTTCTCTGTGGCGGACAACACCTCAAAGGTCATGGGTATACGAAAAAAGACATCGATGTTGATTATTATTGAGTGATGTTACAATGAGAGTTCAAGTCAAGCTCTATGCTACTCTGAGAGAATACGCGGCTCCAGATAATGAGATTGGAGCTTCTTTCGAAGTACAACTAATTGGTAATGCCCTTGAAGACCTATTTAAACAACTAGGATTTGGTATGGAGAGAGCTAAAATTGTTATGATTAACGGTGGTAGCGTTGTTGATTTAAGTACACAGTTGAACGAAGATGATTTAGTGTTAATTTTTCCGCCTGTGGGCGGGGGCGTCGTTTAGTTCTTCTCCTTACAACTTGTTATAAAAATTCGGAGCATTAATTCAAGTTCACATATCTTTAATCGATAACTAGATTGTAGATTTATCATTATGAATGGTCCATGATACTGTGAAACTCATCAAGTAACAAGCTCAAATCCTCTATCAGCTTGTCATTTCTATCATAGACCCATTCGTGTTTCCAATGACTCACTTCATTACTCTCTTTTTTTCCATTATTAAGAATGCATCCAAGGAAAACAGGTTGGACGAACAACGAAGAGCTTGGTCTTTCCCATTTTGGTAGATTCATTGATGATTTTCTAATCTCTTCAATTGCAGTATCAACAGGCATCAATTTTGAAACATTAAGATACCATTCGGGTGATATACAATCCTCTAGAGCTCCTTCAAACAGCTCTAAGGCTAAAACTCGGGCTGAATTGTTTGGCCAAAGAAGTAGAACCAAGATCCACTGGGCTTCACGTTCTTCACAGTAATTCCCTTTAGTCTTGATAGCAATTGCAGCACAGGGCAGATTATCTGGAATAGGTGAATCTATCCATCTATCCAGGAGTTGACAATATCCTTCTAGAAATCCATGAACACCTAATTCTGGATCGTTTTCAAAGAGGGGTAGTGGAATTGTTCTTGCTGGATGCCAATAGCTATCATAGTACTTCTGTCCCAAATCCATTCCAGCACAGCTAAATCTACCAGATAGATCTTCTCGGACATAATCTTTTGATATCTCTAGAAAAATAGGAAAGTAGGCATCTACTGGAAATTCACCATGTACACTCCCCACAAGTCTTACACTTGTGGGAATCTCTACTTTTTCGAAATCAATTAGATTTCTTAGACTGCCCCATATATTGGAAAAGTGAAACGTAGTGAATTCTTCCAGACTGCCTACCACCTTCACTAATTACCTCGACCGTTCTTTTCCATTGCATCTAAAACCCTGTTTTGCGCTAGTTCTAAAGCCACCTGTCTTGGAGTAAGATTTCTGTCCATAGCATCGCTAACTACAATTTCAGTATTCTTTTTAATTTTAGATTCAATCATAGCAAAGGCTTCTTCTTCAGTACCATACTTGTATTCCACATATGATCCAATAACTCCTCCCGCATTTGCTAGAAAATCAGGAATGATGATTACTCTGTTTTCAAATAGCTGTCTTTCTGCAATAGGTCTGGTTGCATTATTTGCTCCTTCAACAATCATTTTTGCTTTGATAGTGTGCCATGACCCCTCGTTTATCACATCACCAACTGCACAGGGTACTAATATATCACAATCAAGACCAAGAATGGCATCTCTCGAAAGTACTGTGCCTAGTTTGCTGTTTGCAATTGATCTCTCCTCGCTCGTGGCATATGCATATTTTTCAGCCTTGCTCATATCTAATCCTTCCTTATTATAGATAGTACCCCAATAGTCATTTAGAGCGATGATTTTGGCTCCCTTGTTATGCATATATTTAGCAATCCATAATCCTACATTACCAAAACCCTGAATTACAATCCTCGTGTCTTCTAAATCAGGTGGTAATCCAATCGATTCTCCAATCATTTCAAATGCCTTTTCGAGAGCGACTCCAACACCAAAACCTGTAGTTCCCAGTTCGTGAGGAATACCTCCTTTTTTACTTGGTTTTCCCGTTGCTGATTGTAAATCTCCTATAGTATCTACGAATGCCGATATTTCTTGCTCTCCAACATTCATATCTGGTGCAGCGATGTATCGTGAAGGAGTTAATGGGGACACCTTTTTTGCGAATTCTTGTATATGCTTCACCTTATTGATTGTGTAGGGATCTGCTCGAATTCCAGACTTGGCACCTCCAAATGGAATATCTGCTAAAGCACACTTCCATGTCATTGCTCTTGCGAGTCTAAAGACTTCTAGAGGTGTCACAGTTGAAGAGATTCTTATCCCTCCCTTTCCAGGACCCAGTGCTGTATTGTCAATAACCAGAATACCCTGCATCTGGCTAATGGGATCATAGACTTGAATGACCTCTTCCGGACCCCACGAGTCTAGAAAAGATGAAACATTCACCTGATCTAAGACTTGAATTACTTTCTCAGTACTCAAGACACTCTTAACACTAGTCACACTCATAAGTATCACTTGTGTATAAACTAATCCGAACTTAATATAAGTATATAGCATTAGGAAATACTATAATTCTGATATCGTTATATGGTTTCGAAACATTGTACAAAGAAAAGATGTACAATTTCCATTATTTCCGGGATTATTCAGTATATATATATCAGATTCGAGAAATAACATGTCCAACATAGAACATTATTCCAGAAAAAAAAAGGTAAAAATAAGCTTCTTCCATACTACTGAGTCAAAATACGTAACTATCTGACAAAAAATACTATCAATAATGCTATATTTTTAGCTTAAATATATATGAAAATGTATATCTAGTTCATTTGCACTGTACTAATATTACTTTACAGACTCAAAAAGTAATGTTTGGAGCAGGATTAATGAAAGACTTGTTGGATGATCCCCTCAATATCGAACTCCTTAAGCTTGTCTGTGGCGGAGAAGGTGTAGATATTAATATCAGAGAACTCTCAAGCTTACTCGGGAAACATAGAAACACAATTCAATCAAGATTCGATAAGATTCTTCAACATGAAATAATAGATCCTCCATTTCATCCATTTCGTCATCTCTTGAATGAACTTCCCCTTTTAGTCGTCGAGAAGATTAGCCTTTCCCGAGATCCCAAAACAAATCTATGGATTGAGATTGACCCGAACATTTGGGCGGCCTTCTTTTTCAAAGAAGAAGAGTTCAATACATTGATGATAGAAATCCATAAGGATTTCTACGACTATCAGATATGGAAAGAGCGAATTCTTAATGAGAATTTAATCACCTCCAGATCAAGCACTGAATATATACCCTCTGAATCTCTCTATCTCAGTACAAAAGCAATTTTGAAATATGATCCCTCCTCGTCCATCAAAGTCTTCAGAGAGAACTTCAGACAAGGAATACACACTAAAATTAATGGTTTAGAATTAGATGAAATTTCAGTCGATATTTTAGAAGCACTTCTCTTAGGAAAAGGAATCCAAGCGAATCCAAATAAATTAGCAAAGGCTCTTGACATCCATCGAAAGACAGTTCAAAGGCGACTTGATCTTTTAATGAGCGAAACAATCATTCTACCTCCTGTCTGTAGATTTCCTAGGATTTGGACGCCCCCTGAGTATTTTCTTGTACTCTCACTGCTTGAGATTACTAAAAATAAAGATAGAATATCCAAAATACTGTCTGATGATTCACATGTTTCAATGCTTTTGAGAGCCAATGTGGGTCGGTACAATCTTTTGGCTTTCAATAGTTTCTATCGAATGGAAGACCATCTTGCATGGCAGGAGGAATATGACCAGCGATTCTCGAATTCCTTTGGAGCTGTCAAAAACTACTATCTTTCTCCTGAAATGACATTTGCAATAAACCAGCAGTATACATCATTAGCATATTTGAATGCACGAACCGAGTCATTGCGTGGTAAGGAATTGATGAAATCGATGAAAAAGTGATGACCCCTAGGAGTTAAGATTTCTGTGGTTGATGGATTCAAGATCATTTTTTCTATATCTTAACTTCAATAGATTTCCTCTCAATCCTGCTTCTCTCTGCAGCGAATGTAATAATATGACTTTCAAGTGTTTCTTCTGGTCCTGAGAGAATCTTGTTTGCATCATTCTCAGCTACAGCATTGACAAAGGCATCAATTAGACCATAATCACCGCCGCCATGGTCTGCGAGTGATTCTGGTCCTTCATCAGAAATATCAATAATCTCTGATCTCCCTGTTAGAAATTCAAATACCTGAATTTTCATTCCATTTCCGTATATTTCTCCTCTTGTTCCAAATATCCGAGTTTCTCGTGGCCTTGCCTTGGTGAATGCTGTCATTGTAAATGTTGCAGTTTCACCATCAACAAATTCCATATTTACTACCTGATGATCTACAACATCATTGTCACATTCGTAAACACATCTACCATATGGCCCCTCTCTAAGAGCTTTAATTACACCTGCAACCGTACGGTCGGTCGTAACAACACTTACAGGCCAGCCAAGTTTTCCATGTTTGACCAGACTCAGATAGATTCGCTTTGCTGAGTAAGGACATTGCGGCTCATAATCACATTCCATACAATTGTTCCCTGCGATTGTTGGTTTATTTTCTTTTTTGAAATGGGTGAGTGATCCGAAGGAAGATACTGTCTTGCATTGCTTTCCAACAATATACCTGATCCAATCAATATCATGACAGGACTTTGTGAGTAGCATAAAAGAAGACTCGTTTTCGTTTCTCCAATTTCCTCTCACAAAAGAATGAGCCTGGTGCCAGAATCCAACAGGTTCTAGGTGTTGAATACTTATTATGTCACCAATTAAGCCAGAGTCGATGATTCCTTTGAGGTGTTGTGTATATTTTGTGTATCGTAAAACATGACCAACTGCAAATATGACCTTCTTGGAGAGAATAGTTTTAGTAATCTCTCGGCAACTCTTCTCATCAGGTGCCATTGGTTTTTCCAGCAGAATATGATACCCCTTCTTGGCGAATGCTATTGCAGGATCTTTGTGCATATGGTCTTGTGTTGCAATAATCACCGCATCTGCGAATTTTAACTTCTTTGCCATATCTTTCCAATCTGAGAATACGTTCTCCTCTGGAATATTGTATTCTCTTACCATTTTCTCTCTGTAATAGTCACGAGGTTCAGCAACCCCGACGATTTTAGCTCTATCTGGATGCTCTTTGGCATATGATGCATAGACAAATCCTCGGTCTCCTGCACCTGCAACAATCATTTCAACTGGATTCATACACAACCCCTCTTTAGATGTGAGTACTTGTATCCACAAGCGTCGTACATTTCAATGTATAGGCTTGAAAATGTTACTAATAGAAACCGAGTTCTTGACACGTGAACTCGTCATTTATCTGTGTGAGCAATACAGATAGCGATAATTGACTATGCCAATAATCATAGCTATCACATATAATAGACTTATTCCCTCTGCACAGTAAGCAAAGAATTCATAATCAATCAAGGCATATTCACACTTGGTTAGATACGATGGGAGAGTTTATTGTTCAGTCGAACGAATCGGAATCTCAGTATGAATACTCACATATTTCAAGAGAAGCCTCAATAACGCTAATTCTATTCTTTCTTTGGAACTATCCAATTCGAGAGCCTACTACTCCTTGGGAGAATATGGCCGCAACGAAACCTTGGTGGGAGCAGGATACTGAAGATACACCTGAAACAATAGGCGTCGAAGATGATAAAGACAAACTATGGTAGGATTTACTAGGCACTTGGTTATTGGCATTTGCGAGGAGCTTTAGAATGTGTGATCTTCTAGGTCTGACATTTACGACCAATATTACAGCTAATATATCATTGAATCTCTTTCAGGAACATGGTATGAAAAATCCTGATGGTTGGGGACTTGCATATTATCAAGACAAACGCCTTCAGGTGATTAAGGAAGTAAAGGCATCCAACCAGAGTTCTCTCTACGATTTCGTTGAGAATTCCATCTATTCAAAGACGATAATATCCCATGTCCGAAGATCGACTAGAGGTCTACCAAGTTATTTGAATACGCATCCTTTCTATCGCAGACTTGTCGTAAATGATATTCCGTACGAGTATGCTTTTGCACATAATGGAACACTAACCGATTTCAGCAATCCTAAGTCAGCACCAATCACACCAATTGGAGAAACTGATTCAGAACAGGCCTTTTGTTACATTCTTAATGATTTATCATCCCAAATTGGATTTCACTGGGATCTTGACGGTTTCAACCACTTGGAATATGTTCTGAGAGATATCAATGATGGTCAGAATACAATAAATTGCATATTTTCTGATGGAGAACATCTCTTTTGCTATTCAGACGAGAACGATTATAACAATGGTCTAAGATATGTAAAACGTGAATATCCTTTCGGTAAAATCGAGCTTGTTGGACAGGAATACAAGCTTGGATCTATAGACATAAGCAACAGGGAAAGAGAGGTATCTCGAAACTTTCCATTATCAGGTTTCATCATCTCAACAAAAATTCTGACCAATGAACACTGGACTGAATTCAGTGGTGGTGAACTCATTGTTTTCAAAGAAGGACGAATTGTTTTTCCTCTGGAGAGAATTTAACACCGTTATTATCCTACATGAATGAATTCTACGGCTTTCTCATTGTTACGAATGGCTCCTAATCGTGTTCTTGGATTGATAGTGAGATTTTTTATGATAGTCTTGATTACTGCACCATCACCTCCTAGTTTTGCAGCGCAAATAATACGATTCTGTTCCATAGAGGGAGGGAACGAAGCAAGAATGAATGGACTCTTGAATAGTGATCCTTCAAAATCAATCGTGAGTTTTTCTTGATACAATTATAGATTGCTTCCGTTTAGCAAGTTTTGAAATACATATCATTTGAAGTCCTTAGTGAAATTATACTAAATATGTACGTTTGAATACAGACCCGAGTCATAAATCATTACTTACATCTCAGTCAGGCCACCATAGCTCTCAGGTCTGCGGTCTCGATAAAACTGCCAGATATTTCTAACCTCACGAATCATCTCAAGGTCTATATCTCCAATAACAAGTTCCTCATTATTGCGAGATCCTCTGACAACAAACTGTCCTCTTGGATCGGCAATATACGAACTACCGTAAAACACTCCAGTTTTCCATAGCTCCTCACCCACCCTGTTAATTGCCGCAATAAAATAACCATTAGCAACAGCATGGGCCGGTTGTTCTATTGTCCACAGATGCTCTGAGAGTCCTGCAACAGTAGCTGAGGGATTGAACACGATCTCAGCTCCATTTAACCCAAGTAATCTAGCCCCCTCCGGAAAGTGTCGGTCATAGCAGAGGTAGACTCCAATCTTCCCAACTGAAGTATCAAAGACCGGATATCCCAAGTTACCAGGTCTGAAATAGAATTTTTCCCAGAATCCCGGTTCTAAATGAGGAATATGCATCTTCCTCATTTTTCCAAGATAACTGCCATCAGAATCAATCACCACTGCGGTATTATAATAAATCCCAGTCATTGCTTCTTCATAGATTGGAGCAATTAAGACAAGATTGTTATGTTTCGCAAGCTTCTGCATTCGTTCAGTGAGAGGACCGGGTATTGGCTGAGCATACTTATACCATCTTGCATTTTGTTCAGCACAGAAATAGGGACCGAAAAACAACTCCTGAAAACAGAGAATTTGGACTCCCAGTTTCTTTGCTTCGTGTGCAAATGCTTCATGTTTCTGAATCATCAACTCGATATTCTTATCTAAGCTATCATCGTTTGAAATATCACCTCCCCATCTCGCTTGGACAAGGCCAATTCGTATTTTTCTCATTGTCATCTCTCCAGAGAATGCTACTTCGTTCAGAATCATAAGTCTAATAGGCGTTTCCAAATTGATATACGGAGAGAGAATTTCTCTCGAAGAAGGCCACTAATGAATTAATTAGACCTCATTATTGAGAACGGTACAATCATTACAACCTCAGATAGAAATAATGCCGATATTGGTATTCCTGATGGAAGAACCAATACTATTGCTAAGAGCCATACTCCGAGTTCTTCCATTTCTCTGTGAGAGTATAGAAGGACCTACATATTTAATCAAACACTCATCTAAGAAGTGACCAACTTTGTCCCTCTTCTATGCGACTATTGACAACCCCAGCATTACTATCTTTAGAGGAAAAGAGGTCGCACAAGATGGCAAATTTGTTGGAGAGGTCGGTCATGGTAGATTTTTTGCAACAAACTCCATAAGGACACCTTTGAGATGTACGTCTCGTCAAGCTCATAAGAACTTGCTAATACCTACTTGGTATGCGATATCCATCACGTCGTGCTTATCATGTGGTCTATGATGATAACATGTTAGATGCACTCAAGTATGCATCTGAGAATAATTGGAATGGCATTGTCCCAGATATAGGTGTGCCAACATTTTCTCCGGAAAAAATATCTTCTGAAGAACGAATCAGGCTCAGGGATTTTGCTAGAAATCATTCTATCGAATGGGGATTTCACGCTCCATGTGATGATGTCAGTCTAATGTCACCATATCCTCCGATACGTACAGGAATCATTGCATATTTCAAACAGGTCATCAATCTCGCTCGTGAGATTAGTATTGGACCTACAAATGTCGTTCTACATGCTGGAACTTTGCCCTCATTCAGAAAGGCTGGAAATCAGCCTCCAGATAGTTTTAGTGAACTACATCATAAATCCTATTCTCAGACTCTTCGAGAGAATCTATCCGAACTTCTCAAACATGCTCGTCCACATGTTCGTCTCACAATCGAAAATCACGCATGGACACTCTTAGTACGTGATGTGATTGAGCATCTTATTCCGCAAGGCTTGAAGTTGTGTCTTGATATTCCCAAACTCTATGGCTCTGATCTTAAGACTAAAACCGATGATTGGAATTTGTTCCAGAGATATCAAAGTTCAATTGAAGTAGTTCATATTCATGATGCCATTCCACAAATTGGATCACATCAAGTGGTTGGGAATGGACTCATTGATTTCGAGCCAACTCTAAAGTTTCTGAGTAAACTATCAACAAAGCCTCAGTATGTATTTGAAGTGCGCCCACGTGAAGAGGCTCAGAGAAGTCTATCTAATATTGGTCAAATCATGGATATCTTTGACCTAGAACTCTGAAAAATACTGTTACTAAAGAACATCTACATTCCTGGCTAATAATTTCTCTCGTTCCTCTTTTTAAAAGAGGAGTCTTTGAAAAGAATTCTCTGGACTGCAATTCTCTGAATTGTCGATATCATTCCACGATAATTCTTGGTTTATTCAGATCATGCAAATCTTTACCACCTCATCGTCTTAGACTCAGTCTATATTTACAATATAGATGATAAGAGGGCAATGAATCCAAACAGGAGAATTATAAAATCGATAATAGATTTCAAATCCATTTATTCATCATCTTGATTCTTGCATTGATTCTTTCAAGGCATCTCTAATCTCCCTGAACGCTTCAAGTGTATCTCTTGTGAAGATACGTTTTCTTCTCTGAATTGTATCTTTAGTACTACGTTTGCGTCCAAAATGTCGCATCTCTCTGAGTATGAAATCTCTCAGTTCTTCGTGGAATCTTATACCCTCAATCTTTTCTTCAGCTGCGGAGGAACTGAATCTTGCAAAGAGAAGAGAAACCAATCCAGTTGGTTGGGCTCCAATAGAACCCCCTGCAGTTTCAATCAGAACACTTCCAATCCCAAAGAGTCTATCTACTATTCCCTTAGTTGTTCTAACATTCACTATAGTTCGAAATGGAACATGAATCTTGGTGATATTGATGATTCCTTTTCGTGTATAAATCTCTGGCATTACATCTCCAGACCAACCCACCACAGAATATTCTATTTTTCTCACATAGATGTATGAGTAGACTGATCCAATAATGAAAACTGTGATGGCGCAGAGTATGTAGTATTGATTGAATGTTTCCCATCCAATCATAACTAGGATTTCAAGGGGTTGCGACAGGGCAAGGATGAGATCTAAGAAGACAGGGTTTGTGAATCCCATGAACAGTGCGTACAATGCAAGCCAGATTAGACCCATTACAACTATTGCTTTGACCATCTTTTTGAACAGGAACGCGTTCGTTGGTTGGAATACTCTACCACTGGTCACATCGTCAATTGGCGGTTTAACAACTCGCACCTTTTCTTGTGCCATCTAGTAGATTCCTCACTTTCTATCTTTCTTCAACAGGTCTCTGATCTCACGCAATACTAGTAGTATCTCGTCCTCTAGACTTTCGTCATCTCTAAGAACTGGTTCTTCTTCTGGGGACACAATCTCAGTCCCCGTTACATACGGGTCTTTGAACTTCCTTAACTCCCTTAGGATGAAATCACGAAGTTCTTCATAGAATGTAATTCCCTCTAGTTTCTCCTCCGCTGATGATGTGGTACCTGAATATCCCGCTGTTTCAATCTCTATTGAACCGATGCCAAAGAGTCTGTCGAAGAGCCCAGCCCGTGAACTGATATTTGTAATCGTTCGAAACGGGACATGTTTTCTTGTTATGTTAATAATACCTTTCTTTGTGAAAATCTCCTTGGAAACTTCGCCAGCATCTGAGAGAACTGAATATTCAATAGAACGAAGGTAGATTGGGATAATTATGATTCCAGGAATTAGCCAGATGGCTGTGATGACCCAATACCACAGGTTCAGGACAGTCCACCACTGGTAGAAGATTGCCGCCACCGGGTATCCAGAAACAATTCCGACCAACCATAGAACAAAGGCAAGAGATCCAATGATGATTATCCAAAGCATTATGGCGATTATAATACCTATGAACCACATTTTGTTTCTGAAAGCTTTTGAAGGCCTGAATATCCGCCCGTATGCTATATTCTCGACTGGTGGTTTGATTATCTTCCCCTCAATCGTCACTTTTCTCCTTCCTCCTTGTCAAATTTATGTTCAATGCGTTCCAATACATTTCGAATCTCTCGTAATGTGATGAGAATCTCGTCATCCAAGCTGTCACTTATTCTTGGAACTGCCTCATCTCGTGGATGAACTACCTCTGTGCCCACAACATAGGGATCTCTGAATCTTCGTAATTCCTGTAGAATGAAGTCTCTGACCTCCTCGTAGAATGTTATTCCTTCTAGTTTCTCCTCTGGTCCAGATTGTCCACCTGGTCCGCCTGAGTATCCAGCAGTCTGAATCTCAACATTGCCAATTCTAAATAGTCTATCAATTATTCCAGCACGAGAACTTATGTTTGTGATGGTCCTGAATGGGACATGTTTCTTGGTAATATTGATGATTCCCTTTCGAACATAGATTTCTGGAGACGCCTCACCCGTTTCTGAGATCACTGAGTACTCAATCGAGTTAATATAAACCGGAATGGCAATCAGAGCTGGAACTAACCATACTAGTTCTATAATAACTGTCCAGTAGTTCACAACACTCAGATATTGAGCTACGAATGCTGCATGGCTCCATCCTTCATCTTGCGATATCAGATAGGATATTCCGTAGAATGATCCGACAATCATGAACCATGTACCTACTGCAATTAATATTGCAATAAACCAGTACTTGTTTCTCAAGGCCTTTGAAGGCTTGAATTTCTTACCACTAGATATCTTCTCCATTACAGGGAAATATCCAGCTTCTACTTCCTCGTTCATTTTTTTCATTCACCTTCTTGTATCTCTCTTTGATAGCGAGGAAGTTGTTTAGATCCAAGTTTTCCAAAGATTCTGTTTGACTGCTCTGTCATGTACATATCTTCTTCCTTAGGATTCAGAGTAAGATTATACTCTTTCAGAATGATGTCAAGAGTTTCCCTACACTCTTCTACTTTCGGACACGGTTTTCCATCACTTCTTGCCTGAGATGAATATGGAGTGCCGTCACATAGTTTTCCACCATAATTAGTGTGTTCATACCATATGACGACTCCCAATTGTAGTGTAAAGATAATGTATACATTTGTATTGGCTTGGTAGTCAAATCCAGTAAGTATTCCTTTCTCCCCATCAATATTTTCTGTATCTAATCGGTGACTATTCGCATGTTGTCTAAGAGTATCTTCAATCTTTGATTTTGCTCTACTAAGTACTCTAGATACATATGCTGCACTTGAGAACTGAATCTTGCGTATATTTTCTCTCTCTCTACTTGCTTTCCTAGTGTCTTTGATTTTTTCATTAATCTCCCTAGCAAGAATTTCATAGATGTATTCAGGAACATAACTGGGCTTCTCATACTTGCTGAAGATGTCTGATGTGGGCTTACCATGATGGTATTCCCACCAGACTACTGCTTCATGATTCGAGAGTAATCCCATAGTATTCTTCCTCGCGCACGCACTTTTTAACTCTTTCTGGTCAAAATTTACTGCGTTGTGGTAAACATTTATATATGAATGAATATAAATCTTTACCATGGCGCTGTAAACTTTTACAGCAATGATTTAGAACGGTTGAAACAAAATGGCACGAAATGGAACAGTTATTCGAACTGAAGGTCTGAACAAGAGCTTTGGCTCAGTTCAGGCTGTTAGAAATCTGGACTTAGAGGTTCTCTCTGGTAGCAGGTTTGGTTTTCTGGGTCCGAACGGAGCTGGGAAGACCACCACGGTACGAATTCTCTCTGGACTCCTTAGGCAGACAAGTGGTAATGCAACTGTATGCGGATTTAATATCAATTCACAACGTGATGAGATCAAGGCTGCTACTGGTCTACTACCTGAGTCTCCTGGATTGTACTCAAAGTTATCAGCTGTGGAATTTCTAGAGTTCATAGGAGCACTGAATGGAAGAAATGGTGAGAGTCTGAATAGACGCATTGACAGTCTACTCGGAATTCTTGGTCTTGAAGGTCGACAAGACGATCTCTTGGAGTCCTACTCCTCAGGGATGAAACAGAAAGTACTAGTTGCATCAACACTCCTTCATGAACCAAAACTAGTCTTCCTTGATGAACCAACATCGAGATTGGATCCTGCAGCAAGTGCTTTAGTAAAAGACTTGATACTGGCTCTTGTAGAAGAAACAGAGACTAGTTTCTTTATCTGTACACACCAAACATCATTTGCTGAAGATGTATGTGATGTCATTGGTATTCTTAATGAGGGACAACTTACGGTACATGGTTCGCCAGCTGATATTATAGAATCAATGAACGTTCGTAATCTTGAGGATGCATATCTAAAGATTGTTGGCGGTCAGGTCGACAGAAAGACTCTGCTTGCATGGAGGTAAAACCAGTGGCGCAACAATGGCTTGCTATTACAAAGGCTGAATTTCAAGTACTGTCTGCAAGTATGAGATCACATAGGAAGATGTATGTAGGAGTACTCATTGCAATCGCCTTCTTTTGGGCAGTAGTCATTGCACCTATTGTGATTGGTTCATTCATCAATGCGTTAATCCCAATGGACACCTTGCGACCATTGTTACAGTTAATCTTCCCAGGTCTGATGCGTACAATTATCCTTTTTCTGTGGATTCTACTGCTACTATTCCCTCTATCTTATGCTCTTCAAGAAATCAAGATTGGTCAGTGGGAGATATTCCTGTCAAACAATGTATCTACTAGAAATATCATAGCTGGTACTTTCCTAGGAAAGATACCTCTCTTTGGATTGATAGTTGTTTTCTTATCACCTCTCCTGATCACGCCCTTAGTACTTGCTTTTGAGGTAAATATCCTCGGTCAAATCTTACTATATGGTGTAATCACCTTACTGGCCTTAGGAACAATCTGGCTATCTAACTTTGTCACAGGTGTGATTCAAGCTAGACTAGGTGACTCATCAAGGGGTAATGACATTGCCAAGGGATTATCAATGGTCATTGCTATCATCGTCATCATCCCGATGTACAGTCTGATGTTCTTCCTGCCTGCCATGTCAGAAATGATGGGTATGGATGCGTTTCTTATCTTACCCTCGACTTGGTTTGCAGACACATTGAGCTGGCTTGCAATTACATTCAATGGTGTCGGACTTACAGGACACCAGATAGCTACCTTTGGCAGTATTCTTCATCTTGATTTACTAGTATCATCTTTGCTAATGGGTGGATTTGTCTTTGCAACAATCATCATTGCACTAGGAGCGGCTGATAGAGTATTCACTATTGATGCTGGTGTACGGACACAAATTGTCACAACAGTGCGTGGTGAGAGTTTCATACTCCGAGGTATTAGACGACTCAGTCCTGGACCATTTGGCACACTCATGGTATCTAATTTCAAGGACTTCCTGCGTAAAGCACAGAATCTATCAAAGATATTCTATGGTGTGGTTTTAGCATGTATATTTCCTATTATCCTGACTACAGTGAATGTAGAATACGTGCAAATGCGAGAGATGGTCTTCATGATTATAGCGATGCTGTCACTTATTGGATCATTCCCATTTGCTGGTGTAGGTTTCCTTGAGAGTCAAGACCAGCTATGGATAATTCAAGGAGCACCAAATGGAGCCTCAAAGTTTGTGAAGAGTAGAATCGTAACCCAGGCGATGATAGGTATACCTCTAATCTTCATACCTACTACTTTGTTGTATTTCGTACTTGAGATGACTTTCTTTGAATTACTTGCGCTAATTGGTCTTGGATACATGGCAATATTTGGAGGTATGCTCATTTCAACAGGAATCACTGCTGGTAATCCCAATTATGAAGACACAAAGTCTCCAGCACATCAAGCAAACCTGATGACTTCCGTTATGCTGGCTGAGTTCTCTATTGTTGGAGTTCTCTTTGCTGACATGTTCCTCACAATTGGTCTAGACATTGATTTCCTTGGATTAGTGGCTAACATTGTTGGTCCCCCAAATGTTATGTTTGGGATGTCCCTGATTGGTCTGCTGGTCCAGTGGTCCCTTGGAGCCCTTCTTGTCTGGATTGGCATCAGGAAGTTATCTGGTCCTGCAAACTAGAGCATGGAGTGATTATCAATGAGGAGGAATTGGTATCATATAGCAAAGGCCGAGTACCTGGTGATGACCGCCAGGTTTCGGTCTAAACGTAAAACAGTGATGATAAGTTTACTCATACTCAGTGTGAGTTGGGCTCTCATTCTCGCACCTGCGATTACATCCCTCCTTCTAAGTTGGTTTCAAACGCGAATTGAGTCCTTATTGTTCCTTGGACTTGCTGGATTCATGCGCTCTCTTGTGATGTTCATGTGGTTCGTGTATCTCTTCAATCCAATCAGTCAATCACTTGAGGAACTTAAAATCGGTCAATGGGAAATTATACTAAGTAATAACGTCAGCACGCGCTCAATAATGGTGGGGACATTTCTTGGACGTATACCACTCTATTCAATTGGTGCATTCCTTCTTATACCAGTTATACTTTCAATTTTTGTACAGTTCTATGCAATTAGTATTCTGGGTCAATTACTATTATATCTCACACTTCTTTTTGTATTTCTCAGTACACTCTGGTTCTCAAATCTTCTTGCTACAATTTTACAGTCAAAGCTAGCTGAATCACCTCGTGGTGATGAACTTGCAAGAGGGCTATCAATTGTTATCGGGTTTGCCGCAATCTTACCCCTATATGGAATCATCTTTCTCTCAGGACCAATTACCGAATTACTTGGTCTCAATATATTCCTAGTATTCCCATTTACATGGGGTGCTGATTTGGCTACATCACTCATTCTTCGATTCAATGGTGTAGGTCTCAGTATATCAGATGTCACAATGATAGAATCAGTGCTTGGTTTTCCCCCTCTTGTAAACTTCTCTCTTCTTTTACTCTTTGCATTTGGAACAGTGACAATAGCTTTAGTTACATCAGATCGATTCTTTCGAATTCAGATTGGAGCGCGTTCTGAACAAGTTCGTTGTGCAGGAGGTGAGAACATAGTGTTGCGTGGACTTCGTAGAATTACACCGGGCTCATTCTGTGTTCTTCTAATTACGACCTTGAAAGACTTTGGTCGCAAACCATCAAATACATCGAAAATTATAATCGGTGTTTTACTTGCAATTATACTTCCTATGTTGGTAGATGTGTCTGGATTAGGATCTGAAAGCCGCGAGATTTTCCTCTTCACAGTGGCTCTTGCTACAGGAATGATTATTGCAATGATTAGTGCAATGAGCTTCGGAGGTACAGGCTTTTTAGAATCTCAAGACCAACTCTGGATGCTGAAAAGTACTCCCAAAGGAGTTGATCGGTTCGTAAGAGCCCGTATTGTAGAATCTTTATTTTTTGGATTTCCAATGACACTAATTGCCTCAGTCATTACGATTTATACTGTTGGATTAAGTCCCTCAGAGTTTCTTCTCATTCTCACGAGTACATCATTAGCAATGACGGGTGCGACCTTAGTAAGTACAGGAGTTACGACAAATAACCCAAATTATGATGATACTCAGAGTAAGTCTTTCAAAGATAATACAGGAATTATGATGTCAATCATAATGTTCTCAATGATTGTCATTGTCCCATTTTCTATCATACCCATTTTTAGGAATTTAATCATACTTGCCTTTCTTCCAGCAGCATTACTTCTCATTGTTGGAACAGGACTCACTATGATTGGAACGAAACGGATGGCAAGTCCTGAATAGAGAAACAATCATTTCACCGCATGGATTATCATATTTCTGTGATTTTTTCTCTCAAGTAAATTCTTGCTGTAGTCTGAGTAGAATTGAGCATTGGTAAAGCCTGCTACCTCAAGTATCTCTTTCATTAATTCATAGTTGAGATTCAAGACTTTTTGAGTTTCTACTTCTGATGTCCATACTCCATCAACTTCTCTAAATGCAGACATTACCAGGGTCGATGAAAAGGGATAATCAGTATGCTCAAACAGTCGGGCAAAGGTGATCTCGTTCCCATTACTCAATCTTCCTTTTTTCATGGGGAAGTTTCTAAATCCTGTCCAATGTATCTCTTCAAAGTTGAGCACCTGTGCGAGGAAAGACCCTCCTTCTCTCAATATCCCACGAACTCCCTTCACAACATCTTTCACAACTTCTCTGTTTTTCAAGAGTGCCAAAGAATTACCAAGGCATATCACAAGATCAAATTGCCCCTCAACTACGTTTGCGATGTTCTCCATTTCTGCATTGATAAATTGTGCATTGGTACCCTTCTCCTCCATATGTACTCTAGCAGCTCTGATCATGGTTTCACTTGAATCGAATCCTATGACCTCGGCACCATGAGCAGCAAGTGCAATTGAGTGATGACCGCTACCGCATGCCATATCAAGCACCCGTGCCCTTTTAGGATCATCCATTAATGAGAGAATGAGTGGCAATTCGCGATTTAGACGTCTATCCCAGTCAATTGAGTTATCATATGCTAGGGTGATATCATCGAATGAGTTCATTGTATTCATTTTCTATTCATTGAATTTCTTTCTTCAATCTTGTTAAATGACACCCAGTCTGCATCTTATCCAATAGATGTCTTGGTAAAAGTAGATAAGCTCTCGCGTGAATAACATATCAGGTGAGATTTGATTAATGCTAGGAATCATTGTAGGCTCTGTCTTTCTGCTTGCAGTTGTTATTTTTCTATTTACATATCGGGAAAAACTACGAATGAGTAAGCCTAGAACATCAAGAGGACCAACTCTATTATACTCGCCTGACTCTCGTGATATTGCAGCAGAGGTCTATTATCCTGCAATAAGAGACTCAACTGCTCTTTTCCCATTACGAAAGAGAGAGGAACGAAAGAAGACTGAGACCTTTGAGAATAGAAAATGAATCATAATTATGTGAGGTCTATCTCATCTGGCGTGTATAATAATCGACCCTCCATTCCCCCCGCGACATTAATTGTTTGACCGCTTACATGACCTGCTAATTTATCCGAGGCGAGATATACAATTGTGCTAGCAATATCCTGTGGTACTCCAATCTTACGCATTGGAATTGTCTGTAAAATCCTCGTTAGCATCTCTTTGTCAGAAAGAGCTCCTTCTGCCATTGGAGTAGCTGTCCATCCAGGATTGACAAGATTAACACGACCTCGAGGTGCAATGTGAACTATTTCGTTCTTTAAACTCATCAAGAGCCCATGCATCGCAGCTTTTGTCGCTGAATAGTCTGCATACCAAGCCTCACCGAAGAATCCAGCTGTAGAACCGATAAGCACTAGTGCCGCATTCTCTCTCTCATACCTCACTAAATTCTTGAAGAAATGCTTGACACAGAGAAACGTACCTGTGATGTTTACTGATAACATCTGTTCCCATTGTTCTAGTTTCATATCTTGAATTGCTACACCTTGATGATTTGCGATACCCGCATTAGCAACTAAGATGTCAACTCTTCCAAACTTATCATTTGCCTTCTTGAAAAGGGACTCAATCTCTGATTCTTTGACCTGGTCTACTTTGACAATCTGTAATTGTTCTGACCAAGACTCCCTTAGTGTATCCAAGTTCTTTATTGAACGATTGAATGTGCCAGTGACTCGTGCCCCTTCTGACAGAAACATCAACGTTGTTTCTAGTCCAATTCCACCTGATGCTCCAGTAATAATAACATGTTTTCCAGAGAGTCCTGTATCCAATCAAAAACCTCCCGCAATCTGCAAGGTCATTACAATTGGACAAGTTCCCTTTCAATCCTGCGATATGTTAGTTTATCCTGCCAAATCTGATTTCCAGAGGATTCTATGATAGCGCTCAATAAGAACTTCTGGCCAACTTCCAACTGACCTAAGGAGAAGATCTGCAGTTAAAGACACATCCTTGTCCAGATTTAGCTGTTTTAAACTAGCACATTGAAAGAGCGGTGATAAATCAATGCGTTTCAAACGGTTTTCATCAAGCGTCACTTCTTGGAGCTTAGGGCAGCAACTAAGAGGATTCAAATCAATCCCCTGAAGCCGATTGTGACTCAATCGAATAGCCTTGAGGTTTTTCCCGCACTTCTCGAGTGGTGAAAGGTCAATCTCTGTCAACGAGTTGTTTCGAAGACATAGTGATTCTAAATTTTCGCACCAGATTAGAGGCAATAAGTCCACCGATGCAATATCTCTGAGATCGAGGTTTATCGCAGATTCATCAGCTCTAAATCTCGCTGTCTTTTCAAGACCAGTCGTTGTCAAGTATCTGATGAATATCTCTGATACCACGGTCTCTTTCCTCCCTTTCTGCATGTGCTAATGCCGTTAAAAGAATACTTCCCTAAAAAGAATCGGTTTCACATCCTGAATATTTACCTACATTCTCCGTTAATCGGTTTCTCTAAATAGTTGGACTCATACTTCAACAACCTGTGATTTCAAGAGGAATAAGAATAATGAAATTAACCAGTTATCCATCAACCTTTTCTGTCGCAGCAAGGGACATCACCAATGGAGATTTTGGAATCATTGTTCAATCTAAGTTTCCTGCAGTTGGTTCTGTTGTACCTTGGGCTAAAGCTGAGATTGGAGCTGTAGCCACACAGGCTTGGGCCAATGTTTCTTATGGTCCAAGAGGTCTTGAACTTCTAGAATCTGGGAAGAGTGCATCAGAAACATTGAAGACACTCCTAAAGGAAGATGAGGGACGGGAACATCGTCAGGTAGGGATTGTTGACTCGAAGGGACGTGCTATTGCGCACACTGGAAAAGAATGCATGGAGTGGGCTGGTCACATCGTAGGAAATGGTTTCTGCTGTCAAGGTAATATTCTTGTATCTCAAGATGTAGTCGAAAATATGGCTGAGGTTTATGAACAGACAGAAGGAGACCTAGTTGACAAGCTTTTCGCATCCCTTAATGCAGGACAAGCTGCGGGAGGAGACCGTAGAGGTATGCAATCTGCATCAATTCTTGTTGTACGAAAAGCTGGTGGATATGAAGGTGGGAATGATAGATATGTTGATGTTCGAGTAGATGAACACCCCTGCCCGATTCTTGAACTGGAACGAATTTTCAAGATTTATGATATGACTCTATTGAGCCGCGAGAATCAAAGTCAGTTAAAGAAGATTGAAGGTGTAATCTCTGTGAAAATTCAGAAGGCATTACAGACTCTAGGCTATCTTAATCGAATAGATGAGGGTGATTTTCCAGAAAGAGCAAGAATGGCTTTGTCTACATGGACAAATACTAACAACTTTGAGAATAAAGCGCGTGATGATGGAACAATCTGGCAGAGTGTCTTGGACTACTTACTGGAGCAAGCTAGCAAGAAATAGGATTATCACTCACCAATTAATCCTCAACATATTCATATTGATACAGGATTGAGTAATTTCGTAAAGGAGTTTGTTCTCCGCCATGTTGTCTAATATGATTAGGATTATTACCATTACTCTTTGCCTATCGATTGTTGCACCAATTATTGTATGTTTTCCCCATTGCACTATTATTGCAGATACGCCAACCGTTTCTTCTGAAACAATACCTAGTATGCAAAAGACCGATACACCAAGTATTTCAGACACTAATATAGTAACTGACTCTTTTAGTGTTGCTCCTCAGTACACTGACACTATAGCCATTATTGTGCAGAATTCTATCTATTCTGGCATTGTGAGCGCAGTTAATCAATATCGGCAGGATCTCAATGATTCGGGATACAATACAATTCTCTATACGCAGCCTGTAAATACAGCCGAAGAATTGAAAGGAAACCTTTCTGAATGGTTTGATTCCAGTGGTCTCGTTGGTGCGGTCCTAATCGGAAGACTTCCATACGCTGAATTTCATCATGATGCAACTACTAGTTTTTCTGCAGAGACCTTCATCTGTGATTTGTTTCTAATGGACCTTGACGGTACATGGAGTGATACATCTCCTATTGATGGAATTTATGATACCCATTATGCTACTACTGGGACTGATATCTATCCAGAGATATTTGTTGGGAGGATTGATCCAACATGCCTAAGTTGGGATTCTGTCACAAACAATATCAATACCTATCTATCAAGAGTGCATGATTATCGGACTGGAGGGGTGACAAGAGACCGTCGCGGTTTATTCTATATTGATAACGACTGGGCTGGATACTGGGGTTCTCGTTGGGCTAGTGATGGGGCATTTGCCTACAGTACTCATACTCTTGTCCAAACTCCTACAACTTACACTAATGCAACAGACTGGTTAACAAACAGAATTCTCCAAAATTATCAGTGGGGGCATCTCTGTGCTCATAGTTCGCCAACAGCTCACTATTTTGGGCCTAGAGGTTCGGGGGAGGGATCAGTATCATCTAGCCAAATTCATAATGCTCCCCCCTCATTCAATTTTTACAATCTATTTTGTTGTTCTGGGGCAAAATGGACCACAACAAATAATCTTGGTGTGACCTATACTTTTAGTGGCACCTATAGTCTGGCATCGATAGGTAGCAGCAAGACCGGTAGTATGATGGATTGTGACGAATTTTATGGGCCGCTCGGACAAAATAATACTCTAGGACAGAGTCTATCTGATTGGTTCTCAAATTCGTTAACGTCATCAAGTACTGCTGGGGATGAATATCTTCCATGGTATTATGGAATGAATATTGTAGGAGACCCACTTCTTACTATCTACTATGATTGTACAGTTCTTATTCCCTCAATTCATTCAAACACCCATCCTGATCAAGGAACTTGGTATTCCAATCAAAGACCACAAATCAACTGGACAGAACCAGCTGATGTTAATAGTATAGTAGGCTACTATTATATTCTTAATCAATATCCGAATACAGTACCGACTAAACTGAATGGTATATACACGACAGTCACTGGATTAGAAATTGATGAAGATTTAGCTTCTGGCATATGGTATTTTCATGTTGTAGCAGTTGATTCTGAAGGCAATATAGGTTCGAATCCAGCCCATTATACAATTAGTATTGATGCTTCTGGCCCGAGTTTGAACATATTGCATCCCCTGTTGGATGGATATTACAGCACTAATACAATCAAGGCAACTTGGTCATCGCATGATTACTTCAGCGGATATGTTCGATCACTTGTCTGGGTTGATACTTCAACAAATGTTGTCCATAATGGATCTTTACGCGAATGCACTCTTACAGGTTTATCTGAAGGTGATCATATTCTGAATGTAACATCTTTTGATTTGCTCCAGAATAGTGCTACTCAACAGATAACATTCCATATTGACCTGACAGATCCCGATTTATTAATCATCGAACCATTAGCTGGAGCAATTATCATTGGTACAGTCTTTCTAGACTGGACAGTAGCTGATACAGGCTCTGGCTATCATTATTCCGAGATTTATCTTGATGGCATTCTCCTTGATAGAGTAGATGCACCGGTCATAAGCTATCAAATCACTGGTTTGCCCTCTGGGTCATATACTGTTGATGTCATTGTATATGATTGGGCAGGTAGATTCTCACTACAATCAATTACAATTACTATTGAAAGCTCTTATTCCACTAGTACAATAACAACTACGACAACCACAACAACCTCAGTACAATTGTCATTCACAACAATTTTACATATTTCCATTGTTGTATTAGCTGGCATTGTACTAGTAATATTCATCATTAGAAAGCGTCGGTGAAGCGTTAAAATCAGTATTAGTCCTCTGATACTATTTGCATAAGTCAAGTTTCCAAACTCTCTAAAAGGAACTTTGGTACTAAATACCTTGTGCCAATCGACAAGAACTTCAGAGAAACTTGGATAAAAGTAAGTGACCATGAAGGCCATCCAGTTAGGCAGTTGCCAAAAGACACAGAAACTGAGATTCACGGAGAGATTGTGGGAGTAGACTTCTACCTTTGTTCTGGATGTGAGAAATGCATCACTGTCTGTCCAACGCAAGTCTTTGCCCCTTGGACTTCTGATAGAAATCATCATGTAGTGGATCCAATAAACGATACTGATTGTATTCGCTGTTTGGCTTGCGAATTAGTATGCCCTGTTGAAGCAATTTGCATAGAGAGAGAGGGTGGTTCTGAGAATACCCTCAAGTCTTTATTGGAGGGTTCATACTAATCTACCTGTGAGGTTTAGATTTTGTTTGACGAGATCATTAGTGAAGATGAGAAGCAATTGCGAGATGAGGTCCGAACTTTTGTACGTGAGAAAGTGGACCGAGAACTAATCTTAGCAATGGATAGTAAGCAGAAAGAGTATCCATACGATTTCATTAAGGCTGCAGCAAAAGACAATCTCCTTGGCCTACGGTTTCCAATAGAATACGGCGGCCGTGGTCTAGGCTGGGTTTCAGAAATGCTTGCTATTGAAGAGATAGGGGTGCTTGGAATAGCACTTGGCTGTGCGTATTCCCTACCAAGTATTATTGGTGAAGGTATCAACAAGTATGGGTCCGAGTTTCAGAAAAAGGAATATCTCCATCCAACATTACAAGGGAAGAAGATATGTGGCGAAGGGCTTACTGAACCAAGAGGCGGATCAGATTTCTTTGGTACCAATACTACAGCAATTAAGAGAGGTGACTCATATATACTCAATGGAGAGAAGCGATTCGTTGCTGGTGGGGTCGGTGCTGATTATTTCCTCATCTATGCAAAGACCAATTTCGAAGCAAAACCGCATCAATCCCTTAGTGCTTTTATAGTCGATCGAGATATGGGCGTGAAAGTCGAGGAAGAATATGAGCTCATGGGCTGTCGAGGTATGGGTGCGGCTCGTATTGTAATGAAAAATGTTGAAGTTCCTGAAACACATCTTGTAGGCGATCTCGATGATGGAAATGCAGTATTTAATGCCATGATGGTCCCAGAACGCCTAACCTCTGCTGCAGGACCAATTGGTATGGGTCGGGCGGCAATAGAGATTGCTGTACGCTACGCAGATAAGAGAGAAGCTTTTGGCCAACCAATCAAGCGCTACGAGGCTATAAGCTTCAAAGTTGCAGATTGCGTTACTCAGCTTGATGCTGCACGAGGTCTTGTATTTCGAGCCGCTAAAAAGGCTGATACTGGCGAATGGTGTCGAAAAGAAGTATCACAAGCTAAGACCTTTGCCACGGAGGCTGGCTTCGTTGCTGTACATGAAGCAATGCAAATTCTGGGTGGAATAGGATATACAGATGTCTATCCCTTAGAACGTTTGTATAGAGATGCACGACTTGCTACAATATGGACAGGCAGCAATGAAGTTCAACGGTTAATAGTTCAAAATGAGATATTCAGGGAAATACTTTCAGAAGATCGATCATTGAAAAGAGATATTGAACTTGATACACCCGGTGCACACAAGACTACAGAGAAAGTCTATAGCGAAGATCCGCGGAAACACTATCCGAAATAGTCTTGCAGATTTAGCAAAACCCAAAGTTTCATATACTAACAATAGTTAATATTATACATTGAGTCGTTTCGGCCTTTGAGAGTCAAAAACGATTCTGGACAAAACAATCATTGTGAGGAATAAGTATGAATAATTTTGTATGTAAGAAATGTGGCGCACAAGTATCTGTACCTGTACACTGTGGAAGAGAGATGCACATTGAAGGTGACCAATTAGTCTGCTGGATGGGTGCCGCATGTGGGCATCAGGATGTTCCTGAACACTGTGGTTCTGTAATGGAACTGAAATAGAAGTAAATTGTGGGGAATATATTTTGATTTTGGAGGAAATACTAAAACGGAGAAGTGGAAGAGCATTTACGAACGAACCTATCTCAGATGAGATGCTAACCTCAATCCTTGAGGCAGGAAGATGGGCTCCGTCTTGTTCAAATACACAGGCTTGGAACTTTGTAGTGCTTCGTGAAAGAGAAGTCTTAGAAAAGGCTCATGAGTACTTATCGCGAGGGAATGCTTATGCAAAGGCAGCTCCAGTGATGATTCTTGTAGCTGCTAGAGAGGACGGTGGTTGCCCTGCACATGGTCTACCCTATTTCGCAATGGATGTTGGATTAGCAGTAGAAAACATGTTATTACAAGCAGTTCATCTTGGACTAATGGGGCATCCAACTGCAGGATGGGATGAAGCAGGTCTAAAGAAAATGACAGGCATCCCTGATGAGTATCGAATAATGACTGTAGTGTTCTTTGGATATGAGGCAGATCTTGAAACACTTGATGAAGCTACACGAGAGAAAGAGAAGAAACCCCGAACTCGAAAGGAACTCTCTGAAATAGTCCATTGGAATGCGTGGTAATGAAAACTAAGTTTACCTCATAAAATACATTAACCTAACTCGAAAAAGTTAATGATAATTGTTTGATGGGTAATATATAGGAGAAATAGAATTGCAAACAGCTCCATCTCTGAACTTAGCATTTCTAGGAATACCTGGATTTATCCTTGGTTTATTTATTGGTTATATCTTGGGAGATATAGATACACTCAATTCAGTATACAGAATTCTCCTGGGCTCATTTATCGCTACAGTTGGAGGTATCATTCTCTCTCTTCTATTTAGTGTCTATCTTACAATGCTCGATTCACTTGAAATGTTGTTCATTGTTCTTTCTGTACTAGGTGGATTTGGCTTGGGTATAATTCTTAATTGGTCTCCTTATGCACAATCATCACAAAAATCTCATATCATCTACGAACCAGATGATGATGATGAAGAGTTTGATCGTCAAATTGAAGAGGCTTTAGGCAATAAAGGTTGACCGTTGATTGATATCTATTAAGATGGTGGAATAATCTCTCAATAAGCCTTAAAGGCAACTATTCAGAGAAGTCTTCCTAACTGTGTTCATCAGGAGGACGATAAAATTGCGAAGAACGCTACCACACTTCCTCTTTTTCTTTGCTATCACATGTTTATTGTGGTCTACAACTTTTGTATCAGTACAGGCTGCTCCCCCAGTCGGTTGGAGTGGGGATTCGAACTTGTCTTTTCTACTTGTAGTAAATGGAGTGAATGCTAAAGAGTCGAATTCTGCAAATCCTATTCCTGTTAATTTGACAACAGATCTCTCTCTTTCTCTTCAGATTTATACAGGTACTAACTTGACCATCCAATCGTACATATTTACCATGTCATATCTATATGTCCCTATCGTGAACCAAGTTAAAGATTTGAGTGGTTACGGAGAAATCCCTGAAAATACAACATATGCTTTTGATAACACAACAATACCTCTCAGTTCCTTGGCTGGTTATGGTGGACTTGGTCTCGTTTCAGGTACTATTACTGGTGTCTTTACATTTGTATATTCAAACTCTACCCATCCAACTCTGAATTCCACGGTGAGTGAGAATTTCGTTCTGCGTATTGGTGAAACCGGAGCTGCTGCAATCCTATCAGTAAGCGGGCTCATCACTGTTGGCTTTGCTGCAATGTCTATCTTCACACTAATTCTTTCCTTAGATGAGTTCCAAAGAGGAATTCTAGCTGCTCGTAAGATGAGAGGTGCAAAACGTGGTTCAGATGTAGGCATTTTCCCAAGAGCAGTTGTGTTGCGACGAAGACCAAAGAAGGGTGATAAGATCGATAAAGAAGAGCTGATAAGACGAGTAAATCAAGCCGCGACGAATTCTTGGGATCATAAACTATGTCCGAAATGTGGTAAGAAGTGGCAGAAGGACGCCACTAGTTGTGGCAAATGTGGTATTGATTCACAATCCGCCATCTCATACTTCTCTGAGAATATTGCTGAATATGCGCCTAAAGCTTTGACTGTGATAAAACCCAAATCAAAGGTTACTGTTGGACAGCTCGGAAAACGACTGAAACTGAAACCTGACAAGGCTGGTGCTCTATCTGCAGCTCTTGTAGATATGGGTGCACTGCAAACAAAATCGGTTAAAGTTCCATTGAAGAAAGTAGCATTCTCTGGAATGACGCTTGCAGGTGCTTACTGGTCACTAATGCAGATGTTCTACGGTGCAACTCCCGATTGGGTCGTTATACTTCTAAGTATAACAGCTGGTCTTGTTGTATCTGTCCTCATTGGGTATTTCATGAACTTCCTTGCAAGAATTCCAAAGCTCGGATACGATTAAGTCTACATTTGATATGGTGGGTTCTATAAACTCACCATCTTCCTCTTTTTAACAAATGGATTTACTTCTAACATAGTCATCTGACTAATACATATAATGTGCATACATAGTATAGTCATTGCACCGGTTGCAAATTATACTACCTTTGGGAATTGAATAAAAATGGATACGGAAAAGAAACATCGAGCTGTCTGGGAAAATGATGAAGTTCATGTCAATATACCTTATAGTGCGGCAGGAGTAGGAACAACAATCGTTCTAACATCGAAATTTACAGGGAAAATGATGCTTCTCGATGTTGGTGATGGAACTCTTCGAGATCTTCTTTTATCATCCAAGAATTCAGATTTTGTTAATGAAATTGATCTTGTTGCTTTATCTCATGGCCATTTCGATCATGTAGGTGGTCTACATACTCTTCTCGGTTTCATGAGAATGCTTCGTAGGAAGACACCACTCAATATCCTCATTCCTACAGGATGCAAAGAAGCAATTGGCATTATTAAAGGATTCAGGGAGTACTATCATAATACTCTTCCATTCAAGATATCGTATCACGAAACAACTCAAGGTTCAGGATTTGATACTGACTTTTTCAAGGTCAAATCCTTTGAGGTTGAACATTATTCTCTAGAAAATCTATCTCCAGAAGAAGGAGAAGTCTTCGAACCTGCTTTAGGTTATAGAGTACAGATTGGTACTACCACTATTGCTTATACCGGTGACACTCGTGAATGCACTGGGGCGGAGATGATTGTGCACGATGCAGATTTGGCTATCATTGAAGCGACTCACAGGGAAACACCAGACTCTCATTATCGTGTACATCTCTCAGTTGATGAAGCAAAAAGGCTCGGGACACTTGCAAGGGAATATATCTTGATTCACCAAATTCCTGATGTATAAAGAGTGTATTTCAGATAAAGCCATGAATTAACAAGAAAACTCCTACTGCCAATATTGCGGATATTGGGACGGTTATCACCCAAGATATCAGGATATCTTTAACTTGTTTCATCTTGATGGGTGTTTCAGCAACCCAACCTACGGCGATTAAAGCAGCTACAAGGACATGAGTTCCACTCAATGGCAATCCAAGAAGTGTTCCGACAAACATAATCACAGAAACTGATATACTTGCAGAGAGAGCAGAGGATGGCGAGAGTGTAACAACCTCTGTTGCAAGAGTTTTAATCACCTTTCGTCCAACCACGATAAGACCTAAGGCCATACCGAAACCTCCAACGAGAAGAGGTACCAAGTAGCGAGGAATGACAAAAGAACCAACATAATACACTCCCAAAAAATCTGGGAGTCTAACAAGAGGTGCAATAGCATTTGCCACATCATTTCCTCCTCTACTTAATGATGTCAGTATTAGAAATCCAGCTAGAAGATAGGATGCAATTCGTTCCTGTTTTTCGTAATCTGTGAATCCCTTTGCTCTTTTTTGAATATGTCTAACTAATGAGAAAATGGCTGCTGCAAAGATGAATCCGATAAGTGGAGAGAGGATCCATCCTACAAAGACTTCTAGAACAACATACCAATCCACAACATTGACACCCCACTCAGGGTATCCCATGAGTGGAGCTGAGATTGCAACACCAATAACTGATCCTACAATACACTGGGTTGTACTAATTGGTAGACCTTTAGAAATGGATGCAATAAGAAGCCAGATTGCCATAGATATCAGGATTGCAAAGACCATGTCTATGCTCATCTCCATTCCACTAACCATGTCTGATCCTACTTTCTCTGATACGTTACTTCCCAGAGTGATTGCACCAATAATAGTAATTAGAGCACCTATAGCCACTGCTGCTCTTATTGTAAACACCTTTGCTCCAACTGCTGGAGCCATTGCTTCATCGTTTCCCCCAATTGAGAACGCCACAAGGAAGCTAATGACGAGTAAGGCTGCTAGAAGTAAAGGCTCCAAATGTATAGGTCCTCCGTCTACGCATGTCTGACTGCTAATGCTCGAATGAAGTCGCTAGTTTCTTCTGCAGTAATGGCTACTTTCAGTATCCTCTCAGAAATAGCACGAAATAGAATAACTTCTTTTGCATCATATTTGTCTTCATTGAATAATTCTTTCAAGAGGTCGAACTGTAGGTCTCTTGCATCTTCTCTAACCTTATCAATCTTCAAAGTGTATTCTACAGACTTATCAAAATCAGTGAATAGATACTTGATAGCATCCTGAAGAAGATCTGTACATATCCATCCCTTCTCTGCTATTCTGTGTATTTGTTCCGGTGGTTTATATTTCCGCCCTATGAGCATCATTCGTACTGCATCTTCAGCAGCATCAATGACGCTGTCCATATGAATTACGAGTCTGTGCCGGTCCTGTGCCTGTTGGGGAAGATACGCTCTCTTTGAAAATATCTTTACAAATAGCTCGTCCTTGATTTTATCTGCTTTCCGTTCGAGTGCTATGATTTCAGCCTCAAGTTCATTAAGGTGGTCCATCTTCCCTTCGACCCAATCATCTGCACATACATGCAATTTTGCACTGGCAGATTGCAAAGCTTTGCTCAGTTTAAGGAGGAGCTTGTCAGCTTGGTCTTGGAGGTCCTTATCGCCTAATCCCAATATCTTTGAGAATGTGCCCATTGTATTATTCTCCTAGTGGAGGTTTCTTTATGTCGAATTTCAAACAAGAAAAGGTACCCTGAGTGACAAATAGACCTTACGTATTTTCTCATTCTAATCATCAAATTCAAGAACTGCTTTTATTCTCAGAATACCTGCACCAATCTTCTCTTGTTTGGTAATCCTGAATTTTCCAAGCAGCCCCGTGGTTTCAACATGAGGTCCTCCACATAGTTCCATACTGAAAGAACCGACACTATAGACTGAAACAACTTCTCCGTAATTCTCTTTGAAAAAGGCTAATGCTCCCCTTTGTATTGCTTGGTCATAGGGCATGAACGACCGTTCTACTGCCATATCTTTCGAGATTACATCATTGACTAAATCTTCCACTTCCTCAAGTTCTGCAGGAGTCATTTTCCTTGAGAACGTGAAGTCAAACCTGAGCCTTTCTTGTGTAATATTGCTACCATTTTGTTGTACTGATTCTCCTAGTACTTTCCTAAGCGCTGCCTGTAGAAGGTGTGTTGCTGTATGGAGCTTGGTTATGTTCTCAGTGTGATCTGCTAGACCGCCCTTAAATTTCCCTTGAGCTGCAGTTCTAGATAGTTCCCTATGCTCCTCAAACTGCTTTGTGAATTCATTCATATCAATAAGAACACCTTTCTCCCTTGCAAGATCTCGGGTCATTTCAAGGGGTAATCCGAAGCTAGTAAATAGAAGAAATGCATCTTGTCCGGTAATGGTCCCTGTTTCCTCGTAAATCTTGTCAAATCTTCGTAATGCTTTAGTTAAAGTGTTTCTGAATTTCTTTTCTTCTGCTTCAAGATTCTTGAGTATAAACTCCTTATTTCGTTCAACTTCGTTGTAGATGTCCTTGAACATGTTGACAACGATATCTGTAACTCCTGTCATGAATCCTTGTCCTATCTCTAACCTATCTGCAGAGTGTATAGATTTCCTAAGGAGCCTTCTGACAATATACCCTTGTTCGACATTCGATGGTGCAATTTGCCGGTCATCTGCCATGATCATTATCGCTGACCTGACATGATCAGTAATTATTCTGATTAGTGTATTATCATGTTCTGAGAACTCTTCCTTTGGTGATATCTCTTTGATATACTCTATCAAGGGCACAAAGGCTTCAGTATCAAATACAGACGGAACTCCCTGAAGCATGGCTGCAGTCCTTTCGACTCCCATTCCAGTATCAACACTTTGTTGTCTTAATGGAGTGTAGATGCCGTCATCACTTTTGAAATACATCATGAATACGTCATTCCAGACTTCAACAAAATGACCACAGTTGCAACCCGGCCTACAATCGGAACTGCATTTTGCCATCTCCTCAACCTCTATGAACATCTCTGTGCAAGGTCCACAAGGTCCACTATTACCAGCAATCCACCAATTATCGTCTTTTCCTAGAAAGTATATCCGCTCCTCTGGGATTCCAAGACTTTTCCAGACCTCAGCTGCCTCATCATCTCTGGGGGAGTCTTCATCTCCAGCAAACACCGTTACCGAGAGTTTTGAAGGATTAAAACCCAAGTACTTCTTTGAGGTCAGAAATTCATAACTCCATGTAATGGCTTGCTTTTTCCAATAATCGCCAAGGCTCCAGTTTCCCAACATCTCAAAGAATGTGAGGTGTGTTGTGTCTCCCACATCGTCAATATCTGTGGTACGGATACATTTCTGAACATTTGTCAAGCGTGTGCCCTGTGGATGTGGCTGTCCTAATAGATATGGCACAAGAGGATGCATACCTGCAGAAGTAAAAAGGGCTGAGGGGTCATCCTCAGGAATCAGTGATGCAGAAGCAATTATAGTATGGTTTCTCTCTCTAAAGAATTCTAAGTACATGCTTCGTAGTTCACTGATTTTCATTCTATTCAACTCATTAAATATGGGATTAGCATGGACAATTCATGACGGATTTTAACGCTTTCGAAGGATACTCCTTTTTAATTTCATTCTCTAGGCCACGATGAGTCCTGTGGGTGTCATTCTATACCTTCTGAGTCTTTCTGGTAACCAAGGATATTTTTCAATCCAATCGAGAAACCTGTCATTGGATATAATATCTGCATTCCTCTCTTGAGCGACTTGAATAATCTTGAGATCATCATTGGTTCCTCGCGGTGCGATCATCACTTCTACAGAAGATATGAATGTGTTTAGAACTTCAAGGTTCTCGACTGAATTAACAAGGGCCGATGATATAATGTAGACTGGTCTATATCCACCTTGTGTAAGGCTGTTATGTGCAAGTAGAAGATTCTTTACCAAAGGTTTCCTGGCCGGCGAAAGATGATATGCGATATTATTACCATCTACAATTATACTCTGTTTTCTCTTTCTTGATATTCCCCTATCACCCTTTCGTTTTTTCTCTCTACATTTTTGGACATGTCCATCAAGCATGTCCCTATTGAAAAGACCATCACAATGCGGACAACGCGCTCTTTTTGGCAATCTGGACACACTCAAAGAATTTCTCTTATTTATTCTTCTCCAGTATGATTTTAAAAATTGGGCTTTTGATGAAAAATCAATCTTGAGTCATATTTTGCGCATTTCTGCAACATACTAAAGACAGTTAAGGAAATTTTACCAAATATTTTTGGCGTCTTGTTTCCGCAGTGTCGTCCTCCCGGCGGCCATATGTCGGAGGCTGGACGCCTCTTGATTTTCCTCTGCTACACAACTAATGACATCAAAAAGAGCCATCCAGTCCCAATAAGTAGATGAAGCATAGCTAAAGGCGTGGCTATCATTGCAAATGCTTTGAAACTTATAGGATCGTGTTCGTTCTCAGCCATCGCCATAGCTATTATGTTTGCAGGTGCGCCTATTGGAAGGACGTAACCTCCAACATTTACAGCGAAGACAAGAATGGCTGGGAAGATTGGTGTTATTGATGCTAGGTTTGCAGCAATTGGAGCAAGAACAACAGAAACTGGAATGTTATCAATCACTGCTGAGAGCAATGCTGGCACCCATACTAAAAATGTGACCGCTCCGCCCAAGTTTCCAGATACAATATTACCTACGAAAAGTTCAATGTCATCAATGAATCCAACAATTTCGAGAGCAGCTACAAGACCGAAAATACCAATCAAGAAAAAGACAGTATTCCAGTTGATTTGCGACAGTATATTTTCTACTCTTGAACGCGTCATAATCAACACAACAAACGCCACGATAATAGCCACAAGCGCCGGTTCAAGACCGGAACCCTGCCCAAAAGTAAAGGCTAGTGTTAGAATTGCTATTGCAGCAAGAGATACGTAAAAATCGCTTCGTGAGCGTATCATGTGTTGAGGTGTGACAACAAAGACTTCTTCTACAATCTCGTCACTTGTATCACACAATTTCTCTTTAAAGATCCTCTGCAAGATGAATAGTGTAACTATGAGCAGCATTACTGAGAGAGGCATCATGACTATAAAGAGAAAACCCGCGTTGAAACTTACTACTCCAAGCTTGTACACGCTTTCTGCAATAACAAGATTTGGAACAGCTCCAACAATAGATGGGATAGATGCGAAGTTAGCTGTAATTGCCTCTGTGATTAGGAAAGGTTTGAAGTCAATTTCCAATGCTTTACATACTTCTATAGTCAGTGGTCCCATTATCAACATAGTTGATGTTGTATCAAATACTATTGAAACTATAAAGACAAAGACAATGAATACAGTAAACAATCGACTTGTATTACCTCCTGTAGGCTTTGCAAGTGTTAAGGCAATGTACTGGAACATTCCCGATTGTCCTGCAACAGCAACTATTGCCATCATAGACACAAGGAAGAGTATTGTAGTCCACTCAATGTTATGAACTAAATCTGTAAAACTGGTTCCAAAACCCAAAAGAACCAGTCCTGCGAAACCCATCCCAGTCATAGACATCGCAGCTCGATTTACTTTCTCACTGGATATAGCTAGATATGTGCCAATGAAAACCAACATTACAAGGGTTCCAACAGGTTCTTGCATAGGCTCACAACAATTTGCTGATTGGACCATCCCGATATATTAATGCATAGACCACATCGTTCATCCCTTTTTCCATAGACCGAATGCAGATTGTTCCGTACCAGATAGCCACTACCATTTGTTCGATGAATTATTCCAAAATGTATACAAATCCTTACGAACTCGCTGAAGGATGATAGTAAAACAATGAGTTGCGATTGTTTTTCTATCTAGGTCTTTGTTGCTTCTATATCTCCCACTTATTAATCAGTCATCAAAAAATTAGATTCTATAATTTACGTAAGGCAACCCGGCACAAATGTCTCCTTGAACAAAATCTGATACAATCACCTCATTATCGATTAAATCTATAATGGCAATCGCTTGCTTTACAAACTCTTTAATCCCATTTTCTGATGGACGACCATAACCTACTGGAACTGTTATTGCGGTGAGATCTCCAATTGCAGTCATATTTCGTATATGACTATGTCCTGATATCGACAACATCACTCTCTTATCCTTCAAGAGGATATCACCTGTGCTTGTCGCACCCATGAAAGCACTATGAAAGTCCCAAGGGAGTTTGTTCCTGTACACGGTTAGATCCTTGAAAGGGAGGTGGTGAGAAACATATACCACCTTTGAAATGTGGTCTGGCAGTGTTTCTAAATCATATTCTAATTTTTGATTGAACAGATTTGTTGCTTCTATGTCGGAATATCCCCAATCAATTTTGAACAGGTCATACCATGTAGCTCCTTGGTAGTCCTTCTGTATGTAATTTTCCTCGGGAATTTCGAGTTCAGGTCGTCTAAATGAATAATCATACCATCCAATACTCCCGACAAATGCAATTTCTCCCTCAATATATGGTGCATCTGGTAGATATGCAAAATCATGTTTCCTGCATATCTCTCCAATACTTTTCGCATATTTTTCGAGTGACCCCGGCCCACCTCCATCTTCGAACCAAATATCATGGTTTCCAGCTACAAAGAGATTCTTGCAGTCATCGATTTGCAATTGTTTAAGTGAATCTGATATGACATCTAAATAATCGCTTATGTCCCCTGCAATAACAAAGACATCCGGTCTAATTTTCTCTACTCTCTCTCTTATTGTATTAAGGAATAATTCATCTAATTTGTCTTGAATGACATGAAGATCCGATATTGCTGCAATCTTCAATTTACCACACTCTATAGCCAATATGTCATGAGTTCACATCGTTATATCACTCATAAATCGTTAGTTGCAACAACCACACCAAATATTTGATAGGATTAATTTCATCGAAATCAATTACAGCAACTTCACTTGGAAGGTGTGTTCCAATGACTAATCGCATTAATGCTATTAAACCTGAAATCATAGGTCTCTCACAAATTAAAACTGTAACAGACCAAGCTGAAATTACTGACACTTACGCACTCTATCTAGATGATGAGAGTCACTCCTTTGATGGAATGGCTGATAAAATTGTATTTCCTCAAACAGAGGTGGAAATATCTTCTTTGATGCGAACTGCTTATGATGTAGGTATCCCCGTCACAATTCAAGGTGGACGGACTGGTCTAACTGGTGCATCAGTACCTCTTGGTGGAATGGCATTGAATCTTGAAAGAATGAACAAGATTCTGTACATGAATTACTCCGAATCAGATGCACTTTATTCAATAACTGCTGAAGCTGGTGTCACCCTCGATGACGTAGTAAAGGCGGTGATTTCTAAGAGTCTTGATATGATTCAAGATACAGGTACAGATATCCAGAAGACTTCTCTAGCTCGGTTCCTGAAAGAACACAGTGATTATACCTTCCCAGTCGATCCAACCGAGATGAGTGCATGGTTGGGCGGAATTGTTGCTTGTAATGCTTCTGGTGCCAGAACCTACAAGTATGGTGCTGTCCGAGATTGGGTACGGAGAATTAGAGTCATTCTAGCAAATGGTGATATCCTTGATATATCTCGTGGATCTGTCCACGCAAAAGATGATCAGTTCATTATAGTTTTAAGTGATGGTAGTGAAATTGTTGTAAACATACCAAAATACACGATGCCTAATACCAAGAATGCTGCTGGACTCTATGCAAAACCTGGCATGGATCTTATCGATCTATTCATTGGTTCTGAAGGCATACTCGGTGTCATCTCTCTAGTAGAGCTTCGCCTAGTAGCACTGCCAGAGAATATCATGACAGTAATGGCATTTTTCCCCAGTGAAGACGATGCTGTGAATTTTGTGTACGATGTACGGTCACCTGACTCACCTATCACGATGAACTTCTTAGAGTACTTTGGACCTAATGCAATCAAGATGATTAAAGAAAAGGCAAGCTCCGCAGGAATCACAGTTCCCGCTATGAAAAATGATACAAAGAGTATAGTATTCTTTGAATTTTCATACACTGAAGATCAGATGGAACCCATGATTATGGCTCTTGAAGAGATTCTGAATAAAAACAACTCATCATCGGAATCAAGTTGGGCAGGTCTAGATCGGACAGAATTGGAAAAGATGAAAATAGTTAGACATTTCGTGCCCGAAACCGTCAATGGTCTGATTGCTCAACGAAAAGCAGAGTATCACGAGGTCCATAAGATTGGTACTGATATGGCTGTTCCTGATGAAGCTCTCAGAGACTATCTGAAATTCTACCGTTCCGTTCTTGAAGAGCAAGGTATGGAGTATGTCATCTTTGGACATATTGGTGATAACCATCTACATGTCAACATGATTCCTCGAAATAATGAAGAAGTGAAGCAGGGGATGGATAATTACATGCTGTTTGCAAAGAAAGCAGTCGAGCTGGGTGGTACAGTAGCAGCAGAACATGGGATTGGAAAACTCAAGCGAGCCTTTCTTGAGGCAATGTATGGTGAGAGTGGAATTGAAGAGATGCGGGCTGTGAAAATGGCACTAGATCCAAAGTGGATAATCAATAGAGGAAATATGATTTCTGTACCCGGAACTATAAGCTGACTATACTCAGATTTGAGCTAAAGATTCAGCTTCAACCATCTTTGCGCACAGGTCTGGATCTTCTTCGCAGAGTCTCTCAAGATTACGAATACCCAGCTGT
>SDOA01000019.1 GCA_004524595.1 Candidatus Thorarchaeota archaeon | reverse complement strand
TATGACATGACATTCTATACTGCTGGCTTCTACAGCAACGATGTAGACTGGCTTGCCTACGAGTATTGGTCAGAGTATGCTGATGTTCCAAATCAGAACCCGACCAACTTTGTAAATGTAACCTACGACTCATGGAGAGACCAGCTCCTTTATGGGACAACCTACGAGGAGGTCTATGAGGCTGCTGCTGAGATGCAGAAGATCCTCCACTACAATGTCCCACGACTTGTCGTCTATGTGAACACATACTTGCAGGCATATAGGACAAATCAATTCACTGGCCATATTGAAGATCTCGATAATTATATCGCAGGTCCCTGGACAATGAGGAAGATACACAAGCTTGATGGTACGTTCGGAGGTGTTGTTCAGGTAGCAATATCTGAAGCAGTTAATAGCTTCAATTTCTTCAAGACACAATGGTCTATATCAGCAAATTACTATCTATTTTCAGAATTTTGGCCATCATTATACAAATATGACCCGCATATCACACCATGGCCAGACTTAGCAGATGAAATGTTGATAGAGACACACTCAGACAATACAGCAGTCCCAGATGGACATGTCAGATTCACAATCAACATCATCCAGAACGCTACCTGGAGCGATGGCGTACCTCTTACTGCCCAAGATGTTGCATTCAGCTACAACTATGCCTTACAGAGTGAGATGTATGGAAATCCTGCAGGAAGTGATCTTGATCAGTTAGTTGGTGTTTATTCACCTTCAACATACCAAGTGGTATTCGAGTTCAATTCGGAGTCATTCTGGCATTTCAGTGACTTTGCATTTGATTGCATCATCCCTGAACATATCTTTAATGATGATGACGGTATTGGGTATGAAGGATGGTATACTTGGAATCCGATTTTTAATGAATCACATCCATTTGTGACCTGTGGTCCCTTCATATTCTCAGATTTTGAAAATAATGATTATTATGAGATAATGCGTAATCCTCTCTTTCATTATGGTGTTTTTCCTTCGAGCGGTACAATAAATGTAACGACAAGTACAACTACTACGACATCTTCGACAACAACAGTCCAACAGATAACAAATCCAGTGTTAAATTGGTCACTTATATTCAGTTCAATTTTGGGGAGCGGGTCTGCCATTGTTATTCTCTACTGCACAGTTGTTATTGTACGTAAAAGAAAAACTACAATAGAGAATTCATCAAGTAATATCTTTATGATTATTAAAATAACAATTTGAACAAAATAATAGCTCTTGTAGAAAGTGCGTGGGTGATCTCTAATGAGAAATATTCGAATTGGAGCAATTGTAGTCATCACTTTGATAATATTTATTTCATTCGGAGAAATGCAGGTCAATGGTGGAGTCGTTTCAGAAGACACATTACGGAATGGCTCATATGTAGATAAAATTACATACAGAGTGATTACTAACCACGAACAGAGAATTTTGGCTCTCAAAACAGGTACAATAGATATGGATACACACTTTTTTGATCCATACTATGTCGACGTATTTGAAGAAGATCCTGATGTCAGTATCTTTAGTGCACTACGAAATGGGTATGGGCACTTGACGATAAATTGTCGTGACGGAGGAGATGGTGCGTTAGCTGATCCAGTAGTTCGAAGAGCTTTTGCGTATGCTTTTGACAAGACACGCGTCATCTCAGAGGTCATGGATGGTTTTTCTATAGAACATGACTCTTTAGTACCAGCCCCCAACGGCTTTTGTATCGAGGACGAGCTTGAGTGGCACTACTATACTAATCAAACCGATATTGGCAATCAGATTCTTGATGATGCCGGTTACGAGATTAACTCTGAAACTGGTTATAGAGAATTACCTGATGGCGGCGGACAATTCTCAATAACACTTTCATATTCCTCGACAACAGAACAAATCGGAGGAGGTATATGCCAGATGGGCGTTGATGCTTTCGCTACTCTGCATATTCAGGCAGTTAAGAGTTATACAGATTTTTTAGATCCCAATTCACTAAGTAATCATGGTGATTATGACATCATCTTCTACGCTGTAAACTTCTACAGCAACGATGTTGACTGGCTTGCCTATGAATACTGGTCAGAATATGCTGATGTCTATGGTGAGAATCCAACCAATTTCGTTAATGCAACCTATGATTCATGGCGAAACCAGCTCCTCTATGGGACAACCTACGAGCAAGTCTATGAGGCTGCTGCTGAGATGCAGAAGATACTGCACTACAATGTACCACGACTTGTCGTCTATGTGAACACATACTTGCAGGCATATAGGACAGACCAGTTCACGGGTCATGTCGAAGACCTCTCACGAGGCATTTCAGGACCATGGACTATGCGAAAGATTCACAGACTTGATGGCTCTATTGGTGGTACTGTGAAAATCGGACTTGGTGAGAACCCAGACAGCTTCAATTTCTATGTCACTGACTCGTCTTACACCGCAGCCATCCTAGAAGAACTATGGCCATCACTCTATACGTATGGTCCTGATGCAACTCCCTGGCCAGATCTTGCAGATTTTATGCTTACAGAGACCCACTCTGACAATCCTGCTGTTCCAGAGGGGCACACACGGTTCACAATTGACATCATCCAAAATGCAACATGGAGTGATGGAGTACCCCTTACTTCTGAAGATGTTGTATATACATTCACCTACGCCTTTGAATCTGGTCTGTATGGTAATCCTGCTGCGACAACCCTTGGTGACCTTGTAGGCGCTTATACGTCATCGCCCTATAGAGCAGTCATTGAGTTTACTACTGAATCTTACTGGTATTTCAGTAACTTCGCTTACATGACTATTATTCCAAAGCACATATTTCAAGAAATTGGATTTGAGAATTGGAACACATGGAATCCAGTATTTGATCCAAACGAGCCCCATGTGACTTGTGGTCCGTTTATACTCACTAGTTTTAAGTATGGAGAGTATTATGAATTATCACGTAATTCCCAATATCATTATGCAGTAGAGTATACAAATACAACTACTACAGACACCAGTACAAGTACAACCTCAACAACTAATCAGACCAATCGCCAAGGTATCAATTGGAGTTTCATATTCAGTTTACTTGTGAGTGCAGTATCCGCTGTAGTAATCCTTTATTGCTCAGTCAATATTGTTCGAAAGAAGAATAAAAACACTTGATACGAATAGAATCTTATCTTCATCAAGTAACTAAGGGATAAGGATCTAGAAGATCTTTGGCTCGTCCCATTCACCCCAGAGGTCACGCCACACCTGGAATATCTCTCCAATGGTAGCATATGCCCTGACAGCATCCACGATGTGTGGCATCACATTCTCCTCACCCTCTGATGCCTTTCTGAGACCATCAAGAGCTTCATCAACCTTCTTGTTATCACGACCTTTCCGTATCTTCTGAGTCCTCGCAATCTGTCGACGTTCTACCTCTTCGTCAATCTTTAGGACTGGAATAGTGATCTGTTCGCCTTCGAGGACGTAATCATTGACCCCGACAACGATGCGTTTTCCATCATCGATCTCTTTCTGATAACGATACGAAGCCTCAGCAATCTCCCTCTGGAAGAAACCTTTTTCAATAGCAGCCACCACGCCACCAAGTGCGTCTACCGTCTCAAAGTATTTGTACGCTTCCTCTTCCATGTCGTTTGTGAGAGCTTCAATATAATATGAACCAGCTAGAGGGTCAATCGTGTTGGCTACTCCGCTCTCATGTGCAAGAATCTGCTGTGTCCGAAGTGCCACTCGAACAGCCTCTTCAGTGGGAAGACAGAGCGCCTCATCCATCGAATTTGTATGAAGCGATTGAGTGCCTCCTAGAACGGCAGCTAATGCTTGATATGCAGTGCGTACAATATTCATCATTGGTTGTTGTGCAGTTAACGAACAACCAGCAGTCTGAGTATGGAACCGCATCCAGAGAGACCTCTCTTTCTTAGCTCCAAAGGTCTCATTCATTTCACGCGCCCAGATTCGCCGTGCAGCTCTGTATTTAGCAACTTCTTCAAAAATGTCATTGTGTGCATTAAAGAAGAAAGATAGACGTGGTGCAAAGTCATCGACATCAAGACCATGTTTCATACCGACCTTTACATATTCCATCCCACTAAGAAGAGTGAATGCTAGCTCTTGAGCTGCAGTTGAACCAGCTTCGCGAATATGATAGCCGGATATCGAAATGGTGTTCCATCGTGGAATATTCTTTGTTGCATATTCCATAATGTCTCCAATAATGCGAAGCGAAGGAGTAGGTGCTAGAATCCAGGACTTTTGTGCCATATACTCTTTCAGAAGATCATTCTGAATTGTGCCCCCGATTTTATCAGGTGAAAAACCTGGTTTCTGAGCTGCGACCAGGTACATGGCAAGCAGAATCGATGCAGGTGCATTTATTGTCATTGAAGTTGTAACCTTGTCCAGAGGAATACCATCAAAGAGAATCTCCATGTCCTTTAGGGTATCAATCGCAACTCCAAGTTTGCCAACCTCACCATGTGAAAAAGGATGATCCGAATCTCTAGCAAAAATTGTTGGAAGATGGAAAGCAACACTGAGCCCAGTCTGTCCATTAGCTAGAAGGAACTTGTATCGCGCATTCGATTCTTCAGCGGTACCCATTCCAGCGAATTGACGCATGGTCCAGATGCGCCCTCGATACATGCTTGGCTGGACACCACGTGTATAGGGATACTCACTTGGAAAACCGAGGTCTTTCAAATAATCAAATTTAGGTACATCAAGTGGCGTGTAAATTGCTTTAATTGGACGACTTGATGTGGTAACGAAGTCCTCTCTGCGGTCGGGATTTTCCTTCTGGTGTGGACCAAGGGTTTCTCTCTCCCAATTATCGTAGGCTTTCCGAATATCATCCAAATTCCTCTCAGTACCCATGAAGAACGCCTCCAAATTAGAACAAGACTTCGAACAGCGCTATTAATATTAAGTGTTCGATTTGGAATTTTGTTCACGTTTGAATCAGAATTCAAATCCTCTACGAGCAGGAATCTTCTCAGTTGAATAATAATGTTTGATCTCCTTCATCTCTGTCACTAGATTAGCAATATCCATGATTTCCTGACGTGCATAACGACCAGTCATAATGAGCTCAATGTCCGTAGGTTTCATATCTGCTAGTCCAAGCTGATCCTCTAACGATATTAGATTCCATTCCACTGCAACGTTAATCTCATCAAGAATTAGAACATCGCATTTGTGTTTCTGAAGAGCTTCTTGAGCTAGTCTGAGCCCGTTCTGAGCCATCTCTACATCAATTGGGTCTGGATTGTGCTTATCCACAAAGGTCTCTCGACCTACGGGGACAATGGTAAAATTCGGAATAAGATCAACTGCCTTGAACTCCCCATAGTTAATATCGATGCCGTCGCCACGAATTGCCACTTTGGCTTTCATAAATGAGATAACAAGAACTTCCAGTCCATGCCCTGCTGCTCGTAGACCAGCGCCTAGTGCACAGGTTGTCTTTCCTTTACCATCTCCGGTGTATATCTGCAGGAGTCTTGGTGATGTATCCCGAATCATGCCTTTACCCCGATTTCTTGATCCTTAATACCATATCAGCAACTCGCTTACCAAGAAGGATACTCCCTTCAATTGCCAGTTCATCTGCAGAAGCAGACCTCCAAGAACCTTCATCGGTTTGAAGACTTCCAGAACCAAAAGTTCCATGTCGGACAGGACTGCCAACAGCTCCCACAACTATCATCCCTTGACCTAGCGCATATCTATTAAGAACATCAATTACATGTTCTTGTCCGCCATATCTGAGGCCTGCATATGTTAATGCACCAAAGACTTTGTCCTTCAATTGATGATCAAGCATCTTCATGGCTCTTGAGCGGTCAATGAAGTCTTTTAGAACTCCAGGGACTGATGTAAAATAGGAAGGAGCTGCAATAATTATTCCATCAGCCTGTCGCAGTTTTTCTTCGATCTTGGGTATATCATCATGAGCACTCTCAGGACAGGGTCTTTTCCTGACACAGGAGTCACAACCAGTACAGTGGTGTATCTCATAATCACTGATGTTTAGTAACAGTGTATCAATAGACTCAACTTCAGCCGCAGCTTCCAATGCTTCGGATAATAGAAACTGTGTGTTTGATTTTTCATGTTTTGGCGTTCCTGAAATTCCAACAATGAGCATTTAGAAACCTCTCCTTATATTCAATGTAAGCAACAGGTCTCCTACTTTTGTCTTTTGCCAAAGGTTATGCAAGGTCAGATTTTGCCATCTCTTTGAACTCATCTGCCCGTTTTAGACAGCAATCAGTTGATACAGGATCATTCAAATTATGATATACCTTAGACATCAACTCGTAGGCTTCTGCTATGCCAATTTTATCACCTACAAGTTCGAGCGTTTGAATTGCATCATCAAGAATTTCAATTGCTTGAGCAAAGAGACCCTTTGCGTTCGAGACATGACCCCGTACTATGAGGGTTCTACCTACGACTTTCTGCATCCTTGTATCAGTGGAATATTCTTCAGCTTCAAGAAGAATTTTCACCCAATAGCTCTCGGCATCAAGAAGCTCCCCTGAATTCAAGAGATGAATTCCAAGACATAGGTGCGCTCGTGCAATCTGAACAGGATCTTTCGAGTCTTTTGCTAGATTCAAAGCTTCTTTTGCGAGCTCTATATTTTTCTCAGATAGTCCAAGAGCATCGAGAACAAAGGATTCCTGGATAATACATTGCGAGAGAAGTGCTAAGCGACGCATCGCAATTACTTGTGAAACACCCTTAAGAGAATCTAAGAGATGTCTCGCTTCCTCGCACTCTTTTAACCGTGATTCCAAATCGTCAGACAAGCGACAGCGTATATCACATTGCCTTAGTAATGCTTCAACCCTCTCCAACATTTCCTCAGAATTCAAAATATTCTCCCTCTAGATATAATGTTACATGAAGCAAGATAAATCAGTCTACACAAGATCATTTAGAGTGTGTGCAATCTCACTGACTGTAGAAATAGCATTCAGGGTGCTCTCAGTTGATAATGAAGCAGCCGCAACTGTAAGAGAATTGACACGGAGCATCTGCACTTTATTATCACCAGAAACAATGCTTGTAGGAACAATATCTATCACAGGTTTGATTACACCTTGTGATATCTCAACCTCAATTCTGAATAGATGTATCTCCGGAACATTACCACGCACCATTTTCCCCCTTGAATCAAAAATACCTACAAATGCAATCTCAGGTCTCTCAAGTGCACTATCAATGAGAGCATCGATTTTTTCCAAGGTTTCAGGAGACATAGGAGTAAGGTCAATTGAAGTATATCGATCAATAATCTCTTCGACAATCATAAGATCAGACATGTCGCTGTTCCAAGATTGTATGATCGCACCATATTCATGTGCAATTTTACGTCCAATTGATAACAACATATACTTGAGGTTCACAAGATTTTGCTTTGTGGGCGCTAATGCTACAAGGGCGAACGAGTTAAAGAATGCATATGCCCAAAGAGACTCATCATGTTGGAGAGTATATACTTTCTCTGAAGAGGTGCTAGAGCGAGAGTGAAAGAGTGCAACGCTGTTCTTTACATAATGTGGAAGACTGTGCATGTCAATACAAGATACTTCTTCGAGTGATTTTCCATAGAGCGGTTCTCCATCACTCTTGATTATGTATAGACACTGTATCACTGCTCATCCCGGCTTATCTTAGGACAAGTTTCAACGGTCATAAGAGTTATTGGTGGATAATCAGTGGAATAATCTGGCATGTTACAGTAGACTTTAATCCTGATTCATCGTTTCAATGTGAGAGGTTTAAGAATGTCAGACGAAGAAGCTTTTGAGGAACTTGTAAAGAAACGGGGTAAAAAGGAGCTTCAGAAGCGAACACGTTATGATATCTATGCAGAGCTCTTACGTGTTGTCTACATATGGGGATTTTGCCCCCTAACGCGAGCAGCAAGATCTACTAACATGCCTGTAGATAGAGCAAAGGAGTCTATAACGGAGCTATGTGAGAGAGGGTTACTTGAAGAAGATGATGACGAGGGAATGCGTGTCTACAAAGTGACAGTGAGGGGTCATCAGTATCTTGAGTTGTATAAGAGAATGGCCACACTCGTCGGAATGCCTATTCCCGAGCCAATAATGGGGATGTGAGAACTCCAAAGTGATACTCCTCAGCTAGTCACAACTTGTGACTTCAATTTGTGACTCTGCCTTATATATGAAAAATGGACAGATTACATAGATGATAATTGCAGGTGAAGACTAGAATGGCAAGTAAGTTAGAATTCAAAAATGAAAACGAAGTCGTACTCGGGACTGTTGAGGGAGATGTTGAGATTCGAAACTGCAGAATACTCAGACCTCAACAAGGCAACGAGATAGTAATCTCAGGAACCTTGTTTGTCAATGATGAACTTGAAATTGATGGTTCACTTAGATGTGAAAAAATCGAACTCAAGACGAGAGACCGTATTGTAGTCAGAGGAAACCTGATAGCGACAAAATCTGTAGACGTTCGAAAAGGTTCGATAGAAATCGAAGGAAATCTTGAAACTCGTGATGTTGAGGCAGGTGCCAGTTTAAATGTTGGTGGTAATCTCAATTGCGTTTCTGCAAAAGGAGGTGCATCAATCAAAGTTGATGGAAATGCAGAAGCCCAGAGAATAACTGGTGGAGCTTCTGTCAAAGTTGGGGGAGATTGTAAAGCAGAAAGAGTTGCTGGTGGTGCTTCAGTATCCGTACACGGAAGAATTGAGGTTGATGAACTCGACGCAGGTGGATCTGCAAAAGTAGTGACAGGAACTCTCAAAAAAGTTTCTGTTGGTGGAAGCTTCAAAGCTGAAGGTGCAATCGAAATCACAGAACTTGATGTAGGCGGATCTGCAAAGGTAGGTGATGGTTCGAAGATCACTAACATTGATATTGGAGGTGCATTCAAGTCAGAAGGAAACCTAGAGTTTGGTGAGATTGATGTTGGTGGCACTGTAAAAATCGAGGGTTATGCAAAAGGAGGATCCATTGACGTTGGCGGCACTGTAAAAACTGAAGGAGATCTTGAACTCGTAAGCGGGTTGAATGTTGGCGGCACTGCGTCAATTGGTGGTAATCTGAAATGTGATGACAAAATCAAAGTTGGAGGCACCCTGAGGGCTGAGGGTCGAATTGATACTTTCAGAATCATTGTGGGCGGGGAAGTAGCTGCAGAATATATCAAGGCAATTGATGGTTTCAGGATTGGAAAACGAGCAGAAGTGAAGGGATTTGTTGAATCAAAAGAGATTCTGATACGCGAACGTGCACGAACCGAGTCCCTGTACGGAGAAGATATTCGAATAGAAGAACGCGCAAGGGTTAGAAGTATCTATGGACATAGAATTTACATTGAACGTGATGCTATTGTAGAGGGTAAAGTACTCTACACAGAGAGCTTAGAGTCCGAGAGTGGCGTTGTATTTCGTGAAGAACCTCAAAAAGTAGATTCACTACCACCACCTCAAGACTTGGAGTAGTATACACAAAAATAGCCTTCACCAATAATTGACAGAATTATAAAAAGGGGATTAATTCCCCTTTTTACTAATCACAAACTCTTTTTTCCAGAACAAATATCCTTCTAACGCTTTCTGAAGAATATGGTTCGCATTCAAAACTTCCCAGTTCTCTTACCACTTCGAATCCAGATAGTCTTAGAAGAAGATCGACTTCTCTATTGAATAGTAAAGCTGCGTAGGAAACAACACGAATATCCTCAATCATCTCCTGTTTATGATTACGAACAATATAACGGAGGTCTACTCGCATTATCTGTTTCAGAAAATCCGAGTGAATCTCACCGTGTCTCTCAACAGCTGTTCCATCAAGTAGAAGGATAGGGCTATCGGTAAAAGTGGCATGCTCATGTTGGAGAGCTCCAGGAAAAAGATCAAGGATGAATATTCCACCTTCCTGTAAGTGATTGTAAATGCACTTCAGAGTAGATAGTTGAGCCTCTGATGTGAGAGCATGGCCAAAAGACGCAGGAATGATTATCAGAGAGAATTTCCGGTTTATTTCAAATTTGGTCATGTCACCTTGTATTATTGTAATTCTTCTTGCAGATTCTGGAGGTTCTCGTTCAAGTTTTTCTCTGGCCTTCTCAAGCATTGAAGGAGAATTTTCAAGAGCCACAACCTCGAAACCTTTCCGCGCAAGCATGAAGGCCACTCGACCAGTTCCAGCAGCAATCTCAAGAATGGGAGAACCAGCTTCGCGAGCGTATTGAAGATAGAATGGCAAGTCAGAGTTGTCCGCAAAAAGATCATAGAATTGCCCTACACCTTCATATCCAGGACCTAGGTTGGAGAATTCATTCTTCTCATGTTCTGCCATTCTAATTCAACATCTTAGAAGACGAGACTCGTTCATATTAAAGATTAGACTATGTCAAATTAAACAGATATTGAAGTTGCATCAATATCTAATTTATGTTCTATATGAGACCTGTAACGAGCAGGAACTGGATAATTATGAAATGAGTGAACAAACCACCGTCCCATAAGATCTTCAAGATCCTCGTTAATACGTGTCTTTAGAGAATCATTAAGTCTAGGACTTGAAGACCAGACTTTTCCACGCTTCGTCATCTTAATCACACCTCTCTTAGCAACCTGATCTCCATGAAGTATAGTAAGGTATGAGGCACCAAATACACGCATTATCTTTTCAGGATTTGCAGCTAGATCTACTTTCGTGGGGTCAGCATCATAGACCGCAATATCGGCATCAGCGCCTTCACCCAGATGCCCCTTGAATCTCTCAAATCCTAATATCTTAGAAGGCGCTGCTCGTGTAGAGATTGCCACATCGTAGAGGCTCCACTCTTTCTCGATATCTGGAAGAGTAGACCTCTCGGATGCGGCAGGATGTACCTTTTCTAACCAAAGACGTCGTTGCTTAGTACTCATCAACCAAGACAGCACTAAGGGATATTTTGTGAAGGGTCCAGCGTTGGGATGATCGGTACTTATCACAACTCTCCATAAGTCATCAACACTCAATGCAAATTCGAGGGGGATTGCCCATTGTATTGAGTTACCAGCTGATTGTGGATTATAGGTGTAGGGTACTATTCCTGCTCCGCCAGGAAGTTCAACATCCACTGTAATGTTCGCCCATTTTTCACCAGATAAATGATGAAGATAGTACTCGAAGGGACCGTCCCCAGTCATTGTTGTGGCGGGACCAAAAGTAATCTGACCAAGATCAGTCGTGAAATGTTTGTTCTTTGAAAAATAATCAGCAAATCTGAGTCCACCAGACGAGAGGTCGTTCCAATCAGTGCTTCCAGGATCTAGTGAATCTAAACAATCGAAAGACATGTGTGCAAGATGAACCAACCTTTTTCTTCCGTTATGTCCTCTAATGTCACGTACACACTCTAATTGGTTAATTGTGGTCTCAACATTTCCAACGCGACCAAGGTTATTCGGATGAAGATGCATAGGATGAGGAAGACCAAGAGTTTCTACTGTTCTGCAGATTCCTCGAGTCACCTCTCGTGGTGTGATATTCCACTCAGGGATAGTTTCATCAATATTACGAAGATCAATCCCATGAGCCCACGCATAAGTTCCTCCAGGATTTACAACTTTGACACCAAGACCTCCAACCTTCTCAAGCGTCCAAGCAATATATGCAGCTAGTCCGCTGAAGTCATCCTCAGATATGTAATGGAAGGTGATCATACTGTTACAAAACATTGGGAGCATGCCAGTATCTAGATTAGGTAAGTCCTCAATCTCCTCCCAAGCACTGAGAGCCTTGACTGCTGGTAGTGCAGGTTCAATCACAGTCGTATACCCCATTGAAGAGTATCGATATCCAATGATATAGGAACTGGGCATCGTATGACCTACGCCACCACGAGTGTGTTTTGTTCGTGGTACGGGATCATCACGATGATCCTCAGGACACATTGCTCGACCGTAACCCAATTTGCATCCCACAATATGGGAGTGGAGGTCAACGCCGCCAGGCATGACAATACGACCCTTAAGGTCTATTTTTTGAGCTCGTTCTGCAACCTTTTCTACAATCTTTCCATTCGAAACACAGATGTCCTGTACTTCACCATCAATTCTATTTAGAGGATCATAGACCCTTCCGTTTTGTAGGATGAACTGACAAGCCATCAGGTTAGCAACCTCCGAACTTCATCATAAATCATCCTCAGAATTTCCCGATCTGGGAGAATTCCCTCTGGAGGATCAACCACTTTTTTGAGATACAATGGAAGTCCATCCATTCTTGCTGCAGCCCCATCACATTCGATGCCAGCAATTGCAGTTGGGATATTGACTGTAGCTATTATTGACGTCAGATTCTTTTTAGGGTCAAGATTGATGATGGGAATATTATTGAGATGGCTCAAAGCACGCCTTGGAAAATGAGCAACAGGGTCTGCAGCAATGTTGAGTAGCGCATCACAGTCTTCCTTAACTAACATGTCAACAGCAGTATATTCACCTGGTTGATAGCGGGGATACCCACGACTATAGTCAACTGCAAAGGGATACCCAGTCTGCCAAGTAGAGGTCTTATTTGCGCCGGTCACATTGTAGTGACCTCGCATTGGCATTAGATTCCAGCGTGTGTACGAATTGAGGTCTTGAACAAGTCGGATAGCTGCATCAACATTATGATGTTTTCCCCTTGATTGTGAAAGTCCAAGACCAAAGAAGAGCACACCATACTTTGAATTTTTCATCGTATTGACTAGCTCTGAGAGTTCATCCAAAGAAAATCCACCAACAACGTCAACATCCAATTTATGCCCACGGAGAAGAGCTCTCATGGACTCCAGGACTTCAAGGTCATGACCTGGATCTATTCTAAAGAATCGATCTGCAGTCGTTGCGGTTATGCTCTTCCTGATATCAAAGACCCATATCTGACGTTGTCTCGCAAACGGGCCTAATGGTTTTGTATACCTACTCATATGACGCGGGTGAGCGAACTTCGGATTTGCGCCCCAATAGATAACTAAGTCAGCACGATTCCGTGTTTCTGCAAGAGACCCTTGGGGTTCACCGGATTCTTGGTTTCCAATAATTGTTGGACCATGGCAAACTGAAGATGTGTTATCGACAACTCCACCTACGAGCTCGGTGATTTTGTATGCTTCACGATGTGCATCATTTTCAGCTGAACTAAGACCATAAATGAGTAATCGTCTTGATTGAGCAAGTATCAGAGCAGCCTTTTTTATAGCGTTTTCAAGAGAGGTCTTTTTTTGTGTATCTGCTCTAATTGTAGGATACAGAAGTCGATCTTTAGTATGACTGAGAAATTTAGTTTTACTAATTGTACAACCATTTTGGTTAGAAATTATACTCTTTCCATTAGTTGTAATTACTAAATCATCACAGAGACAACCACAGAAAGGGCACACAACATTCTGAAGAATTGTTTCATTATCGGTCAATTAGTGCCCTCCAAATATTTCTTCAAGCAGCTCTTCTATTGATAACACAACTCTATCTTCTGCTGCAAATATCTCCACAGGAGTGCCCTTATAATCAGGCATTCCACTTGATTCAGTGGTAGAATCAATTACCATATTGGCGTATGGACCACATGGAATGAATACAATACCAGGTTTACCTCTTCTATCAATACGACTCCGTACAACAACACAACCATGAGCAGATTGTACCAACACAGGTTTACCTTCTTCAATTCTTAGAACATGTAGAGTGGTAGGGTCCATTTCACAGACTGAGACCTCATCACGATATTCTTTACTGAGTTTTCCTTGCTCCAAACCGCGTCCTTGTTTTTGTGTGCGACCAGATGTGAGAATTGCAGCTATACCTACACGACTCATTGATAATACTCCTAGCGGTTGCAAGTTAGATATATTTCAAATCTAGTTAAGAAGTCTTGCTGTGAAAGGAGTCATATATGGAAGGGATGCAGAACAAATCCAATCTAATTCCATCAATTTGATTTCGTTCGCAACGTCCGAGATTCCACAGCCCTATCATCGTTTACAACATAAAGGTGCAGAAACTGATTGTGTACAAGTATACACATTAATCCTTGTCATTTCTCATTGTTATTTGATAATTCAATAATAGACAAATAATAAGAAAGAATAGTGGCTTCATTAAGCTACTTCGAAGCCTTTATCAACCAAGATTCGCGGAGGCCTCCAGAAGCTCTCAATCATCAGAAGGTAGTTGATTGGACAATGGTAGTAGATAAAAAAACTCTCAAAGAACTCTACACACGAACACTGAAAATACGACTCTTTGAGGAAAAAGTATGGGATCTATTTGGAGAGAATATTGTACCTGGAACACTTCATCTGTATCTTGGGCAGGAAGGAGTAGCAGCTGGGGTCACAACAGCCCTAAAGGATTCGGACTGGATACAGAGCACGCATAGAGGACATGGACATGTCATTGCTAAGGGTGCAGACATGAATGCCGCATTGGCGGAGCTACTCGGAAAGAAGACAGGCTCGTGCAAAGGAAAAGGAGGCTCTATGCATATAACACAATTTAATGCCGGAGTTCTTGGAGCAACTGGCGTAGTCGCGTCAGGACTTCCAATAGCTGTTGGCGCAGCACTCTCTTGTCAGATGAGAAAGACAGATGATGTAGTTGCCTGTTTCTTTGGTGACGGCGCTTCAAACAATGGTACATTTGGTGAATCGCTGAATATGTCAGCAATCTGGAAATTACCATTAGTATGGGTTGTCGAGAATAATTTCTACGCAATGGGCACTCCGATAAAACTAACCTGTCCAAGTTCATCAATTGCTCAAAGAGCTGAAGCTTATTGTATTCCAAGCCAGACTGTTGACGGTAATAATGCCTTAGAAGTCTATAAAGCTACAATCGAAGCAGTGAAGAGAGCTCGAGAAGGAGGCGGACCGACACTTATTGAGTGCGAAACTTACCGGATGAAAGGCCACTCAAGATTCGATCCTGCAAAGTACCGACCTCAAGAAGAAGCAGACCGTTGGCTTAGTCCAGAGAGAGACGCTGTTGAAGTAATCAAAAAAATAGCACTTGAGCAGGGAGCCATCACTGAAAAAGAAGCAGAGAAGATACGTGCCTCGCTTCAAAAAGAGGTCGATAAAGCTGCAGAGTTTGCTAAGAAGTCTGATTATCCATCCCCCGAGGAGGCTTTAGATGATGTCTATGCGGAGGTTGTCTAGATGACAGAAATGACATACCGAGATGCACTTGCAGCAGGTCTCCGCGAAGAGATGCGTCGAGATGAGAGAGTCTTTCTACTCGGTGAGGATATTGGAATCAACTGGGGAGGAGCATTCAAAGTCACAAAGGGATTTGCAGAGGAATTTGGTGTGGATAGAGTCAGAGATACACCAATCTCTGAGAACACCATCGCCGGTGCAGCAGTTGGAGCAGCTATTACTGGACTGATTCCAGTTGCAGAAATTATGTTTGGTGACCTGATTACTCTCGCTATGGATCAGGTATGTAATCAAGCTGCTAAAATGAGGTATATGTTCGGTGGACAGACATCTGTGCCGCTGGTTTTGAGAACACCTTTTGGTGGTGGAAAAAATATCGCATCGCACCACTCTCAAAGTTTAGAAGCATGGTTCATGCATACCCCAGGACTCAAAGTTGCAGTCCCAGCTTTCGCTTCTGATGTCAAGGGACTCATCAAGACTGCAATTAGAGATCCTGATCCAGTTTTATTTGCAGAGCACAAGCTAGTCTATGATAAGAAGGAAGATGTGCCAGATGATGATTACCTCATTCCCTTTGGTGAAGCAAAGATACGAAGAGAGGGAGCTGATGTGACAGTTTGGGGTACTTTCATTATGGTTCATAAGGCACTAGAAGTTGCCGAGGAACTCGCAAAGGAAGGTATCAGTGTAGAGGTGATAGATCCTCGCACACTTGTCCCCTTAGATAAAAAGCTCTTAATCGACTCTGTCAAGAGGACGGGTAGATTGGTCTTAGTAACAGAGGAAACCAAGACCGGAGCTACTACTGCAGAGGTCGCAGCTATTGTGCAAGAAGAAGCATTCGATTGGTTGGACGCTCCAATCAAGAGAGTCAATGCACCAGACACTCCCGTTCCCTTCAGTCCATCACTAGAGGACTATTTCATTCCAGATAATAAGAGGATTGCACAAGCAATCCGAGAGATTGTGTAGGTGAGAAAAAATGGTTACGACCATGATCATGCAACGAATGAGTGTAGCCATGGAATATGGTGTGATACTCAAATGGTTGAAGAAAGAGGGTGACACAGTCAAAAAGGGAGACTCAGTCGTGGAGATTTTCGGTGAGAAGAATGAATTCGAACTCGAAGCTCCTGATGATGGAGTTCTTCTAAAGATTCTCTGTGATGTCAATGATGAGATTCCAATCAGTGAACCAATTGCTTTCATTGGTGAAGAAGGAGAAGAAATTCCGGACGTTGTGCCTAAAAAACTAAATGTAGTAGCGCCTGCAGATACAACAATCACATCACCGCCAACTGCTATATCAGCGCCAAAGGTCGAAACCACACAGGTAAAACCACAAACAGGACAAACCCGTCTTCATAGTGGTAAGATTAAATCATCACCAAGGGCAAAAAAGAAAGCAAAAGAGCTTGATATAGAACTCTCATTTATCACTGGAACCGGTCCAAGTGGTAGAATTGTTGAGAAAGATGTCATTCTAGCGAAGGATGCATCACCTCAGATTTCAATCTCAGATGAACGGAAAGTTCGGAAAGTAGAGACAATGACACCTCTGCGAAGGACTATTGCACGAAGAATGACACAGAGCTCTCAGAACCCACATATCACAATGATTACTGAGATTGATATGACGGAGGTTGTTACTCTTCGAAGCGAGCTCAATCAACGGGTCCAAAAATCTCACGGTATCAAAGTATCTTTCAACGATATCATAATCAAAGCTGTTGCAGACACCCTTGAAAAATTTCCAAAATTCAATGCAACCCTTGTAGGCAATGATCTTCATATTTTTGATGATGTGAATATTGGAGTAGCTATGGCAACTGATGATGGACTTGTTGTCGTTACAGTCAAACAAGCAAATAAAAAATCGATTACTGAGATTGCTAATGAAACCAAGGAGAAGGGTCAGAAAGCCAAAAAGAACCAGCTTGCACCAGAAGAGCTGACAGGAAGCACTTTCACGGTCTCTAATCTGGGGCCATTCCAGGTAGATCTGTTCATTCCAGTTATCAATCCGCCTGAAACAGCGATTCTTGCTCTTGGTCAAATCAAAAAGAAACCTGTAGTTATTGATGATATGATTGCAATCCGATCAATGATGATGGCTAGTTGCGCAGTGGATCATCGAGTACTGGATGGAGCTCCCGCTGGACAGTTCCTTGCAGCGCTTAAGGAAACGCTTGAGAATCCGTTCATGATGAAAATGTAAACTTAGAAGCTGCGTTTCTGCAAAAAGATATGAGCAGTCACACTGAATATCAATCAGTGGAGTTTCATGATTAAAACAGGAAGATGCCCTAAGTGTGGTGGTACCAATATTGCAGGACCACATAGAATTTTTGGTGAACAGCATGTGAGAGTGGACCTACCAGGAATCTTAACCGCGACACTTGAAGCAGTCACTTGTGCTAATTGCGGCTATACTGAGTTATATAGCGATAGTCTTGGTCTGGAAAATATAAGGAAAGCTGGGAGATTCCTATCAACTTCACAGAGTGCTAGCAGAACACGTTGTCCTTATTGTGAAACAGAATTACGATCAGGTGCATCATTCTGCCCTGAATGTGGAAATACTGTTTAGACTCTTATTAAGTGACACTACTCATTTGAAATCAAGTGTTCTTTAAATTGTAAGAAACAGACTTTATCTCGCACGTAGAATTCGTGTCAAGCCTCGAAAAACGACATCTGCTCCGCCTCACTTGTTGCTCTGAGGCCTCTCGCCGATGGCGAGCAACCTCTTTGAGCCATCGGCACTCATTCAATATTCCATCAAATTAATCAGACATAGTTATTATTCGTTCTATATGTCTTGGCGATTATTGGACCATTCATCCTCAGACATCTATTGGAATCTAGCGTATGATGAGGCAATAGCTAAGACGGATCTAGGTGAAGAAAACACACTCAATACAATTCGATTCTGGCAATCCGATCTTGCTGTTGTGATTGGTAGGTTTCAGTGTGTCCATAAAGAAGTGAATCTACGATATTGTGAGGACAATGGAATTCCTATTGCTCGTCGATTTACTGGAGGTGGTACAGTCTATCACGATTTAGGTAATCTCAACTTTTCACTTCGACTCCATCAGACTCATGAATATGTCCCCAAGGGACTCAAGGACCTCTATGAAGTATTCATTAGCACCCTTGTGAAAGCCCTTGTATCATTGAATATACCAGCTAAATTTGATCCGGTGGGCTCTTGTGTCAGAATAGGGGAAAGGAAGATCTCTGGAACAGCAGGGTGGATAAAACAAGGAGTATCATTCATTCATGGAACGCTTCTTTACGACGCAGATCTTGTAATGCTTCAGAAATGTATAACTCCTCCACTGAAACAGCCTACATATTTACGAGACAAGACAAGAATCCGATGTATGGAGAGCAAAAGGGATACTGTCACCAATATCAGGAATGAAGTTGAAGATACCCCCAATCTTGATGAGATCAAGATTTCGATTCTTGAGCATTTAGAAGAACTTACAGGAGCAATAGCTGAAAAGAGAAACCTGACAAAAGATGAAGGTGATACTGCACAGTCTTTATATGAATCACAATATCAACATCGTTCGTGGAACTTGGGAACACTTGCCAAGTTCACATCCTAGTCGAGGAATAGAATAATGACTGATGATGTTGAAAAGACTCTGAAGAGCTTCATGAAGCATTTTGGCGCACTTAACAGAGATATCCCAGAGGCCAGAAATGCATTCACTGACCTCCAGAAGACTGTGCACAAAGATGGAGCATTACCTGCAAAATTCAAAGAGATCATTTGCATTGTGGCCTCAATTCTCTCTCCATGTGAAGAATGCATGGTCTATCATACCAAACAAGCACTTTCACTTGGCGCAACTCGAGATGAAATCATGGATGCATGTTCAGTTGCAATTGTTATGGGTGGCGGACCTGCGGTCTCACACATATCAGTAGTTCAGGATTGTCTTGATGCCTGGGCACCTCGATAGAGAGCTTAATCGAATTTAGTGAAGAGTACTTTGATTGCTTTCTGTTTCTCCATAAGTTCGAATCCGTTCTCCCACTTGCTAATGGGGAGCCTATGAGTGATCAGCGGAGCAACATCTATCTTTTTGGAATCCATTAGACGAAGGGTCGTAACCCACGATGAGGGTAAGGTACCCCAAGTACCAGACATGGTCAACTCTTTCACAGCCATTGCATCAAGATCAATCTCAAGTGGTCTTCCGCGAATACCAAGAAGTGTGACATGCCCAGCTACTTTTACAAATTCAAGTGCTTGATTACACGCCATACAAGCTCCAGATGCTTCTATTACGACATCAGCACCACGTCCATTGGTCTCACTCATTACCGTTTTCAGAGGATTAGTGTCAATCTGAACATCTAGTGTGATATCAACACCAATCTTTTTTGCTATGTCAAAACGCCACTGATCAGCCGATACCCCCGTGACTATGATCTTACCAGCACCCATAGCTTTTGCTACTTGAGCAGCAAGAAGACCCATTGTCCCAGGTCCTTGTACGACAACAACATCACCAGGCATTATTGGTGACTTGTCAATGACAGAATGAACTACGCATGCAGTCGGTTCTGCTAATGCAGCCTCCTCCATTGTGACGCCTTGTGGCACCTTATGAATGATGTACTCAGGTACAGTGAGGTACTTCGCAAAAGCCCCATTAGCTCTTGAGGTACCAAGGATTCGTTTCTTCTCAGAGGTACATCTATTCATATGACCAGTCTTACATTGGTAACACTTCCCGCAATATGCGGTAGCAGGGGACACAACGGAATCACCAATAGCAATATCAGATACATCAGAACCTACTTCAACAACTCTTCCTGAGTATTCGTGTCCAAGCACTACCGGAGGAGTGTAGAATGCCTGATCATGTTTGATGTGAATGTCAGTACCGCAAATACCAGCAGCAGCAACTTCGATTAGGACCTCATCTTTTTTAGGCTTGGGATCTTTAATCTCTTTGAGTTCGAGATTTCCAGGACCTCTATCAGTCTTCACTAGTCCTCGCATGTTGTGTTACCTCAATTGTGCTGTATATAGAGGGTTATAGAATCTTATGGATAGGATGAAAAATAATCATTTTTTGCACTCGAGAGAGTTAAAGAACTGAGGTGGTTCATCTCCTTCATCTAATGATCTCACCCTGAAACCAGTTCCCTGTTCATCTCGCAACCTGCCTGCAGTCTGTGCTCCAACAAAACGCTTCCTTACAGGAGCTTCTTTTCCAAGCCATAAGAATACGTTCTTGCCTTCATTATCAACTACGCAAAACACACTGTCAGATGGTAGCCTATTCCGGTTAATACAAACTGAAATGGATGTTCCATCATCTTTCATTTCGAGCGCGTTGACCATTTATGTTTCCTCGAGTCATGAAGAGCGAAGATTTTAGCTAGTGAAATACTTTACTCACGAAGACACATATATTCTACTAGCATGTGTCACAGTATGACCTTGACTAAGAGTGTAGGTATTACGCATTTAATCCCGTACTATATATCAGACTCTTTCAAAGGTAGCTCTTAAAGGTCCACCACAATAGCTGCATTTGGCCTCAAGTGGGCCAGTCCAATCTATTCCTTCTTGAGAGATAGTTGCACCACAAGAAGGACATCGTTCTGGTAACCTCACGGTCGTCATCTGTGAACCATCAGAACGGCGCTCACCTCGATAGCGATTAGGAATGACGAACGAAGGTGCATCTACTGTGAATCCACGACTCACGGATCTTGCAATTCCCATTCCGCCTCTGCAAACAGTGAAGGCAATAATCACAAACACTACTACAAAGATGATTGGTACAATGATGAACATGATATTGAAGAAATTGAAGAAGGTATCAAATGGGAATGTGAGATCAAATTGCATCAGAATATCTCCTTAAACTACAAATGACTAACTTTCTTCTAGTGGAAGACCTTATTATCTTTCCTGAATTTTTAGAATGAATGGATTTATTTTACCTCAATTCTACAAATAATATTCAAATACCATGATGTAAGAAGAGGTAGTAATTGATCTCAAATTGTGCCTAATCTACATCATCAAGTACGAGTATTCGATACTTAGGAACTTATAAAAGATTCACAGGTTAGAAAATGATGCAGTTGGAGGTAATAACAAGTTGCAGATACCTACATTTCTCTTAAGAAAACTCTACATCAAAGGAAGTCTCGAGAATGTTGATGATGGATTTCAATTCAAATTAAAGAATTCGATCTCCTCTGGTACAGCTATCAATATTGAACCTATCAAAATCAATGGTAATGAATATCCTCTTGATGCAACAATAATAAGCTCAGAGGATGGAGAGATCACTGGAAACGAGATCTCGGCTGAGAATACATTCCCGATCAAAGTCGGTCTTGATATCATAATTCGAGTGAAAGGTGAGCCGCTTCCCGAAGGCGAACACAAGATAGACATCTCACTAACTACCAAAGAAGTTGGCAAGTTGGCTTTTGATGTTCAGGATGCAATTTAAGAAATAATGCAGAGGGCATTTGCCTTCTGCAATTTATATTTCCAATTGTTCATTAATAGTCGATATTATACGATAAAATAGCTATTCAGACATGAAAAGAAGGGAAGGGCAATAGTTTTCTGCATTGTACACACTCATTCTACTGGTGGAAAGTATGTATGTAAAGATACGCCAAGATGGTTCCCTCGGTATCGGCCGCGGAACTGAGGGAGATGCAGAGATCACAATGGGATTTGGCGAGGCCCATATGGTCGCAGCTGCTCTAGAGAAACTCGCCCAGACAGCTAGAAATCACAAGCAGACCTACCTTAAGACCACCAATGTTGGAGGTGGCAACAAGATAGATTTCGCTCGCGCAGATGATGGAACGATTACCATTACTGGAGATCGTCAGACCTATATCTGCACCGAACAAGAGGTTCGTGAGCTAGCAGACAAACTTAGGCATTTACCCCCGGTTGAAGTAGCACCACCTTCAGATTATGTCAAGAAGACTACCCCATCAAACGGTCTTTGTCTGATTCTCACCAATGGAGGTAATTCAATCAGACTACGATTACCTGAAGCTGCTCTCATGAAGACTGCAATCCGTAGTAGTATTGGTTCGAGATATTATGACGAAACTATAATGGTAGGTCAGAGACGTCTTGTTGTCAGTAGAACAAGTGATTTGAAATGGCAACTTCGAGGAGGCGAGAATACGGTTAATTTCACAGCTTTTGAAATCGAAGCTCTTGTTGCAGGTCTCCATAATGGTATTCTTGACGTTCTGATGGACTTGGTTAAGAGCTTTGGAGCGGATGATATCTCGGACATCAGAGTGAAGAGTGTGCTCCAGAGAATTGAGCAGGAAACAGCAAAAGTCTTTGGAGAAGACAAAAACTGGAAAGGAGTTGTCAAAGATCTCACAAAGAGGACTAGATCAATAATAGGTATTGGTGAGTTTGCTGATGAACGTGCTGAACGTTTCATTGAGATGTGCAACTATGTGTATGGAAAACTTGATACAGACTTCATCGAACCACTCTTTGATCTCTTTGCAAGTGCATTTGTTGCAGAAGTCTAATGTTCAGACTCAACAAGTTCTATGACATAATGGTCTTTTGTGAAGAGGAAACATATCTTCCGATCACCAAATAGCGGAGCCTCAACAGGTTGGCTAATCACAATAGCCCCACTCTTACGAGCCTCTGCTTTCGCTGTCTCAATGTCAGACACCTCAAAGCAGAGATGGTATAAGGACTGCCGTTTCCTCAAGAGGTCAGTCACAGGAGAGTCCTCACCAAGGGGAGCAATTAGCTCGATCTTGACTGGATCATCTTCAGAATGACCCATCAGGACAACACGTACTCGCTGAGTCGAATCATCAACGATCTCGCCAAGCTGCTCGAATCCAAAGAGGGCTTTGTGGTGTTTGATTCCCTCATCGATATCCTTGACAAGTATACCAATATGACTGAGCTTCATAAGATAACACCAAACGGGTTTCGGCATAAGTCTTACCATCCATACCCCACAACTCTTATGACGGGATTAGAACAAGCTCTTACCTAAGGAGATTGAGAATCTGAACATGTCGCATTCAAGCTATCTTGGACAACTGACAAAGAGATGGGGTCTAAAGGCACCAAAGCAGTTGTTACGCATGATGCGACTTCATAGAACACCATTTCAAATCATTCTCCAAAATATGTTCCAAGCGTTAGAAGAGGGAGATGGCCAATTTACCTTCCCAACTATCGCGGGAATAGCTAAGATGAGACCTGAACTTGTGCGCGAAATAGTAAGAGAGGGACATGAAGTCGCAAGTCATGGATACAATCATGTGAGATATCCAACACTAAGTGCTAAAGAGAGAGAACGAGATTTTGCACTCAGTCTTCAGACCTACAGGAAACTTGGTATTGATGTAAAAGGATTCAGAGCTCCATACGATAGATATACAGATGACATGCCATTGATGCTCGAGAAGTACAAGATAGTCTGGGACGGAGGATTTGGTTACCGCTCAGAACATCGAGAGAAAGAACATTTCTTTAATGTCGATCTCAATGGTCAGCCATCCAAAGTCACCTATATCCCGTTGAATATCTGGAGCGACGACTTCATGATTGATGGTCGCGGAATGGGACCTGAAGAAGTGACCAGGACATTAAAAGATACAATAACACAAGCCTCAAAAACGCAGGGTGTAATCATGTTTGATCTTCATCCAATAAGAATGGGACAGGCGGAGTTTGTAGGATGCCTTCGCGATATCTGTATCCATGCAAATAGTATCGATGCATGGTGTACGACGCCAAGTGAAGCAGTTTCCTACTGGAATACACATAAGAAATGGAAAGGAGATAGAACCTTTTGTCTTCTCTTGACTGGAGATATTGATAACTGGGTTTTTTCGGATTATCTCAGAAGAGTGATATGGAAGAGAGAGTCATTCAGGAATATGGAGAGATAAAGAATGGGCAAGTTTCTGGGAAGATTTCTTCGAATTCTAGCATGGATTGCACCATCCTATCAATTCAGAGCTAGTGTATATAGAAAATGTGGTGTCAATGTAGGAAAAGGAGTATACATGGGTTTCCTCGTCATGATTGATGGTGAGTATCCAGAATATATCGAGATTCAAGACTGGGCAAGTATCGGTCCGGGAGTAAAAATAATGGCTCACTCTGGTGCAAGTCCCTATCATCAGCAACGAAAAATTTTCCACGAGGGACCAGAAAAGGTTGTAATTGGAAAAGGAGCTTGGCTCGCAACAGGTGCTATCATTTTACCCGGGGTGACAATTGGAGAAGGGGCTATTATTGCTGCAGGTGCAGTCATTAGTAAAGATGTGCCTCCACTTACATTGTTTGCTGGAAATCCTGCAAGGATGGTACAGAAATTGGAACCACAGAGAAACTAGTCTGCAAGTTTCTTTGTGAGCAGTTGCTTTAGGTCACCCACTGTCCAGATATCAACTACCTCTTCATCTTCAAAAAAAATCGAAAATTCATTTTCGATCTCACTCACAATGATAAGATGATTCATGGAATCCCAAGGCTCAAAGTCCTTGCGTCTTAAATCATCATGAATCTCGTTCTTGTCCAAGAGCAGGGCTTTTGATAGGATGAAAAGTAATCGATCTTCTGTATCAGTCATTTATCATTCCTCTAGTAATTCAATCCATTCCGGTACTTCTACAGTCTGTTCTTCTAGATTTAGAGCCCAAGTGTTTAGGCCATCCTCAGAGGATACAGACATTCCAAATCCATGACGCTCGTAGAAATCAGCTGCAGGAGGATTCTTCTTCGTTGGAATATATTCACCTATAACTCTCTCAGCATTTGCCTTTCTCGCATCAGCAACTATCTTTGCCAGCATGGCAGTTTCTGCAGATCTACCGATGACTCGACAACTCATTAGAAATGTGTCAATCCACCAATCTCGGCTCTTCTTACGTACAATAGCGACACCAACAACACCTTCATCCCCAAATTTATCCTGGACAGTCATACAATACACAGCTACATCTTTCGATTGTCTGAAGTTATCTATATCAGCATCTGTGTATCGTCTTGTTGTTAGGTTGAATTGATTGGTCTTGCCAATCAGCTGAACGACCCGAGATGCGTCAAAATCATTTACCTCGCTAACTCGCACCCTCAATTCGAGTGTCCGCAGAAAATCCTCAATGGATGTAACGCTCTTCTCTAACTCAGTTCGTTTTCTCTTACCAGCATACATCTCTCCTCGAGTGAGATCCTCTTTAGTGAGAGAGAGAACGTCAAAGACATTTAGATTCTCAAGCGTTTCACGATAGAGTCTTGGGTTCTTTGGCATTTCTACTACAAAAATTTCAGGATGAATCTGAGATACTTGGGCACGCTCAACGGGATTATCATCGAGAAAGACCATACTATCTAAACCAATGTTTATCTCAGCAGCTAACTCTTCGAGATTCAAAGCTTTATTTTGCCAATTGATTCGCATTGCTGCAAAATGGTCTTCCTTTAGAACTTGAAAAGGATGTTCACGAAATACTTTGATTGCATCATCATAATTGTTCTTACTACAAATTGCTAAGATAATGCCCCTGCTATACAGACTAAGGAGTACTTTTTGAAAATCGACATACTCTACACCAGGAGAGGTGTTTCCAAGCTTGATCCCTTCAATACCATCTTCTCCTATGATACCACCCCACAGAGTATTATCTAAATCAAGAACGATGCATTTCTTTGTTCGTCCCCGCAGTGCGAGAATGTAACGTGTATATTCATCAGCAAGATAAGGTGTGAATTGCTCACTAAATGGTACAGATCCACGATACCAGGTGTTCCAGTTTATTATCCGTGATTTCCCAAAGTTACTGGCAATAGTATCCAAATTGACAATAAAGGAACGAGTATTCTTCTGAAGCATCTTTGTCAGAGAGATGTTTAATTCAATAAAGAACTCTCTAAGACCCATTTCCTGTTTATTATCAACTATACCAAATGGAGAGAATACAGGAACAATGAAATTGTTAACAAGAATAAGAGCAGAAGTGTTAGACTCGAGTTCATTGGTGATTGAGCTAATGTCACTCACTATTTCTTTCTGGATCGATTTGAGCTCTTTATCATTCATTCGAACAAAACTCGCAATGAACATCTTATCAAGGATTGACCATGCATCAATCGAAAGTACAACAACATCTGGAGTGGCCTTGTACAAAGAAGATTTCTTATCCAGCACCTCTTGACGGTAAGTATTGAATCCACCAACAAAGGTTTCTACATTGAATCCTGCGAGCCTTGTCTTGATATCAAGACATGCGGCGAGAGGCTCAAGTGTTGTAGAGCCGATTACTGCCAAATGAACTCCATTCTTATCATCTATGGGTGTCTTTAAGTCAAGAATTTGGATTTTCTTATAGGCGCTCCACAGGTTCAAGTATGATGGATCTTTTTTTACAGGTTCCAGAATAGCAGAAATTCTCTCATCGATGCCGCTCATAATCAATCACTTCCTTGGTAGAAGTTCTGAGGTTTTCTCATTTAATAAATTCTGAAAGAGGAGGCTATTCGCTGTTTGAGATTTAGGAATCACCATGGCAACTGCAACTGCGTACTCTTTTGAATGTGCCAGGCTGAGCTCTATTTTGATATCAGATAGATGGCTGAGATGCACCTGTGGTGATCCATCTTTATCATGTAATATTTCGATGGACTTCATCGAGAGTGTGATTTTGGAACTCAATGACTTTGTCACGGCTTCCTTGCCGGCAAATATCACTGCAAGATGGGATGATGGGTCTGAATAACCAAAGCAATAGGCTATCTCCTGAAACGTAAAGACTCGGTTGATAAAAGGAGATTTTAGATCTAAATCTCTAAACCGTTTCACCTCAATAATATCAACACCAATGCTAAACATCTCTGGCAGAGGTATATCAGACTCGGTGGTCAATGTAGTTCGTGCTGTCGATAATATACGACTCTTATAATGATAATGACAGGACTATGCAAGCCTCTCGTTAGAAGGTTCCATGATTGCAGTGGACCAAGGATAACGTTTCAAGATGCTATTCATCAGTCTATGAACCTTCAATTCCTCAGATGTGCCAGAATAGACTAGAAGTATGACAAGACCACCCCTTGTTCGTTTGAATTTTTGATACATTGTTTTAGTTGTGTTAATAGTATCACAGACAACCATGACATCAGCATGGGGAATATCTAAGTCCCGTTCACCAACGGGAGACATTACAAGGACCCGTATGTTAGAATCTTCTCTAAAGGAACGAAGAACTTCACCTTTGTCCCTTGTCTGTCCTGTTATGGTCAGAACTGATAGACCAGATTTTTCAAGTATCTCTTCAATTTGTGAAACCATTTCGAGATAGGAAGTGAGAACAAGTGTTTTCTTGTGTTCTGAGGCAATCTTCAAAATTTGGATGGTCTTTGCTGAGACTGCTGGTAGTACTCTCCGAAGGTCATTGATGTTAAAATAATGCTTTATATAATCGCCATAGAACATACGTAAGAACTGCTTTGGAGGCATTGCGTATACATATTTGCGCAGCATTAAAAGACTTGAATATCGCCCCTTTAGGTCCTCATTGACGGGCAATCTCTCAAGAAGAAGATGCACACGTCTCGAATCACCATCGACAATATCAAGATTCCCATCTTCTTCCAATTCGCTCATGATCTCAACCCTTGTGTTGCGTATGAGCTCGTCTAGAACCTTGGATATTGAACGAATTTTCGAATCGTTCACTGAACCTATTGATAGTAATGTGGGTTCGAGAAAATCTTCAACATCTGTGCCATAAAGATCTTCCATCGTGATTACTTGCGCTCCAGGAATATATTCTTTCAAAGTATCTAACTCATTACGAATAATGACCTGTTCTGGGGTAAACACCGCATGGTCATCCCTGATAGTCCCGCTCATCCCGATTATCCACTTGTCAGAAAGATAGGAGAGAAGACTAATCCATGGAAAGACAAGAGCTGTTCGACCTCCTGTCCTGCGGATGAGTGTGTCCACTTCATTGATTAGTACAATCTTAAACCGCTCAAAGAGGGTGGGATCTTTCTCAAATGTACTCGTTAATACTTGAGGCGTAGCTATAATGACCCTTTTCTCACGGAGATTCATCTTTCTATGCCCAGAGGGAATGCGTGAAGAAAGTTCCCCAAGATCTTCTTCAAGACCTCCATACTCACTTCGGAGATAGTCCATCGTTTCTACTAGAGAGGTCGAAGAATGAACAACAATGATAATTCCGGTCTTTGGAAACTTCTCTGTAACAATTTGATGGGTTATGAAACGTTTTCCTAAGCCACAATCGAGCTCCAATAAGAAAGGAGTATCTTTTGTCTCACTCACTCTATCTAGGATGTAGGTCTGATACCCCCGAGGAGTATATTTTGGCTTAGTATCTGGCATCATATTTACACTCAGGTCAGTCTGTTATGAACTCATCTAAAGACTACATTTGCATATACCTAGAATCGCTTGAATACCTTTGCCAGAGAAGGACCTTTCACATGCATGCTGAATTCATTGAACTGTCCAAACGGTACAATGTGAATATTAAAACCCTGATTCTCAAGCTTCGAGGCTACATCAGCAATCAACACATCAGCAAATTCAGGCTTTGATTTACTATCATCAAGATGCGCGAATGAGTGTAAAGCTATATTCATACAGCCCACTTTTTGAGCAAGCCAACGGATGTTTTTTACCATTTTTCTGAAGACACCTGAACGATTCTGTTCATCTGCTTGCTCAGAGTGAATCCAGATTAGAAGAGTCTCTCCAAACGAAACAGGCTCTATATTCACCTCATCAGGTCGGTACCAAAAACTCTCTAGATGCAACATCAATAATCTCAATTAAAGACCGCCAAGTGAATTTCTCTTACTGTTGTGGAGGACATAGAGATTTACAACCTTTCACCTTCAGCAGGTGTATCAGCTGCATCATCGGGTTCAAGAGCTGTCGGACCCCCAATTGGCTGATGAAGCGCCTCAATTGTGCTTTTTGGTTTTCGTGGAATAGCTTTTCCGTGCACCCAAATAGTATTTGGAGGAATAGTAGCGTCTTTTGGAACAACTGTGTTTGCACCAATAATCACATCATCACCAATATCTACACCTGGAAGTACAACAGCATTAGCTCCAACAGTTACATTATTGCCTAACCTCACTGTTTTGAGATAGAGACGTCGACCTTCATACACATGACCGCTTAAGATAGCATCATATCCAAAGAAGCAGTTATCACCAATTATTGTTCTTTCAGGGTTAAACAGACGTCCATTACCAATGATTGTATTCTTACCAATCTTTGCACCGAATGCTTGGTGTCGAGGTTTCGTATCCAGAAAGACTGAGAAGAAGCCTGCAAAATATGGGAACAGGACATAATAGACCTCGAAGAATTCGTACAAGAGCCAAGATTCACTTTCAGCTTCGTAGTAGCCATCCTCCAAGAAGGGAATTCCTCTTCTGGAGAGTTTGAACATTCCTAACAACGTACCGAGGAATACACCATAACAGGTAAGACCCAATGGCACGAAGAGGACAAATAACCAGAAATAGTCAACTATGAAGGGATGGAAGAGGGTTGTTAGATGTGGTCTGGCAAGCTCATAGATGTTAACAAATGGCCATCCCAGACTATTGAGAAAGGTGGTCGTATTTTGAACAACATATGCAAATAGGATAATTGCGGGTATCGCGGCTATAGTAAGACTTGCCATTATGGACAAAATCATGTAAGCTGAATAACCAAGGGATCTAGCTCTCATATTTAGACCTTCTAGATTTGTCTAATAATCTGAGTTTGTATTATATTTATCCAAATATACGATTAGCAAGAGTAATGCGTCTTCAGGGAAAGAGATATAGATACAACAACTTGTGGAGGCATACATCCTCTCAGGTGATTCGATTATGGTCTATGACATAATTGTAGCAGGTACGGGGCCTGCTGGACTCATGACTGTGCAACAGACTTCAAAATTCGGATTGAAGACTCTTGTTCTAGAAAAACGTGCAGCTGTGACAGACTCTCTTATGGGAGAACTCGTTACAGATAAGGCCTTGAATCTCTTGCGTGTGCGACCGGATTCAGAATATATTGGCAACAAGTTCACTTCAATTGTCGGAGAGAGTCTTGATACGGGTTCCAATATCGTTGTTGATCGAACACTCCTGGGTAACTCGTATTTGCTCGATGAAGATAAGTGTCAAGAACTAATGAGAGATAGAGCGCTTGCTAATGGAGCCGAGTTCAGATACAAGGCAAGGGTAAAGACAGTCATCAGAGAAGGAAATTCTGTGGTCGGTGTCAAGTACAATAATGACCAAGAGGAACGAGCAAGTCTCACAGTAGGAGCTGATGGTTCATTCAGCAGGGTTTCCGAAACTGCAGGTTTTACTCATCCAAAGTGGCTTTTGAGCTATGGCTACCGTTTCAAATTGACGAACTGCAAAAATATTGACCCTAATATAGCATACTTTTTCGTGGGAAAGGATGTAGGCTTAGGCTATCTCTGGTTGTACCCGAGATCTGAAACGGAGGTCAATCTTGGAATTGGCAGGGTACCTTCTTCGAAAGAGAATTGGCATAAATTGCCTCCAATGCAGGATGTCCTTCGTAAATACATGAAGACGCATTTAGAAACTCAGAATGCAAAGATAGCCGCAATCAATGGCGGCGTTGTTCCTTGTGCTGGAATCATTCCTAAGTTCACAGATGCAGGTGTAGCGCTCTGCGGTAACTCAGCCGGTCAGGTCTCTTCCATAGTGGGAGGCGGTGTAACAACTTGTTTCCACGCAGGACAAGTATTAGCAAGGCATGCAAAGAGAATGGTTGACTCAGGCGACTTCTCTAAGAAGAGCGTTGAAAAATATGAGAAAGATTACAGAAAGAGTAAGCTTGCCTCAAACATCACTAATACTGGCAAAGGAATGTGGGCAGTTTCTAAATATGCCATGTTCAACGACCCCATTGCTGCAGCAGAGATTGTCCTTGGTCAACTCGATGCACAGACTCTGAACGAACTCATACAGGGGCATGCAAGCGTTACAACCTATATGACGCTCATGACAGATTTTCTTCCGATGGTCTCAAAGATTGGTATAGGATACATGCGTGCGATTGCTGTAAGTGGATTATAAATTAATAAAAAAGAAGAGAAGCAGGGACACCCCCCCGTGCCGCCTGCTTCGTAACGCCCTGTACCATGCCCGTTGTGGATTACCGTAAAGCCATCCACCCGGAGTTTTTTGCAGCAAGCAGCTGCTTGATATTTATAGCAATAACAGCCTATATATATCGCTTGGTTGTATACAGTCATCAAGTTAGTAACTATACAATTTTCGATTCTTACTCAAGAGTGAGTAAGGAGTGAGGCTTATGTCCATAAACAATACTCTTGCGGAAGCACTAGAACTGTGTGGATTCATTGCAGGCGACCGGCAAGAATCAAGAATGATGAACATTCTTGGAGTTATTCTTCGACTGCAATCAGATCCACCGATTCCCTTGAACTTTAGTGACATCTACGATCAACTGATGAAAGAAGATCCAAATCTCAAATTGTCTAAGGCATGGGTCCATCGGGTGCTGAAATCGCTTGTAGATGCAGAATTAATCCGGATTGAAAATCCCACTGCTCATAGGAAACGCTATATCGCAGATGTAAACACAGTGATGGCAGGACTTGAACGCCTCAAGAATCTAAAGCTAAAGGATCTTGAATCGAAAGAGAGCGAAATCAAAAAGAGTATAGACGAATTGAATGCTCTCGACTGCGGAAGGCTATCTCAAGAATTTATTAAGAACGTAGCAGGAAGAGAAGAAGAGGTCAGCTCACGAGTTGTTAGGGGTGTTGATGAGCTACACAGGGTTCTGAGATACAATATGCTCGATTTTGCAAAAAAGGGAGATGTTGTCCGAGCCACATTATTATGGGTGGGACCGTGGATTAACAATTCAACAACAGACCGATTAGTGAAATTCTTTGAGGCTGCAGAGAGAGGTGCGGATATTCGATATCTAGTGACAACTGATATTTTCAAGATGGAAGATAATGAATCAATAAAGGATAATCTAATGGGACTATTAGGAATGGTAGAAAAAGTCATAGATATGCGAAAAAGAGGGATTAAATTCAATGCTAAATTCTACAGTGGGCCAAAGACGTACAATCAAATAACCTTCAACCGAGAGAGCATGGCACTCATTATAAACGAGAATCCAGTCACTGCAACATGGATTACAAGGAAATTCAATCCAGATCTTATTGACAACGCAGTACGGTCCTTTGACAAGGATTGGAGGAAGGGAAAATCAGTGCTCGAAATGAATCCGAAGGATTTCGAAGCTTTTGGAGCATCACCCAGAGGATTAATTAGTAAGATACTATCCGGTAATGCGGGAAAAATCCCTGAACCAGAGTATTAGGGAGATATGAGGGAATGTCTGAGGATGTTTTCCAAAACGCGATAGAAATACTTGAGGTTGACCTGAATAGTAAAGACATGGTTGTTCTTGGTGCTCTTCTCAAATCTCAAAATGACCCAAAGATGTACGTAGATTTTGAAACATTGCGAGCACAATTGGAAATAGATGAAGGTGGAAGGAAAGGGAAGGACTCTCTTATTTACAGAAGTCTTTCTTGGCTTGAAAGGACAGGTTATGTAGAAGTTGATAGAAGTAGCCATAGGCATGGGTATAACTCAAATGTAAGGCTAATACACAAAGCAATTCAAGATTCTATAAAAGGGAAAATGAATTCGTTCGAAAACGAACTAAAAGAGCTTGATATGGAAATTAGATCTATCTCGGATATAGATGCAGAATTACTTCAGTCAGAATTGACAGATCTAGCAGCAGGAGAGAAGGAGTTGGAAAAACCCGTCTTTGCTGTTGAATGGCAGAATATTCTCCACTTGCTTGACGAAAAAATCTACAGAAATTTGAAAAAGGGTGATATCATCAGGTTAACCGTGGAATGGCTTTATCGATTTGATGAATTAACTCCATTGAGACTGAAATTAATCGAAAATCTTCTTCAAAAGGGAGTCATCTTTAAGGGAGTAGAACACAAGAAAATTGACCCTAATACCTTAGCCCCTCGTATCAGAATATTGAGAATGTGGAGAGAGCAGGGATATAATCTCGGATACAGAATTAACCTGAGAGAGGATGCAACATATCAATTCATTGGGCGAAATTCTGAGGGAATTGTACTAATTGTGTCTGAGAACCCATTTTCAGCAACATGGCTTCCGAGAGAATCTAATCCAGAGCTTGTGGATAATGCAATAATAAGCTTCGATACCGACTACGAAAATGGCATTGATATATTTGAATATGGGGGGCTTGACTAATGATGTCAAAAAGGGGCACTGAAAAAAATCTTGAAAAAATAGGCATTGATATGAATTCTAACGTGATGATGGTCTTCAAAGCAATTCTCTTAGCCGCTGGTGGATTCTCGAATTATATTACTTATAGAGAAATTGAAACACAGTTGAAAGTACTTGATAGAAAAAAATACACCAAAGCATATCTATACAGATTGCTCAGCGAACTTGAGGATGGTGAGTTCATAACTGTAGATCCTATTCAACATCCAAAGCAATTTACTATTACTAAAATTGGTTTGATTAAAGCTATAGAAAAGAAACGTAATAAGATATTGTCAATACTCTTATCAAACCGACAGGACCTTACAACAAAATACAATCTCTTAAAGATTATAAATCCCCAGGATTTAGCAATCACAGCATACAATCAATTAGTGGGTATTGCACCTATTGAGGGTTCGGTAATCATTGAAGGAATTGAGAATGTAAGAACAACAGTCATTCGAGAATTCGTGGATTTAGCAAAAGCAGGTGACATCATACGTGTTTTGGCTCCTGGAAGCCTTCTTGATGGGGGTCTAAAAAAGAGTGGACTCGCAGAACAGAAACTTATGGCTAAATCAAGAGATGGAGTAAAAATAACCAGCGTATTATTACCTCAGAAACATCAAGAATTTACTACTGATCTTATTATAAAATATCTAAAAAATATAGGGGATTCATTTAGAGCTCTTGCTGCAACAGGTAATATTTCTCTAAAAATTGCCAAAGATTTCACCCCCACGTATCGTATGGTCAGTCTGAATAATGAGAAGATGTTATTGTATTTAACACATTCAGCTGAATCAGATGTGGCGGCACTAATTCATCGTCAAGATAATCCAGGTCTCATTGATGATGCGGTAAATACATTCGACACGCTCTTTAAAGAGGGAATGAGTGTCATAGAGATTGTGGAACAGATGATAACTTCAAAAAAGAGCTCTTAGGATTCTACTAACCATTCTTTATTCTTTGATAGTGTTACAAAAAGGTCATCACATACAGCTTGGAAATTCTCATAGAGACCATATTCTCCTCCGGCTGCAAAGGGGTGACCTCCGCCATTGAATAGTTTAGCAGCCATATTGCAGAGGACATTTTCATTACCACGACGAATCCCCAACATGCCGCCCGGGCTTACCATTAATAAGAGATCAGCAATCTTGAGTGATTTTCCGTCAAACTCAAGGTTTTCGGGGACTGATGCAAAGGTTCCCATATCTGTCGACGTTACTCCGCTTGGAATTTCCACAATACGAACAAGTCGATCATGGATAACACTATCACAATGACCGGATAGAGCTTTTCGCATCTTTTTGGTCTTTTCTTTACTATAATGTTCAACACGCTGTTGCAATAGGTGATCCTTGAATTTCTGTTGAGAGTTATTCCATATTCCTTCGATTCCAGACTCTGCTAGTTGAGAGAGAATTGGATAGAGAGCTTCAGAAGTGTCCTCTTTCCGATCGATTGCTCCAAATCGAAGAACTGAAACTGCATCTGTTAGCGCATTTGCAGCTGGAATCTCTCGTAAATTGAAATCAGTGTCATGGGCGATACTAGCCAATTCCTCACTTATTGGGTCTCTAGGCATCAGGACCTTGTATACAATCTCTGCTGCACAATACTCATGATTGATTTTCAGAATAGGTTTGTTTGGAAGTGCGAGGATTGCTTTGATAGCCTTTTCAGACCATTGATGATGGTCTAGCCAGACAACTCTGCAACCCTGTGAAACAGCACGAGAGAGACCTTTCATCACAGAAGGTAACGTAGTATCATCCACACCAAGATCGGAAACAACAATCAAAGTATTTCGTCTTAATGCTACATTGGAGAACACAGGCTCAAATGCCCCGTAATCCGTGAGTGCTACGCTGAATTCGAGACCTTTGGATTTAGCATATCGCCATACGATTGCAGCAGAATTCAATCCATCTACATCTTTGTCATGGGAAATGGAGTGGAGTGATGTGATCTTTTTCGCTTCTGAGGGCTCGCTTTCTCGTTCATCAGGCATTTCGCTTCTAGAGGATATTTCATAGCCCCCTTTTTTCTTTTCTGGAAGGAATATTCAAATTCGAAAGTGTTTTCTGATACACTGTGAGTTTCTCTAGTGGAATGATAAATAAGAAATCAGAGAGACTGATGAGTGGAAATGAAGCTATTGCTCGAGGAGCACTTGAAGCGGGGATAGGCTTTTGTGCATCATATCCAGGCACCCCATCCACTGAGATTACTACATCTCTTCATACCGCAGCAACAGAGTACAATATCTATGTAGAGTGGAGCGTCAATGAGAAAGTAGCCCTTGAAGCTGCTGCTGGAGCAAGTTGGGCAGGGATACCATCAATCAGTGCAATGAAATCTTTAGGAATGAATGTTGCTTCTGATTTTCTACTTAATCTCAATCTCTCAGGATCTGGAGAGGGAGGTCTTGTCATTATTGTATGTGATGACCCTCGTGGGCATAGTTCAAGTAATGAGCAAGATTCTCGATTCTATGCAAAAGCTGCTCAGTTACCTCTTTTAGAGCCTTCTACATATCAAGAAGCAAAAGACCTCGTACCTTACGCAGTAAAAACATCTCAAGAATTTGAGATTCCTGTCATCATTCGGAATACAACACGACTTAGCCATTCGAGTGGGCTTGTTACCCTTGGAGAAATTCCAGAACGAAACTGGAGCGCAAGTCTTCCAAAGAGAGGTTTCTACAATGTTCCAAATCCTCATCTAAAGCATAGAGACCTCTTGGAGAAGATGAAGAAGATAACGAAGAAATTCACGGCTTCAAAATGGAATAGAGTTCCTACGATTGATGATATTGACCTCTTGATCATATCTAGTGGCATTAGTCATCAATATTCAAAAGAGGCAATTCGTCTAATGGATACAGAGAGAGTAGATGTACTTAATCTGGTAACGACTTATCCATTGCCAATAGATCTAATTATTGACTCGCTGAAAAACACCAAGGCTGTCCTTTTTTCCGAAGAGGTGGCTGCATTTGTTGAAGATGAAGTGAGGGCGCTCACAGCTAATAATGAGAAACATCTAGTATTCCACGGTAAGAGATCAGGAATCATCCCTGCCTATGGTGAGATGACCACTGATATAATGAGAGATGCACTTGCGGACCTATTAGAACTAAGGATTACCCGAAAGGAGACTGTCTACCCTGATTTCCTAGTCAACCGTCCACTCACATTTTGTGCAGGGTGCACACACAGGAACTTCTACTGGGCAATACGGAAAGTCCGCAAGCGGATGGCTGAGAATCTCTTCCTAGCAGGAGACATAGGTTGTTATTCTCTGGGAGTGTTCTATGATGAAGCAATGAACTCGATGCAGGCAATGGGTTCTGGAATTGGTGTAGCCTGTGGATTAGGACAATTAGAGCGATTTGGTCTTGATGGGAAGATTATCTCTGTCGCAGGGGACTCCACATTCTTCCATGCATGTATCCCTGGGCTTGTGAATGCTAAACACAAAAATGCAGACTTGACATTTGTGATCTTGGACAACGCGACAACAGCTATGACAGGATTTCAAACACACCCTGGTTCAAAATACCAGGAGAGGAAGTTTCGTAGAGTTCAGATAGAAGATATTGCCAAAGCAATTCAACCAGATTATTTCGCGAAGGGCGATGCAAACAATATTCCAGAACTCGTAGACCTTCTCCATACAACCATCAAGAAGAAGGGACTGAAGATAATCCTTGTGGATAGTGTCTGTAGACTCGAAGAGGCTAGACGAGAAACACCATCTGAAGGATCACACATCACTATCAATCAAGAACTCTGTCGAGGAGAGAAGTGCAAAATATGCGCGGCTGAGTTTGGGTGTCCCGCCATCAGCTGGAACAGTGAGAGAGGTCAACCAGTCATTCTTGACAATCTCTGTATACAATGTAGAGCGTGTATAGATATCTGTCCGCATGAGGCTATTAATGAGGTTAGAAAGAAATGAGAGACCCTTTCAATATACTAATTGCAGGGGTAGGAGGTCAAGGTAACCTTGTATGCGGAAGAGTACTGGCTGATGCTACTATACAGCAGGGTCTCCGACCTGTGGTGGGTGATACCTTTGGCGCTTCGAGAAGGGGTGGGAGTGTCCTTACTCATCTGAGAATAGGAAAGAGCGATTGGGGCCCCTTGATTCCGAAAGGCGAAGTCGATCTTATTCTGGGTCTAGAACCAATTGAAACGCTTCGTGCTGCACTAGATTTCGCTGGGAATAGGACTATTGTCATCATGAGCCTGTCGAAGATTCCCTCTGTAGACATAAGCAGTGGAGGTAAGGAGTACCCTGCTTCGAAGAAGATTGTCGATATTCTTGGGAATGTGTGTAAGAGAATCTATGTGCTTGATACGGATATAGTCCTAAAGAACGTAGGAACAAAGCGTGTCCTGAACGCGTTCATGCTTGGAGCACTCTCGATCATTGAAGGCATTCCGCTTCAAGAGGGGACCATTAGAGGATCTCTGGAAACCGTTCTGGGAGAGGGCACAACCAATGCCAAGGCATTCGATATGGGAGTTCGTGAATGCAAGAAAGTGTTAGAATAGACCTAGAGTCCACAACGGCCAATGTCGGGAACAATAGATTTTTTATTTGTTTTCACGATAAGAGATAATGTAGGTGGGACTATGGAGAATCCATGTCGCATCAAGCATGTGAAAAGGATAGTGTAGTCGATGTGGAAACGTAAAAGAATAAAAACGATTGAGGATGTTTCAGTGACTGAACTGCTTGATGACTTTGTAGAATTAGAGGAAGAAGAGGATACAGGAACTATAACAAAGATGGACGACGAGGAGTATGTTGCCATGATGTTGAAAAAAGAGGCACTGAAGACACTACAGAAGCATAGGAAGGATGTACCAACCACTCCGTTTGAAAGTCCTGGGAAGAGAACGCAGAAACCTGAACCTCCAGTCGTTTCAGGGAAGTTATCTATTGTCAAACGGTGTCAGAATTGCTACTATTGCATAGGTTCTCACACGATTAATAGTAGTGTGTGGTGTCATTGTACAAATCCAGGGCGATCTATTGAGGAAGAGATGACCAAATCTTGGATTAAGAGCAGGTTGAATCTACCATGTTGGAAACCTGTACCTGCTTAGACTACATCTCCTGTTTCTTACTCTCAGTATGACGACGGGCTTCTTTCCACATAATCTCAGCTAGGACTGTGAACATGTCAGCAACACCCTCACCAGTCTTTGCACTGGACTCCATGTACAGGAATCCCTGTTCCTCTGACCAACGCTTTGCCTCATCTGATGGAACTGCTCGATCGGGCAAGTCTGTCTTGTTCCCAACCACGAGCATAGGCACACGAGTACCAATCGATTCGTCTGCCTCTTGAATCCACTTCGACAATTCTGTGAAGGAACGCCGTCGAGTCACATCGAACACCACAATAATACCAGCAGCGCCAGAATAGTACATCTTACGCACCGCCTTGAAACGAGCTTGCCCAGCAACGTCCCAGGCTTGTATTTTAATACCTGTTGCGTAATCAGCCTCTGGGGGTGATATATGAGTTAGTTTGACGGCGAATTGCGACCCGATAGTGGTTTTGTAGTCACGTTCGAAGGTTCCTGTGACGTAACGATTCACAAGTGTGGTCTTACCCACAGCACCCTCCCCGATGACCATGAGCTTGAACAAGTACTGATATGAATCAGGAGGTTGACCAGGTCGTGGAGGTTTTGGTCGTCGATTCTTTATCTCAGTGACAATAGCACTCTCATCGTCAGTCACCATAGCGGCGACTGTGGCCTCTTTGGGGGTTGGCTCTGCGATAAGCGCCTCAATATCATCAATCTCAGTCATAGCAGAAGTAGCCTCTTCTGCACCAAAGAGCTGGTCAAGGAGTTGTTCTGCTGCTCTTAGAGTATCAGAACTATCTTCAGGCATGGTCTCTTCGAGAATTTTTGCAGCAGCCTCTTTTACTTCGATACCGCCAAATCCAGTACCAACAACTTGCCCGAAAGGTGAGTCCTCTTCTACGAGGGTATCAGGTGGTTCATACGAGGATATGGGTTCAATTGGCACTGGGGCAACGTCAGCCGCTGCAGCCATGAATTCTCCCTTTTCAACTAGAATAGCAGTTTCAGGAGTGGTCACTTGTTTGACCTGTCCACTTACATCTGTCCACATCAAGACTATGGGGCGTACTATCACTGTACCCTCAGCCTTTGGGAGGAGCTGGACATCAACGGTCTTGCACTCGCCGGCCGCAAGATCAAAGCGTAACTGCTGAGGTTCAACATCCATGTGATCTTTTGGAAAATGATAGATTTTCCCTGAGATGCCAGTAACGGGTTCATCACTAACATTATACACAGTGATTGTTCCTTTGAGAGCTGTACCAGCCTTGGCATCGGGGCTGACCTCAAAAATCGGAATGATCTTGTAGAGTCCCTCAATCACCTTGAGAGGACCATCAGAAACCCCAACCTGCACCTCTTTCCGTCCATCGCCCCCAGCATCACCCACATTTATTGATAGAATCTTCTTGCCAATATCCACTGTTGCAAGTTCTATCAGGTCAGCCATATAGAGATTGTAGAAGCGAATCTTATGGTCCTGTGTGGAAACAACAATCTCATCCATGTGGTCTGCATTCATCTCTGCGATTCGAATAGATAACGCATTGACATTTTCTAACTTTGAGAAGAGGTCGAACTTGCTCTCCTCATTTCGATATACACGAATTGAGCCATCTCTGGTGACAACTCCGAGTTCCATTTTCCTGTCACCGAGAATGTCTCCTGAAGCAAGAGAAACAACAGGTGAAGGTAACTCAAGGACCTCAATCTGTTCAACAGAATGGTCATGAACCTTGAAGATTCTCAAGGTCTTATCCCTACTGCCTGTCACTATCTCTTCAATCTCATCACCAATGACATCACAAGTTCCAATCGCTAGGGGCATGTCATCCAATTTATATTTGCAGAATTCTGTGAGTTTGTTATCAGTATCCATCTGGAGGATTCGTAAGGTGGAATCACTTCCTCCAACGAGAATCTCATTCTTCTCGTCTCCGGTCACATCAGTAACATGCACAGTAGTAACGAATTTGTCTACTGGAAATTGGCCAATGAGTTCAAGCTGACCACTAAGAGCAAACCTATAGACTTGGACAGTACCATCAACACCAGGGGTTTCCTTTGGACCTAGAGCTCTTCCAATGATTATTTCCATCTGACCATCATTATTAGCATCTGCTATCTTGATGGACAGAATACTTCCCCCTACATCATGTTGAGCAAGAAATGCAATCTCAGACTTGTTAGCATCGTAGAGTCGGAGGACACCATCGCGTCCGCCAGTACATAGCTCAGCAAGACCTGAACCCGTTATATCACCAACTGCAATTGCACTAGTACTCTCGTCTTCGTCTATTTCAAATAGAATTTTTGGCGAACCCAAGTCAGTAACCTTCCGAATTGTGTATTGAACATACAATACCCTTCACATGGCGAAATCTGTTAAAGATACTGTTGTCCAATGCTACTTGAGAATGTTATGAGTGCCTTTTTTTACTTTGTGCGGTCAGCCTCCCCCCATCCAAAGTGGCTGTTAACAACATAGCATTTAACAGAGGAACATTCTACTACAAATATGGATAGAAAAATGCCCAAACTGAAGGTCCAGAATCTAACAAAGTCGTATAAAAATGGTGACTCTGAAGTGATTGAGGTTGTAGACCATATCAGTTTTGAAGTAGCAGAAGGTGAGCTGCTCAGCATTGTTGGACCAAGTGGATGTGGTAAGACGACCCTTTTGAAGATGATTGCAGGATTACTCGAACCTGATGAGGGACTGGTCTTCATTGATGGAAATGAAGTTAAACCAGGACACAATCGTGTTGGATATATCTTCCAGCAAGAATCACTCTTTCCTTGGAGAACCGTCAGGCAGAATATTGAGTTTGGACTTGAAATAAGCGGAGTTTCTCGAGAAGAGAGAAGGAAACGATCGGATGATATTATTCGGATTGTAGGAATGGAGGGACTTGAGGATAATTACCCCCATGAGATTTCTGGAGGTCAAGCTCGAAAGACAGAGATGGCAAGGAGCCTGATAGTAACACCAGATATCCTTGTGGCAGATGAGGCATTGTCCAATCTTGATGCTCAGACGAGAAATTATCTCCAAGAGGAGTTTCTACGAATTCAAAAACTGACAGGTTCAACAATCCTCTTTGTTTCACATAATGTGGATGAAGCAGTATTCATGTCAGATAGAATTCTTGTCTTGAGCAACATTCCGGCTAAGATTATTGCTGAATATGTCATTGAGATTCCTAAACCAAGAACGAGAACATCCCATGAATGCCTTGCTTATCGAAGTCAGATTCTTGATGTTCTGAAAGTTGAACAGGAGAAAGCAATGGTCAGAACTAGACTGAAACAGCCTGTCTCCACTTGAGTAGACTCCTCTCAACTCGGAGGAAAAAGTATGTTATCAAGAATCCAATCAATCCAATCAAAAGCATACTTGAGATTACTGCTCCAGTCCGCCCAACTTGTTGCATTATCCAGATGAGGTATCCTAGACCTACACGTCCACCAATCATCTCTGCAGCAACAAGACACATCCAACCAATTCCAAAGCCAATTCTCAGTCCAGCAAATATCTCAGGTCCTGCAGATGG
>SDOA01000118.1 GCA_004524595.1 Candidatus Thorarchaeota archaeon | reverse complement strand
CTGATTCAAGCATATCTAGAAGTTCTTTTGCTTGAAAAGATTCTATCTTACTTCGATATTTCAGCCGCATCTCTTCTGCTGCTTTGACAGCAGCTGTCAATTGCTCTTCGATGTAACCTGGGTCATCGAATTCCACCAGCTGAGAGAGGTCCCAGCGCATCTTCTCTGATTCGGCCATGCAGATCTTACCTAATCAGTTTTCATAAATTGTCTTTAAGAGTACTATGTCATAGGCATTAGATGATGTAGATAGCCAAAAATCCCTCACTATTGTTGATGAGATACCAAGCTCAATTTTGTCATAAACTTAGTTCTCTCAATTTAGTGATTTGGAAAAATTGATGTGTTGACCTAGTATAGATTCATGTTATTACTCTGTTTTATTTTTTGGTAAGGATTAGAGCTATTGATCTTTGACAGATTCTATGATATCTTTCAACCAGTGCAGAACCTCAGTATATGCCTTGATTTTATTTTCCAGTTTAGCTAAGCCATGTCCTTCGTCTGCAAATCGCATCATTCGTACTTCTAATCCCTTCTCTTTGAGTTTTTCATATATCTGGATGGACTCAGAAAGCGGTACCCGTTCATCATTATCTCCTTGGATAATAAAAAGAGGAGCAGCTATTTTGTCTACTTTGTGTATTGGACTAATTCTGATTAGTGTGTCCATATCATCAGCAAGACTGCCATATTCACATTCTCTCAAAGGTTGCCTCCATGCAGCAGTATTTTGAAGGAATGTCACGAAGTTGGATATCCCTACTAAATCCACACCTGCTCTCCAAATATCTGGATATTCTGTCATTGAAGATAAAACCGCAAATCCACCATACGAGCCTCCATATATTATAAGGCAATCTCCATTGATTTCTTCATCATTTTTCTTGATATGAAATGCCAAATATCGAATATCGTTAATGGAATCGAGCCTTTTCTCAATGTTATCTAAGTCTAGATATTTTCTACCGTACCCGTCACTCCCTCTGATATTTGGTGCAATTATTGCAAATCCAGAGGCAAGAAAGAATTGAATCACTGGATTGAAATCGGGACGAATTTGCGATTCCGGCCCTCCATGTATCAGAAAGATTGCAGGCCATCCTTTACGAGGTATATCTCCATTGGGTATGAATCTGAAATATGGCACACTTAGAGAATCAAAGCTCTCGAATCTATGTAGGGTTGGCTCAATAAAGGTCGATGGATCAATTCCAGCTATACTGACTTGAGTGGCTGGCCAACTTGTCATGTCCCTGATACTAACTATCCACACATTAGTAGGTTGCACCCCAGAACTTAAAGTGACAGCTAACATATGTTCGTCTGGTGATAGACTTAGTGCAAAAATCCAAGACCTTGAATCTCCTGAAGGGACTACGCCTCTTATTGGAAATGAAAGAACTTCATGATCACTTACAGTATCTTTTGTGAACTTGGCTCTGTGAATAGTTGTATACCCCTCTTGATTTTCAATAAAATATGTCCAGATTGAATCCTTTGAGTATGCAAATTGATCTTCTATCTCGAAATCGATTTTTTCCATGAAATCTTCTAATCGAACAAACTGTTTGGAAATCTTAAGAACACCTAGCCTTTTGATATCTGATTCATAATCGGTCACAACAATGATATTTTCTTCATCAATCCATCTTACTACCTCCCATCTTGTTGGTAAATTCCCACAGAGTTCAGAGGTTAAATCATCAACCTCCATTGTCTCAATGTTGAGCAATAAGATGTGTCTGTCCATATTACCGATGAATTGAGTCATAAGAATAAAATTCTCATCTTCTGAACTCGCAGTCACTTGAACTAATCCTGCTGTTGGTTCATGTATCACTTCAGGCTTGTTTTCAAGAAGAGGTAGTTTCCATCTGTATACATCAAATCTAGCACGATCATTTAGATTGGCACAGAAATAAAGATAAGATTCCGTAATCAATCCCGGTAGATATTTTGCATCAAAATCTGATGTTAACCAATGCAAAACCTCATTTTCATCCACGAGTCCTAATTGAAAATTCTCATCACCTCCACGGTCTCGTTTGAAGAGTAAGGTTCCATCAGGAAGATATCTAGGGTCAGTACATCGATCATCTTCATTCGTTATCTGTTTACGGGGCATAGTTTTGCCTTTTGAAACCTCACAGATGTAAATCTGAAATTGACCTGATGCATTCGAGGTGAAAGCGATCTGTTTCCCATCAGGATGCCAGCTTGCACCGCCAGCTAGTTCAATAGCCAAGTAATTCTCAAACTTCGCTTTAGAAGTCATGATTATTCCAGAATTGGACTATGATTTGAGTATTTGCATTGCTTTTGAACTTCTAAGTATTATTCGAATTGGTTATGAGTAGAGCGAATCTCACGCTTTTCGTTTCTTGTCATTGACCCATCTCTCAATGGTGTCAGAAATATCACTTGGTAACGAAGTCATGAGTATCGCAACCCCTGAAATATTGTCAGTAACTAGGATGTTGTAGTTGTAATGTACTCCCCGTTTTGATTCAAATGTGGATTTCAAATACTGATCAGTTTCAGAGTTCTGAAGGTTAGTTCGGGGTATTTGCTTTACTATTCTTCTTCCCTGGACTTCTAATAATCTCTGATTGGTAATGAAATATTTCGTTCGTTTCACCTGAAATGCCATGAAAAGAACATAGAAGGCTAGGAGAATAAAAGCAATCAAAGCCGCCATATTATAAATAATGACAATGAGTAGCATCCCTGCTGGAGCTCCATGTGCGAGAACACCAAGTGCAGCCGCTCCTATTATTAGAAGAAACATTGGACAACAACCATTGCGAATGAACTTCAAAATATAGAAACCCGCTTCATAACCTATTTCAAAGTTCTCGCCTTTATTCAATCCATGGACGAGTGGGTTGAATTCATCTTGCTTCTCTTTTGACATTCAATCATTCCTAAAGTTAACTAATCTACGCAATATTTCAAGTTTATCTTAGAAAAAACTCATTTAGAAAGTAAAGTTTCAACAACGATTTGTCATAAGTCTAGTTCTCGCTGATTTACATCGTTGAGATGTCTAATGAAATCCCCACTAGAATTGTCCCGCATCAACTCGTCCTTTAAGGTTACTAAATTATGTCTCAGATGGCGTTTGAACTCAGCGTCTTCCATCGATTCTAAATCGAAATCCCAATTCAAGAACGCTGACAAGTATTTCAAATTATGATAGATGAGGTCTGAACTTTTCAATATTTTATCGTGCCCAGTTACCATTGTCTTCCAATCAATTTCAAGATACTTCCTTAGAGTCTTCACATATTGCTCAAAATTCGCATGATTGAGATAGGGAATGGGATCCTCGATATTATCGCCTACGAAAAGCACTCCATCTACAGAATCATAACAAGAGGCTGAGTCCAAAGTATGTCCTGGGGAGTAAAAAAACTCGATTCCATCATTTGGAAAAAATAGCTTATTAGTGAATGTTATGTTTGGAGGCCCAATGATGACATCTCCCCTTTTATGATCTGAATACCTCTCAATTGCTTTCGAACATTCCGAAATTATGCGTTCTCGACATTTAATATGTCCAATGATCATTGTCGATGGGAGAGACCCATTTCCCCAATAGTGGTCATAATCAGCGTGCGAATTGAAAATAACAATAGGTCGACCAGACAATCCTTCTTTATCTATTACTTCTCGTAACTGGTTCATTGGAGAAGAACCCAGAAAGGTATCCAGTACAAAAAGACGCTCATCTGTCACTATCAAATATATGTTCGTAAGGTAAGGTTCTTCAAACGAGATTACCATACCGCGAGAACCAATTCTCTGAACAAGCATTGAATTTCTTATAAATAAAAGAATGAATGCGTTTTGAACTTAATGCAGAAAAACTATTCATTAGTTAGAAAGGTTAACTTGTTTAGTCATATATTTCACGACTCGAAATTAAAATCGACAGAATTATCTCTTAGTTAAAAAATCTCTTCATAAGATATGGTGAATTATATGATAAAATTACCTTTGATAATTGTGCATGGTGGTGCTGGAGATTGGAAGGACGAACGAATACCTATTGGCCTTGAATACGTCAATAGAGCGGCAAAAGTGGGTTTTTTGACACTTCTTGCAGGTGGTTCTGCACTCGATGCCGCAGAGGCATGCACACTATTCATGGAGAGTTGTGGTGAACTTAATGCAGGAAAAGGCGCACGTCCAAATGCTGATGGAATTGTTGAACTTGATGCGATGATCGTTGATGGCAAAAACTTGGATTTTGGGTCAGTAGCTGGTGTGACTGACATTATCAACCCTATCTCTTTGGCAAGATATGTCATGGAAAAGACAAAGCACAAGTTCTTCGTTGGACCTAATGCAAAGAGAATCTATGATGAAATGATTGAGGTCGGATATCGAAAGGAAATTGACCAAGGAGTCATCAGCCGTCAATATGATATTCCAGATGTAGATACGGTAGGTTGCATTGTTGTAGATTCTTTTGGGGATATAGTTGCAACTTCATCTACTGGGGGCATCTCGAAGAAGACACCTGGTCGAGTTGGAGATTCACCAGTCATGGGTTCAGGAGCCTATGCAAATCAAATAGGTGGTGCCTCTGCAACTGGCTGGGGGGAACATATCATGCGCGTTGTATTAAGCCGAATGGTTGTTTTGCATGTAGAAGAGGGAGATAGTCCAATGAACGCAGCGAACAAGGGGATGAAAATGTTTGCAGAAAAGACCAATAGCGAAGCAGGAATCATCGCTGCAGATCAAGTTGGCAATGTAGGCTACGCAACTAATGCTAAAGCAATGCCTGTAACTATTATTCAGGGGAATATCGATAACATAACAACAACAGTATGTGAAAGATGAATGTCACGGTCTCATTGTGTGATGTTATCATTTTTTCAAGGCAAAAAGGGAAATGTGTGATAGAGAATGTTGAAAATAATAATTACTGGTTGAAAAACCCAAAATAAGACTATGATAATGATATTACCATCATGTATGCTAATAACATCATTCAGGATTAATAAAGAGAATACAATTCCAAATATAACATACGCTAAGAGAAGTTTTCCTATTGTTCTTAAAGCTCCCATACGCGATTCAACCTCTAGTTATGTTAACAGGCATCTAGACAGCTAATCCTTGTAATAAATATGCTCAAACATTTACGAAGGGGGATTAGAGATTTATTGTCAAATATTGATTATTGCTATGAAGCACTCACTTTTATTATAATTTTGAAATAGAAAAGTAGGTTAGGAATACTGACCTAGACCCGGAAAAAGGAATATTTGAACTTCGAATCAATGTTAACAACCAACTTCGCTTTCTCAAATTCATTGAATATAACTCGCTTTATATTTACAAAAACAGGGGATTCGTGAAATCCTGATTCCGGGTCAATTCATTTTGTTATTAGACATAGCTACTTTCGTCACGTGCGTTACCGAGAAGTTGAGTTATCGCCATATCATAATCTGCATAACTTCGCAAACCGGGAAGAGTTCCAATAGGTTTGCCATCTTTAAATACAATGACCATCGGTACTGATTGAACACCGAACTGTCCAACAGTCATCCTATTTCTATCAATATCGATTTTTCCAAAAAAGACCTTACCAGCATAGTCCTTTGCTAGCTCGGCAAAGATTGGAGCCAGAGCCTTACAGGGATTACACCACTCTCCATAAAAGTCGATAAATGCTATCTTTGTCTTCTGGATGGTATCCCAAAAATTATGATCAAATAGTTGATTCACTTGGCCATTAGCTAGAGGTTCTCCAACTTTTGGTTGTTGTGTTCGTTCGAGTAGAAGTTGCATTTTTCTTCGTCGAATCTCCTCAAGTTCATCATCACTTAACACTGAATCACCCCTTCGGCTGTGCAAAGAAAATGCACAACCTATATGAATTCTTTGGTATGAGAGGATATCGTAGGATACTCTCTCAAATTGGTTTATAACACTGTAGTATCGGACGGCATGTGGTTGCGCTGGAGATATATTCATGACTTCAAGACCATACAAATACTATGCTATGCTGATTGTAGCTATGGCATTTTGGGGAGGTAGCTGGGTCTCCGCAAAACTAACAGTTTCAATTGCACCACCCATGACTATTGGTTTTTTTAGGTTCTTTATTGCAAGTATACTCTTTATTCTACTTATATTCATCACAGAACCAGAGTCAAAACGATTCTTCAAGAGAGAAAATCTGAAACTAATCGTACTTGTAGGTCTCACAGGCATATTTGGGTACGGAGTTCTCTTTCTTACTGGGATGAGGTTTACTACTGCTGCTCAAGGTTCCATTATTGCAGGATTTAATCCAGCAACAGTAAGTCTCGTGGCGCATATTGTACATAAGGAGAAATTGAGTAGAAGATGGAAATATTCAGGTTTCATCATTGCATTCACAGGGGTTGTTTTTGTAGTAGGGATTCAAGCAATCATTGACTTCCAGATTGAATATCTCATCGGAAACCTTACAATTCTTATGGCAATGATAACTTGGGGTATTTACTCATCGATTGGGAAAGAGGCAATGAAGATTATGACCCCTCTGGAAGTGAATGCCGGAGGTGCCATAATTGGCACTCTCCTATTTGGGATTGGAGCATGTTATGAACAGGTCTGGACACTTCCTGCATTAGTTGATCCGTTCTTCTGGATGAACGCAATCTATCTAGGAGCATTTGTCACTGTAATTGGATTTCTGTTTTACTTCATTAGCATAAAGGAAGTAGGTGCTACACGAGCAGGTGGTTTCATCAACTTGGTTCCTGTATTTGGTACAATGTTCTCGGCAATAATTATGCCACAAGATCTAATATATTGGACCTTTGGTGTAGGCCTAATATTAGTGATAATAGGAATCACTATCATTAATTTTCCAATAAGGAATAATCCAGTAGAGAAAGAGTATCTTACGGAAGAATCATAACTAGTAGAATTCTGGGAAGTATGATATTGGTGACTGTCATGCATGCCTATGAGAAGCTACTTGAAAAAGGAAAAGAGATAATTCTGTTGCAATCAAGCTCTGGAATAATTGGATGGGACCTTGAAACATACATGCCACCAAGAGGTCTAATGTTAAGAAGTGAGCAACTGGGATTACTTAGGCAGATTGCACATCGAATGACTATCGACCCTGAAATGGGGAAATTACTATATGCAGCAGAGAAAGATGCGGATGCTCTTACAAAGGTTCAGAAGAGAAATATCTACTTGGCAAGAAGAATATATGATGCAGCTACAAAGGTCCCTGAGGAGTTAGTTGGAAGACTTGCCAAACAACGTGCAATTTGTGTTGAAACCTGGAAGAAAGCCAAGGCTTCCAATGATTGGAAAATGTTTGAACCAGAATTAGAGAAGATTGTTGAACTCTCTCGACAGTATTCAGAGATTCTTGCAGAGGTACGAGGAATACCAATTTTGTATGATGCGATGTTAGACCAATTTGAAAGAGGAATGCGTTCAACAGATGTGTCTAGAATCTTCGGAGAGCTACGAGATAAATTAGTACCACTCACAACAAAATATGCAGATGCTTCGAGTAATGTTGATACATCTTTCTTGAAGAAAGCGGTACCTATAGAAATACAACGTAGAATTGCCACCGAGTTGACATCGATTGTTGGATATGACACGGTCACAGAAAATGCAGGTGGACGAATTGATGAAGTTGAGCATCCCTTTACTACGGGATACTATGATGATGTTCGAATCACTGTTCACTATCATGAAAATAACGTATCCTCGGCTATTTATGCGATTTTACATGAGGCAGGACATGCCTTGTATGAACAGAATCTCAATCAAGAATGGAAATATCAGCCAATAGGTGAAGCGGCTTCTTATGGTATTCATGAATCACAGTCACGTTTCATAGAGAATAACATAGGTCGTTCTCCAGAGTTCATTAATTTCTATTTTCCAAGATTGAATGAATTAACTGGAGGGTTATATTCAGGAATTAATACAGTGGATTTTACGAAGGCTGTTAATATTGTCAAGCCCTCTCTCATTCGTATTGAGGCAGATGAAGTTACTTATTCGTTGCACATCATAATACGATATGAAATTGAGAGAGATCTATTTTCAGATAAGATATCAATATCAGAATTACCACAGATTTGGAATGAGAGGTATGAGGAATATCTGGGAGTGAAAGTCCCTGACGACAAAGTAGGTGTTATGCAAGATACTCACTGGGCAAGTGGATATTATGGATATTTTCCAAGCTATGCGATGGGTAATGTCTATGATGGTATGTGGTTAGAAAGACTGAACATAGATGAACCAAATTGGCTTGAAGAAGTAGGGAAAGGTAATACAAAAACAGCCATCGAGTGGATGACCAAGAATGTTCATCACAAGGCAGGTCTCTATGACCCAGGAGATCTTATTGAAAAAATAACAGGAAAGAAGACAACAGCAAGACCCTATCTAGATTATCTTGAAACCAAATATTCGAGCCTATTCGATGTCTGAAATGATTGTGAGTGTTATTTTTCATATTTCAGATAATAAAAAAATGGATTTCAATACATGTCATACCCGGAAGAAGTATGTCTTTGGAGATCATCATTACGCCCACGAAACATTCCTGTCGATGCCACATATTCTCTATATTCATCTCCGAATTTTCCAATCATAATCTTCTCTTCATAGATTGCATAGATATACCATAAAGTAACAAAAATTGGAATTATAGGTACAAGAACTAGGCTTCTCGTAAAGCAAACATAGGCTATATTCATATAAATCGCAGCGGATCCTACGGGATGACGGATACGCGCATAGATACCTTTCTTGGGAAAAGACTCTCGGTCTTGTGGAATCACTCTCGTTTCAGGGTACTCGTGAGCTTGACGCATGTATCCAATGAACTTCATTGAAAAGTATACGCCTCCAATGATAAAAATAAAATCCCATAGGTATGCATCAGGGTTCATATAATTCCAAGTTAAGAAAAGCAGAATCCCAAAATTCACGACTGCGATGTATAATGGCCAATAATTATTCTCTGGAAGCGTAGATTCAGTATTATCACTCACTTATTATCAATCCTCCAATTTTGGTGATGGTATAAGTACTTTGGATACTTCATAAGATGCACCAAGAAACTCAACATAGCCCCCAATTGACTCGGGGTTGCCTCCCATTGATTTCAATGTAAATTCTATTGATTCAGTCTGCCCAGAATTAATAGAACCAATTCTCTGCATTCTAAAAAAGCCAATGTCTGTCTCAATTCCAGGAGGCAAATCTAAATCCACAACAACCATATCAATCTTTGAATCACTACCATTTGTTATGTCGACATTCAATAGTAGTTTATCGTAGTGCTTTTGTATTTTAGATATCACCTGTACACCAGTTTCATCAACTATTTGAGAGGTTCTTTGTACATCCTTTTTCTCATCTACAGAGCTAATTCTTTGTCTTGGTGTTGCTCTTTCTATAGTCGGCCTTCTTTCAGGATGGGATTGTGTAGTCCTTTTGACTTGTTTGGGTTTAGTCCCGAGAATCAGCGGCAATATTGTACCTCCTTCATACACAAGAAAGACAAGTCCGCAAATTATTAGAAACGACCAGATAATTGTTGATAGGAGTGAAACCCTTAGCGCATAATTTTCCCATAAATCAACTAGAGGATTCAATATGGGACGTAAGAATTCAATGATATCATTCCAAGGAGATAGTTCGGTGCTTGTTTCTGTCTGATTCATTGTTAAAGACAACGATAAAATCGGTCCTATTCTTGAAACAGGAACTACCATCTTAAATAGACCTCCAATCCATACTCATATGCTAGTGAGTGTTATCACTTCAAAATAGAATTATCCTGAGAGGTTATTAATCTTCCAAAGTATTATAGTTGCCCCATAAACATTCTAAATTACACTTTATAAAAATCAAGGTAAACAAAACAGTCTTTAGTGGTAGAGTATTGTAATATTTGGGATGCACGAGCAGATTGCTCTGGGGAATATGTAAATGGAAGCATATCAGAAATTAACCGAGATTACAAGGTCCATTATTCAATTTCGAACAGCAATGGGTATTGTTCAATGGGATTTACATACCTGTATGCCCCCGAGAGGTCTTGAACAACGATCAGAAGAATTATCGCTTCTGCATAGAATCCTGCATAGAATGTCCACGGATAAGCATATAGAAGACTTGCTCATCGAACTGGAAAAGGAACTGACCTCTTATGATTCTCTGCAAAAAAGAGAGATTGAACAGATGCGTCGAACCTATAATCGACGGTCAAAGATACCTGAGGATTTGATTGCCGCAGAAAGTAAGCAAAAGACCATTGCTACTAATTCATGGCAAAAGGCGAAACAGGCGAAACAATGGAACATATTCGAACCAGAATTAGAAAGATTACTATCCATCTCTAAACAACATGCAGAAATAATGATGGAGTCAATTAACTCAAAGACACCATATGATGCGATGTTGGATACCTACGAACCCAAAATGACCTCTGATGAGTTAAGGAGGGTCTTTGAAGATCTTCGAACAAGTTTGGTACCTCTAGTTAAAAAATATACAAATTTGTGTCTAGATGTTCGAACAGATTTCATGAATAAGTCAGTACCTGTTTCAATACAGAAAATACTCGTAGAAGACTTAGTGAATCAGGTTGGTTTCGATACCAAATCAAATTCAGCAGGTGGAAGAATTGATGTGGCAGAACATCCCTTTACATCTGCTTACTATGATGATTCCAGAATGACAATCCATTATTTTGAAGATGATGTATTTCGAGCAATTTTTGGAGCATTACATGAAGCAGGTCACGCGATTCATGGACAGAACCATAATCCTGAATGGAAATGGATGGCTTTAGGTGAATCTTGTAGTTCTGGATTTAATGAATCCCAGAGTAGATTTGTGGAGAACATTATAGGTCGGTCGCCAGAGTTCTGGCATTTTTATCAGAATCGTTTCAATGAACTGACAAACAAGAGCTTTGAGGATATTCCTCTGGAAAGTTTAGTCAGAGCCATCAACATTGTTAGACCCTCAAAGATTCGTGTTATGGCTGATGAGATGACCTATGCCCTTCATATCATTGTCAGGTTTGAAATTGAACTTGATCTTTTCCAAGACAAAATCACAGTTTCTGAAATTCCTCAGTTATGGAATGAAAAATATGAGGAGTATCTAGGAGTTGAAGTAGACAGTGATGATGAGGGAGCATTGCAAGATACACATTGGGCTTGGGGATATTGGGGTCATTTCCCAACATATGCATTAGGGAACCTATATAGTGCTATGATTGCAGAACGAATGGAAAAAGATATTCCGACATGGAAGAATGATATTGCTGAAGGCAGGGTTTCAACTGTGATCAATTGGTTAATCAAGCATGTTCACCATAAATCAAATCTCTACGACCCCTCTGAAATGATCAAACACATTACAGGGAAATCACTCACAGCAGAACCATTTATACACTATTTAGAAAAGAAATACTCCAAGTTGTACGCTTAGAAGTGTATTATTCTATAAGAGATGTTATTACAAATGCTCAGGTATGAAGGCAGCATATGGAGACCTCCAAGTGAGGCACGTAGTTTGATTCTCCAAGCAACCGTAGGATGTTCACATAATGCATGCATTTTTTGCGTGTCCTATAAACAGAAGAAATATAGAGTAAGAGGAGCTAAGGGTATCAAATCTGATCTTGATAGTCTGCCAGAGCATTATAAAGAGGGAGTAAACAGGGTTTTTTTAGCAGATGGTAATGCTCTTGCCATACAAACTTCAGAACTTCTGAGTACTCTCGAGATATTAGAACAGGAACTTCCAAAACTGGAACGGGTAGGTATTTACGGTTACGCTAAAGATGTCAGAGAGAAGAGCATTGATGACCTGAAAGCCCTGCAAGAACTCGGATTGGGGATTGTCTACCTTGGGCTTGAAACCGGAGATGATGAACTATTAAGATGGTCTCGTAAAGGTGTAGACTCTGCTGAAAATGTCCGTGCCTGTAAAAAGATACGAGCTGCAAAAATTCCACTATCGGTTACAATCATACTTGGTCTTGGGGGAATAGAGAAGTCAGAGAGACATGCAGTTGCAACGGCTGAGGTTCTGAATGAGATAGATCCAGAATATATTGGTGCATTGACATTAATGGCTCCACCTGGTACTTCCATTCATGAGATGGTGCAGGACAAGATATTCATCCCGATGAAACCAATGGATGTCCTGAGAGAACTCAAGACTCTAGTAGAACACCTTCAATTGACAGAGTGCGTGTTCAGAACCAATCATGCCTCTAATTACTTGCCAATTAAAGGCATACTCAATAGAGATAGGGAGCAATTAATAGGTATTCTGACGAAGACAATAGAGCAGGAAGATTATCAAAGTCTTCGTCCTAG
>SDOA01000117.1 GCA_004524595.1 Candidatus Thorarchaeota archaeon | reverse complement strand
TCTCTGTCTACATGAGGTTTCATGATCATTTTGAGCAATATTCCTTGCTGCTTTTCTGTTGTGCTTTGCTTTGAGTACATTTGAAGTGCATACCTTGAGAAGTCACGAACCATGAAATCAAAGATTTGATCAAGAAGGTAATCTGATATTTTGTAGACTTTTGCATTCTCAATTATGAGTTGCCCATACACTACCAAGGAAAAGAGCTCTCCCGCATTCAATATAAAATCGAGGTCCTCTCCTTGCTTCTCGTCAGGTGTTGCTTCAGTCATGAACTCGTTGAACACCTCAATCTGCTTCTTGAATATGTTTGCGTTCGAGAGGTCTATAGTGTCATATACTGCTCTATAGTCATGGAATCTAATCTTACTCAGACCTTTTGTGATACCCTGATCGAAGAGAAATTCATCATCCTTAGGATCAGTAACTGTATCCGTGGGTGGGTACTCCTGTGGCATAAAGAAATACGCTGGCATGAATTTGATTATTTGCGCCATATTGACATGTACTGTTCCTTCCAACTTAGGCAGTGCACGGATATCCCTGGCCGCCATCGAGAAGTATGTTTCTCCTTCAAAGCCACGTGCTGCAATGATATCCCAGAGGAGATCAATGACTCGTTCACCCTCACTCGTAACTTTCATCTTGACAAGCGAGTTATACAGGATATACCTCCGATCCTCTAGAGAGGCCATCCTCATGTAGTCTCCGGCTCTGAGAGCAAAGAGTTTCATTGCAATCAATCGAGCGTAGGCATCAGCGAAGAATTGTTTAATGTGCGAGAACTCCGTCACAAATTTTCCATAGAGATTTCTGTTTGTTGCGTGATTGATCGCCTCATAGAGTGCATGCGTACAGATACCAATTGATGCCCAACCAAGATTGAACTTACCCACATTTACTGTGTTCAGAGTGCAGTCCCAGGCCTCTCTTGCCTTTGAGAGAATATCATCCTCGTTGATTGGATAGTCATTGAGTTTGTACTCTGCAACATATGATTGAACATTCACAACATTCCTGACACATTCATAATTAGGATGTTGAGAATCTGCAACAAAGAAGACATAGTTTCCATAATGGGTGTCTTCAGAATCCGATGGGACATCTGTCTTTCCGAACACAGAGACCATCCGTGCGACATTACCATTTCCAATGTAGTACTTTGACCCGTTAGCTACATAGTTATTGTCAGCTAATACCTTGAGACGCATCTCTGTTGAATAAAGGTCAGCTCCATGTTCCTTCTCACTCAGTCCGAATGCAAAGACTTCTCCCTGTTTCAAATACTTGGCTGCTTTCTTTTTTGCGGTTTCGTTCTTACTCATCCATATAGGTCCAAGTCCTAAGATTGTGACTTGCCATGTATACCAGTAGTGTAATCCGTAGAAGGCAAGAATCTCATTGAACTCCATATTACGCCATGTATCCCATCTACAACCCGTCTCTCCATATTTACTTGGAGTGAGCATTTTGTAGAATATTTCTTCATTCTTCACAAAGTCAAGGAAGTCTTGGTACCAGACTCTCTCATGGTCGTCATTCTTGAGGGCAACCTTTCCCTTATGTTCAAAGAACTCGATGGTTTTTCTCATTATATCCTTCGACTCAGCATCAGGATACTTTCGAGTCAGATTGTTGGGGTCTAGTAATATCATGGTGATCCATCCTAATAGTCACAACAATAAACTCGAGTGTAAAATGTGTTCTGGCCTCAAGAAAAAGGGACGAAAATACCGTGCTATTACGATACTCTTAAAGATACTGAGAATTAACTACCAATTTAGGTACTAACAATGGGTCTCTACGAGTTTGATGGTAAAAAACCAAAAATTGATCCAGAAGCATATGTATCTCCGAGAGCATCTCTTATTGGTGATATAGAGATAGGGCCAGACTCTAGCATCTGGGAATTTGCAGTACTACGGGCTGATATGAATTATATCCGAGTAGGAAGGGGCACGTCAATTCAAGATAATGCTACTGTGCATACTACTGTCACTAATCATACAGTCATTGGAGATTATGTAACTGCAGGTCATAACTGTGTAATACATGCCTGTGAGATAGGTGATAGAACCGTGGTAGGAATGGGCTCTATTGTACTCGATGGAGCAAAAGTCGGAACTGACTGTGTGATCGGAGCTGGTTCAGTGGTGACTAATAACACCATAATTCCAGATGGTAGTCTCGTTCTTGGAATTCCTGGGAAGGTGGTAAAGGAGGTTCCTGAGGGTCTTCGTGAATCCTTTTTGACAGGAGCTCGGCTCTACGTTGAGCTTGGCAGGTCTCATAAGAACTCTCATTCTGGAGTTAGCCAATAATACTCGATATTGATACTATCAGGTGAGAGGAAATTCCTCCCTCTATTGTAATCATTCATTCAAACACTTTCAAGAGATAATATCCTTGAAAAGCTGACCAGAGAATCAATGCATAGACTGATACTTTTTGCCACAATGCTGTTCCAAATTGAACAAATAGAGGGCTGAAGAATGCTCCTATGTGTAAGAAACAAATTAGTACGACAGCGAATCCAATTAGAGCGTAGAGGTTCTGGTAGTTATTATTGAGGAGTATGGCAACAGAGTACACAAGTATTCCAATAGTGATCAATAGGAAGAAGAGTAACGTTGTTAATCCGTGTTCAGTTGGAAATACATCTGCTGCAAATAGAGCCAATGCTGAGAGGTTTGGAGCTGCTGCAATGCCCAGAATCGTACCTATCCAACTAAGCAATTTTAGCTGTAGTGTTTCTGTGAATACGGTTCTCATCGCAAATAAAAAGGGAACAAGGCACACAGCTGCACTTGTACAGGCAATTGAAAAAAGTATATAATTCAACATAGATGGTTGACTATTTGTCACTGTAAGTCCGAGCTGACTGAAGTAATTCTCAAAAAATGAGTATCCCTCTGGATATGTCAACATGGCAATAAAAGTGACAATGATAAAGATAATACCACCAAGTATTCCTAAGAACGCGCCTAATCTTTTCCACGATATCACTGTATATTATCTCTCCTTCACCAAATTCACGAGAAAACACACATTTAATGAAATCACCTCCTAATAAACAAAAGGTACGATGTAACACCTCTCTTGGTGAATCGTTTTCTTGTTATCAGATGTTTGATGAAGACATACTCTTGTTTATTGAATACTCTAATTCTCACTATTCCTGTCCTCTCTTCTTCATCTCTGCCTCTCGAAGTTCCCTTCTCAGTACTTTTCCAATATTGCTCATGGGCAGATTCTCCACAATCTTAACCTCTTTTGGTCTCTTGTACCCCGCCATTTTGCCCCGTGCCCATTCGATGAACTCCTCTGAAGTAGCAGTTACTCCATCCTTAAGAACGATGTATGCCTTGACGAATTCATTACTTGGGTCATCATCCCTCGGGATTCCCACTGCTGCAACCATTTTCACTTTTGGATGAGTAAAGAAAATATCCTCAATCTCCCGAGGGTATGCTTTCATGCCGCCTACATTGATCATCTGTTTCTTTCTATCGCTAATGTAAGTGTATCCTTGTTCATCAATATAACCAATATCGCCAGTCAGGAAGTATCGTTTGCCATTGAACTCTCGCATGACATTGGCTGTCTCTTCTGGTCTATTCCAATACCCCTTAAACACCTGAGGACCATGGATTGCTATCTCACCTATCTCACCCACTGGCATCTCTTTGGTTCCAGTTTCCATGTCTAAAATCTTGCAAATCGTATCTGATATTGGTAAGCCTATCGAACCGAATTTTCGATATTTTCTATTGGTTGGATTGATATGGGTTACAGGGGAGGTCTCTGTAAGACCGTAGCCTTCAAAGAGAAGAGTACCTGTCACTGCTTCAAATGCCTTGGCCACCTCTGGAGGGAGTGGTGCAGCTCCTGAGCTACAGATTGCTACAGAGGATAGTTCGTATTTGCTCACATTTGGATGATTAGCAATAGCTGCATAGAGCGCTGGTACGCAGTTCAAGACAGTTCCCTTGTTCTTTGCTAGTTCACTGAGCAAGTCTGAGAGGGGTGGTTTTCCAGATCTTGGGTCCGGAATGCAAACAAGTTTTCCTGCGTACCATGTTGCCATGAGCATGGTCAAAGTAAGCCCGTACGAATGATACCAAGGTATAGCTCCTACAAAGACTTCCTCTCCATATCTCACTCTCCCTGTTCTTAAGGCATCTCCTTCTTCAAGGTACACCCATTCTGCTATCTGCAGAATGTTAGATGTCAGATTGTAGTGTGTCAGCTCAGCTCCCTTGGGTGTTCCTGTTGTTCCTCCTGTATAAATCAAAACGGCAGTATCCATTGGATCAATGTCAATATCAGGAACCTGAGGTTCATAGGTTGAAAGAATATCTTCATAAAAAACCGTTTTATCTTCATCATAGTATGGACTCTTGGGTATCTTCCCAATAAGGTTGCCAATGACTGCTTTTATCTTAGATAAGAATGGTTTTACACTGCATACAACAACAGTATGAACATCTGTTTCTTTCACAGCTTCATAACAAGTTGGGGTGAATGTTGGGTGGTCAAGTGCAAAGACAACAGCTGCTCCTGTATCCCTAAGCTGGTAATTCAATTCACCAGCTTTATACAATGGATTACATGTTACAACCTTTGCCCCAGTCTTGAGTATGCCAAAGAACACCTCTGGAAAGTGCGGGACATTCGGAAGAAAAATTGCTACCTTATCACCCTTCTTAATACCTCTACTGACGAGAAAATTCGCAATTCTATCGGCATGGTCTTTGACCTCTGCAAACGATAGGTTCTTTCCCATGAATACGGTATAAGATAAATGTCCATTCTTTTCCGCGGCTCTATCTAGCACTGTGAATAATGGCACCTTTGGGTATTCCAATGTCTTACGAGTGTGTTTTGGCCATGCTGGTCCTGTTTGCCAATACATTTCATCCATCCTTCTTAAACTCCTCTCTTTCTCATCTAGATTGAATTAAATCCCTTCATTAATTGCTGAAGTTTCTGATATTCTTTGAGGTCATCTTGAAATATGCGAATGGAAAAGCGTACAATGCTACCTCTCATCTCTTCAACTTCATCTATCATCGATAAGATAGTGATGTTCTGGGTTAGTTTAGTTGTTGTTGCAGTATCAATTGTTGAGCTTCATGCACTGAGTGAACTTGTCTTAGGTCATATGAATAGAACACGTCTATATCAAGCGGTAATTGAACCCAAAACCCATGGCCGCTAAGAGAATAAATGAGGAGCGGGAGAGAGATCTCCCGCTTAACTGATTCTAAGCCAAACCTCTTTTCTCTAACTCTTTTGCACGAAGCTCTCTTCTGAGAACTTTGCCTGCAGCACTGACAGGAAGTTTGTCGACGATTTCGACCTCGCGAGGTCTCTTATAGCCAGCTAATTTTTCCTTTGCCCATTCAACAATCTCATCAGGGGTTGCGGTCTGTCCCTCTTTCAGAACCACAAAAGCTTTCACGAATTCATTACCTGTGTCATCATCTCGTGGTACTCCAATAGCTGCAGCCATCGCTATGGCTGGATGCTCGTATAATGTGTCTTCAATCTCTCGTGGGTATGCTTTGAGACCACCAACGTTCACCATGTCCTTCTTTCTGTCTGAGATCACGAAGAAACCATCATCATCAATATGACCTATATCTCCTGTCAAGAAGTAATTCATGCCATTGATTTCTCGAAATACTGCCTTAGTTTCTTCGGGTTTGTTCCAATACCCCTTAAACACCTGAGGACCATGAACAGCAATCTCACCCGTTTCACCCTGTGCCAACACTTTGTCACCCGATTCCATATCTACAATGACAGAATGTGTATCTGGAATTGGTACTCCAATAGCGCCAAACTTACGAAGATCGACAAGCGATGGATTTGCGTGGGTCATAGGTGAGGTCTCAGTCAGTCCATATCCTTCAAACACAATGGCTCCTGTTGCTGCTTCAAAATTCTTTGCCAGTTCTGGAGGGAGCGGTGCTGCTCCAGATCCACAAGCCTTGATTGATGACAGATCATATTTACCAACATTTGGATGGTTTACCATTCCTGCATAGAGTGCAGGTACACAGTGCATTACTGTACCCTTGTACTTCTGAATATCAGCCATTAGTTCTGATAACGGTGGTTTTCCTGCTCGCGGATCGGGAATACAGATAACAGCACTCCCCATCAGATACGAAGCAACCATTGTAAGTGTTAGTCCATAGCTGTGGTACCACGGCAGTGCACCCACGTAGATATCTTCTCCTCGTTTCAATTTCTCCGGAGTGCCGCCGCCAGGAGGTTCCAGCTGGATCCATTCATCAATTTGCATTACATTTGAATATAGGTTTCGATGAGTTAACATTGCACCCTTAGGTGTCCCGGTGGTCCCGCCTGTGTATAAAATAAGTGCTAAGTCATCCTTTGCATTAATCTTAACATCAGGGGTTTTTGGTTCGAATTCAGTCACAATATTATCATAGAAGAAGGTGATACCCTCTTCATAATAGGGACTCTTTGGTATCTTACCAATAAGTCCACCAATTACAGCCTTTGCTTTTGGTAGGAAACTCTTCACGTTGCACACAATCACAGTTTCTACATCAGTGCCTTTAGATGCCTCATATGTAGTGGGAGTGAATCTCTTATCATCCATGCAAAATACAGCCTTGACTCCTGCGTCTTTGAGTTGGAAATTCAACTCACCAGTGGTGTATGATGGATTACATGTTACTGCAATAGCACCAGTCTTCAATATTCCAAAGAAGATTGGTGGATACTGAGGAAGATTCGGTAAGAAAATTGCAACTCTATCTCCCTTCTTTATCCCTCTACTGATTAGAAAATTAGCAATCCTATCAGCGTGATCCTTAACTTCTGCGAACGTCTTGGACACTCCATTCCATATTGTGGATGGTCTATCAGGATGTTCCTTTGCAATCTTATCAAGTAATGCAAATAGTGGTTCATCAGGATAGTCCAATGTTTTCTTGACTGTTGGTGGCCACCTGTTTTTGTGCCATAATTCTTCTTTCATAAATTTCCTCTCCTTCTCAAAATTTGGTATTTTCATTACCAAATTCATTCAAAGTATAGATACTTTACATAGCTTTCGTTGCTCATATTTCCTTCTACTCACTCTAAATCTCCTTTTTAGCGGAACAAATAAGATGTAGCGCGTTAGTAAATCATCATTAAGACTGTATCATACTCGAGGGAGAAATATTGAGCAATGAAGGAGTAATTGAACAATCCGATGCAGGTCTCAAAGAGCTTGTAAAAGCAGGAGAGGAGGTTTTTGGCTATATCTATCCACATGCCCCTCTCGAACTAATTCTTGCACATGGCTTGACTCCATCTCTTGTAAGAGCTGTCCCTGGGGTCATCAGTGGGTTTGAAGAGAGCCTTCAGACCTTTGCTTGTTCATATATTCGAAATTTATACAATCAACGGACTAACAATCAACTACCAACTCTAATTGCGTTATTATTCCCTAGCAACACATGTGATTCTTTACAGAATTTAACAGATATTTGGAAATTCAGATTCCCAAGTGATAGAGTCTTTCGTCTGACATATCCTGTTTCTAGATATACAGATGATGATTCAACCTTGGAATACCTAACAGAAGAATTGAGAATCCTGAGTACGACAATAGAAAAGACCCTTGACCGACCCTTCATCAGCACAAGTTATGAAAGAGCTGTGACTTTGCTTCGAGACTTTCGTTTTGACACTCAATATTTGTACGGAGCAAGAATTATAGATCCTGAAGTAATATCTTATTCAGAGGTATGTAGACTAGTAAAGTCATTTCTTTCTGCCCCTCTTCTCTCTGTTGCTTCCGAAATCCATGATATTTCTACTGCAGTACAGGAAACAATGAAATCACGAGGTATGTCTAAATCAACTTCAGAAATCTTGAAAGCTCTTAAAGAGAAAGACTTCACAAATATTGACCACTTCGAAAGTATCACTTACCCACGCATTATCATTGCTGGTGGTATGGTTGATCCTCAAACCATAGCTTCTCTAATCAATGGAATTCAGGGAGTTAGTGATAGAGTGATTGTTACGGACCTGCTCTCCTTTGGATTCAAGAGCGTCTTTACATCTCCCATAGATGAAAATGGAGATCCATTTGTAGAGATGGCGAAATCAATTCTAAGTGCACCTGGTGAAACTACTCAAGAAGGGCTCCCCTACCGAATGAAATATCTTAATGATTTGTTAAAGGCATTCAAAATTGATGGTATAATCATTTTCGAACAATCTTTTTGTGACCCTGATCAATTCGAAGCCCCATCAATAGAGAGGATTGGTTCTCAACTTGGAGTAAAAACCGTCAGAATCCCTGTTGACCCCGATTTTTCCGATCGTTCTCGAATTGAAGTCAGGATTCAGAGTTTTTTGGAATCGTTCACTGAATAATGAGGTGATTATAATAACGAATGATAAAAAGGAAGAGAAAGTATATCGCCAACTTGCATCAAACTCTTTACTTCAACAAATTATGTTCCAGTACATGCTCGAAGGCCATCAGGCGAGTGATGAAAAGCGGCTCGCATGGGTTACTTCAGGATTTCCTGTTGAGATTCCAGTTGCAATGGGTGTTGGAGTCAGTTATCCTGAACAATATGGAGCGGTTGTAGGTTCTCAAAAGGTTGGTCCAGAGGTATGCGGATTTGCTGAGGAGATTGGATATTCTCAAGAACTCTGTTCATATGCACGAGCGAGCATCGGTTCAGTAGAACGACCACATGAGAGTCCAATGGATGGTCTCCCTATCCCTCAAGCATTGTTGGCAGCTAACAATATCTGTGGAACAGTCCTTAGATGGTATGATACTATTTCAGAGCAGACTGGTGCTCCTGTTTTCCTTTTTGATACACCACCAATTGATGGTGAACAGCCTGAACATCATAAAGAGTACGTGAGAAAAGGAATGAATCGCCTGGTTGAGTTTCTCAGTAGAACATTCAATACCACACTCACAGATGAACGGATGCGTGAGGTTGCATCACTATCAAGTAAAGCAATTGAGCTCTGGACCAAGTCACTAGCTGCATGTAAGACAAGTCCTTCCCCGTTAAACTGTGCTGATAGATTCCTCGCAATGGCACCTGTGGTATCTATGCGTGGAACTGATTCAATCATCGCTTTCTACCAGACTCTCTGGGAAGAAGTAGAGAATAGAGTGAAGGAAGGTATCGGTGCAATACGTGACGAAAAAATTCGTCTACTATGGGATAATATACCTCCATGGCATTCGATCTTCAAATTCTTCAACGGATTAGCAAAACAAGGCGTGGTCTTTCCTGCTGATACCTATACACATGCATGGTCTGGACGTATTGAGGGCGATGATCTATTTGCCAGTGCAGTAAGCATTTACTCGAATGTTTATCTCAATAAGGGCTTGAACGCTAAGATTGATAAAATGTGTGAGTTGATCAAGGATTACAAGCTTGACGGATTTATCATGTTCTCAGTACGATCATGTAAACGATATTCGCTTGGTCAGCTTGTCTCCAAAGAAATCGTATCGGAGCGTACAGGAGTACCTGGTGTCGTAATAGAAGGTGACATGGTAGATTCTCGTGTATTCAATGAGGCACAGATAGAAACAAGAGTTGGTGCTCTTCTTGAGATGTTCATGTGAGGTATTAGATTGTGACCGCATTAGGGATTGGCATTGATGTAGGATCAACAACAACAAAGGGTGTTCTCATCAATAATGCCTTTGAAGTAAAAGCAAAACATATCCTCTTAACTGGTGCCTCTGCATCGTCAGCAGTCAAGCAAGTTATGGAGAAACTTGAATCCCTCTGTGGTCATGATCTGCAAGAAATTCCAATCATTAGCACAGGATATGGTAGGACTCGTGTTGAAAACGCAGAGAAATCTGTGACAGAAATCACCTGTCATAGCATTGGAGTACATGCATTAAATAAAGAAATCCGATTACTGATTGATGTTGGAGGACAGGATTCCAAGGTGATTCGTATCGGTTCAGATGGAAGGCCTGAGGATTTTGAGTTAAATGATAAATGTTCTGCTGGTACGGGTAGATTTCTTGAGGTCATGGCTCGAGTTCTTGATGTTTCGATTGATGAGCTGGGTCCTTTGGCATTACAGTCTACTTCTCCTTCTTCAATCAGTAGCACCTGCACGGTCTTTGCTGAGAGTGAGGTCATAGGTCACATTGGTGCAGGTGAAAATCCGGCAGATATTGCTGCAGGAATTCACGCGGCAATGGCAACAAAAATTGGTTCACTCTCAAAACGTGTTGGTTTTGCTCGGCCAGTCTGTGTGACTGGTGGTGTAGCACTTAATCCTGCATTCAGACACTATCTCTCTAGACATCTTGATACAGATCTCTGGGTACCAGATATACCGCAATTGACTGGTGCTTTAGGTGCAGCAGTGATTGCTCTAAAAGGACTCAATAGCTGAACTTCCTCATCCTCAAACATAAAAAGTACTCACGGTATTCTCTAATAGGATTCCCTACCATCAAGGATATTAATGTTGGAAAGACCTACCCCTTTAAAGGCAATAGACGTGCAGGTGATTAGCTTGGATTTGGTGAGCGGTTTTACTCTTGTAATTGTATTGAGCCTCCTCTTTGCAGCTGTTATTCTGTACATTGGCCGACAGGTAGCACCAGAGGCACGACTTACGGGTGGGGCTGTAGAGTCATATGCGTGCGGTGAACCGGCATTTCTTGGAGGAAAGGTGCAGTTCAATCTTGAATTGTTCAACTATGCTCTGTACTTCATGCTCTTTGATATTGTAGGGTTTATGCTGTTTCTTTCTTGGGCAAATCCAAGCATCATTGTTATTGTGTATTTGGTCATGACATTGGTGGCTGCTGCATATGTATCAGTCAGTCCTCAGAATGAATAGGAGATGATTTGATGGGTTTTCTTAAGCGACTCATAAACAAGGCACGTGTAAAATCACCTTATGTTTTTCACTTTAACTCAGGCAGCTGTAATGGCTGCGATATTGAGATTATTGCTGCGCTAATGCCAAGAATAGACCTCGAAAGGTTTGGTGTGAAACTTGTAGGCAGTCCCAGGCATGCAGATATTATGCTCTGTACTGGTCCTGTGACTGAGCAAATCAAACCACGGCTGCAAAAAATCTACGAACAGATGGCTGAGCCAAAATTTGTCGTAGCTGTGGGCTCTTGCGCATGCAGTGGTGGTGTATTTCGTGGTGGATACAACGTATTAGGTGGAGTCGATCAAGCAATACCTGTGACTGCATATATCCCAGGTTGTCCTCCAAAACCTTCTGCTATTACTTATGGAGCATACAAGTTGCTTGAAGTGCTATCAGACGCATTGAATGAAGAAATTGCAGCAGTATCAAATAAACAAGAGGAGGTAGTTGAGGTATGAGTGGAAGCAATGAAATAATCAGCGAGCATCATGAAGCTCCACGAGATGGTGGCTATGAGAAAGAATATGCTCTGTTCGACGAGATATTATCTGATCTTGGTGATGATATAGTTAAAGAGGGCTCATATGTTCACAAACAAAAACGAAGGGTCTTCATTCAGGTAAAGCCTGAAACTCTTCGAGAAGTCATCATCTATATGCAAAATACTTATGATATGTGGCAATTCTCAACTTTGTCTGGCCGAGACCTCGGAGATGACCTACAGGCTGTTTATCATTTCTTCTTGACAGATAAGAAAATTGGCATTAGTTTTCGAGTCAATGTTCCTAGGTCTAACCCAGAATATCCTTCAATCACTGACATTGTACCAGCTGCTGAATTTGTGGAAAATGAGCTACGTGAACTCTATGGTGTTGTTCCACTTGGTCATCCTAATGTTCGACGAATTGAACTACCAGAGAATTGGCCAAAAGACGAATATCCAATGCGTAAAGACTGGGCTGATCCACGGGGGCTTATGACGAGATCGAAAACCTTGGGTGCAAAACCTTTGGAGGAACTTTAGATGACAGAGAGCAAAGAGAGGAGAGTTGTAACACCTCCGCGTATATCAATACCAATCGGGCCACAACATCCCGCACTAAAGGAGCCTGGAATGTTCAAACTCACGATTGAGGGTGAGAAGATCGTTGATGCCGAAGTAAACATCGGATATAACCATAGAGGAATTGAAAAGATTGCAGAAGGAAACACGCATTTGCAGAATCTTTACCTTATGGCAAGAATATGTGGCATTTGCTCAGCAACTCACAATGGCAACTATGCTCAGGCTGTGGAATTTGCAGCTGAAATCGAGATTCCTGAGCGAGCTAAATTCCTGAGGACCATTATATGGGAGCTTGAGAGAATTCATTCTCATCTTCTCTGGTTAGGCGTTGCATTTCACGAAGTTGGTTTTGATACTGCCTTCATGTACGCATGGCGAGATCGAGAAGTGGTAATGGACATGTTAGAGGACATCTCTGGAAATCGTGTCAATTATGATTACAAC
>SDOA01000116.1 GCA_004524595.1 Candidatus Thorarchaeota archaeon | reverse complement strand
TTTGCATCGAGTATATTGTTGCCATACGGTGTTGTGACAACAAGTAGTATGATTGAAAGTAATAATCAATATTGGATTTTCCCGCTATGGACATACATTCACGACTTTGGAAACTGGTTGGATCTAGGTGTTATTATACCTCCATTTTTGCCATCGTTTTCGCTTCTGCTGCCCATTGTAGGATTGATTTGGTGTGTACTAGGTCTCTATACTGCTATGATCTTAAATCAATTTTATAATGGGCAGAGAGATGCAAAATCGGTCTGGCTACCAACAATTTACCTACTAGTTTTACAGGTCATCGTCACGACTGTACTCAGTTTCGTTGTATGGCATGGTTGGCTTATTCTTGTTATTCCATTACCATTCCATTATTTGATTATATTATTACTTTTAAGAGCCCATATTAAAAGAATGAATGATTCAACACAACCATTTGTGTGATTATATTGCTTCTATTACCAGTAAGTGTTAGTTCAAATCTCGCCCTCCGCACCACCTCTTTCTAGAAAATACTTATCTACATCAGATTCTATAATGTGATGTGGTGGTGTGAGGTGAGAGACGAAGTAAAAGGAGTCATTGCAATTTCTACATTCATAATAGTTTCTCTGATTGCGCCTGTTGTAGAATTGAATAGAATTGCGGTTTCACAATCACCAGTAATTGTGACTGGGGGATGGTCTGATCCAATTATCATCTTTATATTCGGTGCGTACTCAAGCATATCACGTTTTGTAGGAAGATATGGGATTGAGGAGGGCATCACTAATGCCTCAAGTCTACCATTTCTATGGCTGATTGTAATCTATGTTCTGCTTCTGATTCTCTTAATGATTAGAAAAACCTCGGTCAAAGTGGCATTTCCTGTTTCCTTGATGATTCTAATTTCATGGGTTTGGCTATCATTCCAAATATATGGAGTTCTCGAAGATTGGATTGCTAGACCGGTCCTGATTACACCTCTACTTGGTTCGACTTTGACCTTTCTCTTCATCAATGACATTGATTCTTTAAGGAAATTACTTGGAATCAGAGTATGACTTTTTTAAATTCTCACCATCCGCACCATCCACTCTCTAACTGATACAGATTCTCTTTAATCAGTGGTGTTAAATGGATTCGGGATATATACCATACAGAGGCGGAATTCATGGGAGCTTCAACCAAAGCTTTTGCAGGAACTGCAATTTGTATGGTCTTGGCAGTTTCGTTCCTAGTATTAGCTGGACCAAATCTAGGTCTTCTTTCGTATACTGATGTCCCGTTTGAGGTGATAGATTTTGGTGAAGGTTACAATTATGAACAGAGAGCTAATTTCACTATTACAAATGAAAGAGTATGGGAGAGTCTCTGGCTAGGACTATACAGTGGACATATCCCCATACCAGAAGTGCCCACTATTAACTTCACCTCAGAGATGCTCATCGCAGTGTTCCAAGGGGAACGAGGTTCATCAGGATACGCCACAAATATTACACGAATCATTATGACTGATGCATATTATGTGGTCTATGTTGACGAAACACATCCCAGTGAAGGATGCATTACTCTCACAGTTATGACGTATCCATATCAAATCGTCAAGATCAGTGGTTATCCATTTGAACTACCGGTACGATATGTCTACAATATCATAATCCATGAATGTGAATAGAACTGCCCAAGACATACAAAAACAAGAATTTGTGAGTAATCAATTATGATTACTCACAATTATACAGCTATTGCTGTTATTATTCATTTAAGGAATAGAATCTAGTATCTTCGACGCCTGTCGCCACCGCTGCTACCACCGTAGCCGCCGCCGCGTCGATCTCCACCATAACCGCCACCGCTGCTTCGGCCACCATAGCCTCCACTGCTACCACCACGACGGTCTCCACCGTAGCCGCCACTGCCGCCACTTCGACCACCATAGCCACCGCTACTTCGGCCACTGTAGCCACCACCGCCACCACCATAACTTCGTCGTGGTCGGTCATCTTCGTGCTCTTCAGCGGACATATCAACATCCATGTTGACATCTCCGATAGCTTCTTCAGCCTGCTCGAGTTTACCGTACTTTCCAACATTTAGTCGTAAGTTTCCTCGAAAGAGCCCAGTGTATCCATTAGTCAGATTGTAGCTAGCGCCTTCTGTAATGTTATCAATAGCTTCATCCCAGAGAGGAACCTGGACAGTTCCACTTGTATCACCAACAGTGATGTCACAGACACGATGAGAAGTTCCGTCATTTCGGGATTCAATCTCTCGTTCTTCGCCCATGCTGATCACCTTGAAAGATATGGTGACATTCTTCATTCGTGGCTTTAATTCAGCCACAGTAGCCTCAATTGGCTCACGTTCTTCATAACCCATTATTATTCACTCGCTAATTGCGATATGCAAGTCGTCAAAACTAGTGTGTCCTTCTGTGAAATTTACGATAATGAAAAAATAACTCTCGACAATTCCTATTATAGAAAACGCTTCTCGCTTCTCGTGTACCTGCAAGAAGATTCTCAGAGTCAATGCTTATGAACTTGTGCACTGCGGCTTCTTTTACAGAGATAGTCAGTTTCTAATTTTTTCATCTTTGAAGTCAACTTCCTTGTGAGAATTATCACAACTATCATTAATCAATGAATATCATCAAGGTTACCATACTTGGTCTTTTTGACTAGTGTACTATTACCTTATGATACGGCAATAACAGAAACAATGACAATGATGAAAAATCAGTATTGGCTATTTCCTCTTTGGACTAATTTGTATGACTTTGGAAACTGGGTAGAGTATGGAGTGATCATACCACCATTCTTACCTTCATTCTCAGCCTTACTCCCAATTTCTGGATTGATTTGGAGTGTATTTGGTTTTTACATAGCTTTGATTCTAAACATGGTTAATAGAGGACAAAAAATGCAAGATCAGTAAGACTATCAACACTTGTTCTATTAGTCCTACAGATTGTAACAACAGCTACTCTAAGTTTCATTGTGTGGTATGGTTGGCGTACTCTTGTAATTCCCTTACCACTTCATTTTCTAATCAAACTATTGCTTGTCTGGATCAAGATTAAGGGAGAAGATAATACAACAACACCTTTTGGGCAATGTTGTGATTCGTAAAACAGGTATTGCCTTAAATTTAGCCAGAGTCTTACAGCTTCGTAACTGCTCAATTATATCTTATCTGCAATGCATCTCACATATCTGAATTAGAGGTTACCTTCTCTGTACAGCCACAATAGCTACCATAATGATGATCACGACAACTCCACCAATTAATACCAATGTCATCGTATCAAAATCCGTAGGTGGTGTATCGGTTGTAGTAGAGGTTGATGTTTGCGTTGTGGTTGTTGTTGTTGAAGTTTCGGGACCAGTCAGAGTTAGAGTCTTAGTGAGCTGCCCGGATACACTACAGATGGCTCTCACACTGATGATATCCCCTACTTCTGCAGGAACAACGAAAGAATCGCTCATACCCATCAAATTTTGCTGGCTGGTATAGTCTCTAGATTGATTTAGTACAGAGTTAACGCTCACCTCGATTCGTTCAATATAGTGAGTATTGACATTAGACACGTCATGTTGAATTTCTACAAGTAGAGTCTGTGTTTCATAAACATAAGCTAGATCGATATTACTGGGACTATGAGCCGATGTAGGTTGACCTACTCCAAGTATGAGTAAACTCACCATCAAGATAGTGGAGAATACAATGACGCGCTTCATCATATTAAATCTCTTTTTCATCTAGTATCTTTCTTTCTAATAAATCAAATCATGGATTGACTGTATCAATTAGAGAGGAGTTCTTATAATGTATCAAAGACAGGACCAATTTACAGGGACCCACCCACAGCATGGTGAAAGCAGACACATGCTGGGTCCACGGGTGGGTCCGAGGGAGTGAGGTCTTATGAGTGTGGAGGTCAGGACATAGAAATAATCCAAATAGAGAGGATTACTGGGAGGAAGAGTGTCTTGTTTCAATATTTCATTCTCTGTAGGATATATAAGACCATCAGGATAATGAGTGTCACTTTTTAGTGTATAAAGTGACAATCAACAGCACAATCCTAGAGTTGGGCGAGTGGAATTGACTCATGACAATCTATAAAGGAGTATATGAATGCGGTCATTCTGGAATTGTTCGGGGTGAATAATTACGTCGTCTCTTAGGATTGGAATAATAGGCGCTGGCAATATGGGTCGTATACATGCCCGTATTTTGAATGATTTAGGAGTATTAGTTGGTATTGCAGATAATATACTTGATATCGCAAAGAAGACTGCAACGATCTATGAAGTCCCTGCTTTTGCTGATTATAAAAAACTCATCGAAGAAACTAGTCCTGATGCACTAATTATTGCAACACCCACCGGTACACATGCATCAATTGCTGAAGAGATTGCATCAAAATATGATAACATCAAAGGTTTACTCATTGAAAAGCCCCTTGCTAGCAGCTTCGAAGATGGTCTCAAGGTTGCCAATATTGTGAAGAAAAAGGGAATTGTCACCCTTATTTGTCACTCTGAGATTTACAATCCTATTGTTAGCAAAGCACTGTCACTGATTGATACAGATGCTATTGGTACACCAAGAACAATAATTCATGATAGAAGGGGTTTTGTAGAGCCTTCTAGAATACCCTCACTTGGAGATGTCTTTGAGGACATAGGTGTTCATGATTTCGATATTATGGCACGGATTAGTAGTGGGAAAGCTAGACTATATGCTCAATCCAATATACAGAGCGGAATTATGAATAGTGGAACAGTAATGGTAAACTTTGAATCAGGTACAGAGCATTTCTTCCATCTATCCAGACAATATGTTGGGCGACGACGCTACATGGATGTTTCGGGAAGTAATGGATCTTTGATGCTGGATCTCTTTGGACAGATCATCAAAGTGCAGCATCTTGACCAAGAGCCAATGGCCGCAAGCGATACCATCAAGCTTCCAGAGAGAGGGGCCACGATTAAAGTGTACGGAGAACCTGTAAGGGAAGCCCTTAATGACTTTGTGAAATGTGTAGGGACAGGGAAGACTCCGAAAGTAAGTATCGATGATGCACTTGGTGCGCTTGAAGTCGTTGAGGCTTCACGAACGAGCGCAAAGGCTGGCAAAGTAGTAGATATTGAGATAAAACCTAAGAGATGACTTCTCCAATAAGTTGAGTTCTCTCTGCTTTGATGACTTCTACTCTTACTTTAGAACCCAGTGGTAGTTCCTCAAAGATTATGATAGGTTTGTAAGACTGATTTCTACATAAGAGACCTTTCCGTGACCCTTTATCAGTAATAATAACAGAACCAGTCCAGTCAAGCCATGACTTGTTATTTTCAAGAAGGAGTTTATTGACCAGTTTGGTCAGGAGGCGACTTCGGTCTTTCTTGACTGAAGTTTCAACTTTATTTCTTGATTTTGAGGCTAGAGTACCAGGACGGTCGCCATATTTGGAAATGTTGACAACAGGGGATTCGATTCTCTGTATCAGATCCATAGTCATCTGAAAATCATCTTCAGATTCACCAGGATACCCAACAATGATGTCAGTAGCGATTGTGGCATCATTAAATCGTAGTCTGATTTTTTGGACTATCTCTTCCCAATCCAGAACTGAGTATTTTCTTCCCATATCTTGTAATATCGCGTCACTACCGGACTGTAGAGGGATATGGAAGAATTTAAAGTAGTGATCTGACTGCATTACTGTTAGGATATCATCAATTGAGTCTTTGACAAGATTTGGATTGAACATCCCCAACCTGAACATGTGTTGGCCTTCGATTTGATCCAGTTGTTTTAGCAAATGGACAAGACTTGCATTGATATCAACGCCGTAAGTCCCCAAGTCTTGTGACGTGAGTCTAATTTCACGATATCCAGCATGGGAGCATCTTTTGACCACATTAGCAATATCGAATTCTGAATGACTCTTTACAGCACCTCTAGCAAACCGTACAGCACAATACGAACAGTTTCCTAAACACCCTTCACAGATTGGAATTGTGCAGATTACACTATCAGGTGGGCCTTCGAGCCACTTTAATTTCGAAACCTTGCTAGATTCTAGATGTTTGATTCCTCTCTCGCCATTGAGAACTCTCTGGATGACTTCGGTTAGAAAGCCAATGGATTGAGGGCCTAATATTGCTGCATATTTTGAAATAGCTTTGTCAATTCGAGCAGGGGATATTTTTGGTAGACATCCAGCAATTATTACTGGGATTGTTCTTTCTGCTAACTCTTCAAGTCTATGAATAATCCTATCCTCTGTTGGTTCTTTAACGCCACAAGTATTCAAAATGATAATGTCAGCAATTGTTTCATCAGAAACACGTTGAGCACCAATCTCCTTGAGACTTCCAACAATAATATCAGAGTCAGCTGAATTAAGGGAACAGCCATAGGTTTCAAGATAGAATGTGATGCTCATTTTCAAACGACTAACCTCCCTGGACATGAGGGAGTAAGGCTATCTCATCACCCTCGTTGACAGAGATGTCCACACCACCAAGTGTGGACACATCTTTTTTGTTCAGAATCACTATCAGATTTCCACTAATTTTCCCTTGGTCCAATATTAAATCACGGAGAGATTGATCTCCTAACTCTAACACCGCTTGAATCACCTGAAACACAGTTGAACCTTCAGGAAGATCAAGTTGTATAACCTGTTTTCCAATATGGCGACGTATTGGTCCAAAGGATTTGAATCGGATTAGCAATTGTATTCACAAGAACTGCATCCAAGGTGTATTATTCAGCCTTTTGATAGTGAGATATCAAGTCATCAGCAAGCATGTTAACCACTTGAACAATGGTTGTGATTTCATCTTTAGATGCATCATCATAGTGAATTCCAACAGTCACGACTGTAGATCGTTTGAGGGATTTACATATCTTTTCTGCTGCAGAGTTAGCAACTATGTAGTCTTTATGACCAGGAAAGGTGAGGGTGCTTACACTAATTGTTGAGGCATCCCTGTAGTGACTTGCAGTAATATAAGCAATAGCAACTCCTCCAATATGATGCTCGTCTCCACCGTGGATAGATACCAAGAGATCGTTTCCAACATCCTTCGCCTCAAGATAGATTATATGGCGACCAGCTTCTCTTTCAAGGATCATTCATCATCAGCTCCACTTGCTAGTCGTTCTTGATACATTTTATAGGATAATGTCATGGTCTTTGGATGAGCTGACCTATATTCATCCAAAAGTCGGATAGATGCAGTATGAGGGGCACTCTTTACTTTCTCTGGATCATCATGGGCCTCCTTCGAAATCTGTCTAAGCACTTCAATGAAATAATCCAGTTCTTGCTTAGATTCAGTTTCGGTTGGTTCGATCATAAGTGCCTCTGGTACTATGAGAGGAAAGTACACCGTAGGAGAGTGAACTCCAAAATCAAGGAGCCGTTTTGCCACATTCATTGCTGTAACGCCAGTTGATTCTTTTAACTCCTCTGCGGAAATAACACATTCATGCATTCTGGGAGCATCCTGTGAATATGGTAATGTAAACCCAGGAATCTTCCTCACATGATGAGCAATATAGTTTGCATTCAGAACTGCAACTTCAGAAGCTCTCTTGAGACCTTCTCGTCCGAGAGAATAGGCATATGCATATGCTCTGACAAGGACGCCAAAGTTACCATAGAACGATTTTACTTTGCCTATTGATAGCGGTAAATTATAGTCTAAGTCGAAGGTGTTATCATCCTTTTTGACGATACGTGGTAATGGTAGAAATTCTGCAAGCTTCTCTTTAACTCCTACTGGACCTGCTCCTGGACCACCCCCTCCATGGGGTGTTGAGAAGGTCTTGTGCAAGTTGAGATGGACAACGTCAAATCCCATGTCGCCAGGACGGACCTTATGCATAATTGCATTGAAGTTTGCACCGTCATAGTAGACCAGACCACCTGCGTCATGAACAATTCCAGATAACTCACCAATATCTTTCTCAAAAACACCAATAGTGTTTGGATTTGTAAGCATTAGACCAGCGGTGTTTGGCCCAGCTGCAGCCTTCAGTGCATCAATATCAACTAGACCGTCCTTACTTGATGGGATGACAACCACCTTATATCCAGCCATAGCAGCTGATGCAGGATTTGTTCCATGAGCGGCATCAGGTATAATCATCTCATTTCTTTGCTCACATTCTTCAGTTACACAACGATGATATTCCCGAATCATCATCACGCCCGTCCACTCTCCTTGTGCACCGGCTGCTGGTTGTAGCGTGACCGCATCCATTCCTGTGAGTTCACAAAGCCACTGTTCTAGTTCCCACATTAGCTCAAGAGCCCCCTGAGTTGTAGATACATCCTGTAGTGGATGTAACCAGGAGAATCCCAATTGTGAAGCAGCCCAGTTGTTTTGTTCAGGGTTGTATTTCATAGTGCAACTACCAAGAGGATATGTTCCTAGAGAAACAGCGTAATTCATCTGTGAGAGTCGTGTGAAATGACGAACAATTGCGGGTTCAGAAACCTCTGGAAGCTTTGGTAGCTCTTTTCGTAACATCTTCTTTGGTAGAATCGTTCTCAGGTCACCAACCTGTTCTTTCACACCTTCTTCAGTTGAGGGAAAATCATGTGATATGACCCCAGGATTTGTCCTCTCAAAGATGAGTGGCTCATTCCATTTAGCCTGGCGCGTACTAGAATCTGATGGGGTGCGATCACTCATTTTGTTGCACCTCCAGATGAAACAATCTCTTCGACTGCTTTGACAAGTTTGTCTATTGCCTGTTGACTATGTATCTCAGTAACACAGAAGAGCATTGATTCACCAAGCTCTGGAAATTCATGAGTTAGTATCTTACCGCCTTGCAGACCGTATTTCAAGAGACCTTCATGGACCTGTTTTGCAGTTGTACCATTCTCAAACTGTACAACAAATTCGTTCCAGATAAAATTACCAATGGCCGGGGCTTTTACACCTTGGATGTTGTTTAGATGCTGGGTAGCATAATTGGCCTTTAGAGTAATGGTTTCACCAAGAGCTCTTAGACCAGTAGGACCTAGTGTGGACATATAAATGGCTGCTGTCACAGCAGCAAGAGCCTGATTTGAGCAGATATTGCTTGTCGCTTTCTCTCTGCGGATATGCTGTTCTCGTGGGCTGAGTGTCAAGACATATCCAGTCTCGTATGGCTCAGTTTCGGTCCTTGTCATTCCAACAAGCCGACCTGGCATCTGATAGATTAATTTCCGATCATTCTTGCAACCAAAAATACCAAGTAATGGACCGCCATAACTCACAGGAGACCCTAGATACTGTCCTTCAGCTACTACAATATCGGCGTTATACTCTCCAGGCGGCCTAAGTACACCCAGAGAAAGAACATCAACTCCTACAATAAATAATGCGTCTGCTTCATGAGTAATTCGATCTATCTCATCAACCTGTGTTTCGATGAATCCTAGATGACTTGGATTTTCCACATACACTCCAGCCACTTGATCATTCATTTTCGACTCGAGGTCAGACAGGGACATGAGCCCAGTCTTACTATCATAGTCGATTTTGACGATATCAATATCAGCAGGCTCGGTATATGTATGGATTACATCATAGTGTTCTGGATTAATGGTTCCCGGAACCAAGAATTTCGATCGCTTCTTATTAACACGGACTGTCATCCGAGCTGCTTCGGCAACTGCTGTAGCCATATCATACATCGATGAATTCACAACATCGATTTGCAAAATCTCAGCCAGCAGACTCTGATACTCAAACAATGTCTGCAACATCCCCTGACTTATTTCAGCCTGATAGCTTGTATAAGATGTAACAAATTCAGACCTATTAGCCAGAGCAGGGACAATAGCAGGAATGTAATGCATTCCGACTCCAGCACCGAGGAATACAGAGCCATTATATGCAGGCGTATTCTTCTCAGCAAGCTCCAGTATCCTCTGAGTTACCTCAAATTCATTATGTGAATCCGGTAGTTTCAGATCTTGTTTAACTCTGAATCTATCAGGGATGTTGCAGAACAAGTCCTCAAGGTTCTTCTTCCCGATAGAAGTCAACATCTCTTTCTCTGTTGCCTTGGTAATAGGAATCCAAGGATGTTTGTGCTCCATAACGCTCTTCTCCGAGTGTTCCTTGCTCCTGCTGGCAATCAATTTTACCAATATAGCTTTTGGGTCCGACAAATATTCATATTTGCTAGAATGATTTTTAACTGCTTGCGATGAAACCACGGAAGAGCACAGGAGAATGGTAAGATGAAACGCTGGCTCATGGACATCCTCGCCTGCCCAATAAGTGACTGCAGAAGTGAACTCACTCTTGAGGTCTACAAGTCACATAATATCGAAAGTGATGATGAGGATGTTGAAGAGATTGATGAAGCGTTAATTAGATGCCCGAAGTGCGGGAGATGGTATCCAGTCATCGATGGGATAGCATGTATGCTTCCTGATGACTTACGATTGGAAGGAAAGCAACGCATCGAAGAAACCAATTTCCTCGAGCGCTGGAAGGAGAACATCCCAACCGACATATTGAAGAATGGTTTGCCATTCGGACTTCCCTAGCAACAGCCCCGTGGTGTAGCGGTCCAGCATGATGGGTTTTGGCCTCATCGACGGAGGTTCAAATCCTCCCGGGGCTACCATCGCTACTATTCTCAATTGGGGGGTGTTCGAATCGTTCATTGCTAATCAAACTAACTTGAAGATCAAGTAGTCTGCATGGCAGCGAAACTGAATCCATGATAGATATATACCATGTTTCTTACTTTCTTTCTGTCGACGTGAAAGCGTTATTTGTACTTTGCACAAATAGAACCTCTCTTCCCTTTCTTTCCTTTGTTATCGATTCAGTTTCTACTCTGACACGTTTCTCCACTTGCGTGACATTTCTGGGAGGTGTATCTTTGGTTTTCTGCCCACACACAATACTTTGCATGAGTTTATACCAGAGTATATCGAATAGAGAATAAGTGGGTTTATGCGAGGACATAGGATTGGGTACATTCTAATAATTGTGATTCTTGGTTCGATTCCTTTTGTCATTGCAAGTCAAGGGTTGACATCAGCTACTGGAAACTAGGGCAAAGTTGGACATTCTTTAGATGATTGTTGAACCTTTGTTGGAGGTCTTTAAATACTCAAGTCTGGATATATGACTTTGAGGTTGTCCTGACACATGTATGACCTCACAGAGTCTCCCCAGTGCCGTCCCTGGGAGTACATCACTCTGGTGTCCAAGTTTGTACAATTAACAATGAACGGTTGACTAGCGGAATAGAATCAGATGTGATTATATCATCATCTCTTGTTAGTACAAGTTTAGACTATGAGTCAATGACAATCAATTCAAATGTAGATGGAGAAATAACTCTCAGAGTCCAGTCTGATGGATATTGTGACATCAATGTTTGTTTCAATTATCTCTCATGTTTAAAAAAGGAATCACAGGACATTCCAATAATCAAGAAGGTTTTGATTTTACCAGATGAAAAGCAAATTGTAGCTCTAGATATTAGCGATTATTTTCAGGGAACATTTCTTAGTATTAGATTCCTAATTAACAAGTCATTGTCCCTCTATGTAGCAACTGAATATGAAGATATACAATACTCCGCTCATGTGCTCATAGACAATGAATCAGTGAACTCCATGGAAATGAAATCGTTGGTTGATTCATATGTTCAATCCAAATCGTATATAATATCAAATAGAACAATTGCGGAATGTTTCGAAAATGAGAATGCACCATCCACTGTTCCTCAGATACAAGGCATTCCAGAACCCGTGTCGGATTTGTCTGGTTCATTTGCACCTGCAGGACCTCCACCTCGTGAGCCCAGAATATATTTTCTTAACCATTATATGTCTAATTTTACTAGTTCATGGATTTTAGATATAGGACAAGTTTTAATCGATTATAGTTGGATTACACACGAAATAACTCGAAGAGATCCTTCAATTTCGCAAGTAAAGTCTGATTTAATGTTCTATTCAAGAAAATACTACTATAAACCAGACTGGTACTCAAGAACACTGGGTGCATACATGGTGAATGCGCATGGAACATATGATAGTCAAACTCAAGAAACACTATGGTTTTTTGCTGATGGTTTCTTAGATTCGAGTGATATTAGAAGTTGCTGGATATCAACAGAAGATTGGTACTGTCGTCCTGATTCCTGTATCATCACTAGTCTTACATGCTATGGACTCTTTTATACCACTATGGGTGATGCATTTGTAGATTACAATGCTCGGGCATATGTAGGAAGTAATCAAACACTACCCGCAAACATGAATCTGTTTATCGAGGATTTCTGGGGCGACAATCTTGCGATAGGTAACACAGACATAGACTATGCACTTGCTAACTCATTCGCTGGTTCCAAACTTGATTGTTATTACTCATGGTACGGTGATAGAACTCTACCTGATTAGGAATACTCAACAGACAAGAATTTCGATGCTTGT
>SDOA01000115.1 GCA_004524595.1 Candidatus Thorarchaeota archaeon | reverse complement strand
TGTAGTGACTGCGCAAGAGCCTTTGCGTTCTTCATGATCTGCTGACTATAGTCCACTCCAAACTCCATCATCTCAGCAAGTACAACAGCAAGTCCTGCAACATTGTGAAGATGATGATTGCTCAAGAGTCCCGGAAATGATGCTCTCTTGATTCGATCTGCAAATTCTTCTTTTGCAAGTACCATTGCATGTTGCGGACCTGGAAGCGTCTTATGAGTGCTCGTGGTCATCATATCCGCACCCTCTCTAAGAGGATCCTGGAGGAACCCTGACGCAATGAGACCCGATACATGAGCTGAGTCGTAGCCAATTGTCATGCCGTATTCATTAGCAATATCTCTGAACTCCTTTACAGGATGCGGGAAGGGGAACACACTTCCGCCGAAGAGGAGGAACTTGATCTCATCTCCCTTCTCCTGAAGGTTTCTAATCTGTTTGATGTTCTCATCAACATCAATATTGAACTCTGTATCATCAAACACCCAGTTACGTACCTTATGCCCACGTATCTGGCCTGCCGTTCCCCCCAAGTTCGCACGTGCATGGGAGATATGTCCTCCATGTGCGATGGATAAGGCCATCATCCTATCCATGGGTTCCATTGCAGCAGTGTACATTGCAAGATTGGCAACCACTCCTGAAATAGGGCGCACATCAGCAAACTCTGCTTTGTACAACTTCTTGGCCAGACCAATAGTGATCAGTTCGACCTCGTCTATATACTTACATCCTGCATAGACACGCTCTCCTGGCCATCCTTCTGCGTAACGGTCTCGGAAGTCACACACAATGGCCGACCTGACTGCCGGTGATGACACATTCTCCGAAGCAATGAGATTGATTGTCTTACTCATCCAGTCATCATGATTTTCTATTAATTTGAATACTTGATCGTAAAGTTTCTTGTGCTCGCTCATACCTAGCGACTCCATATCCTAGAGATAGTTCGGGCTATGGTCAGCCTCGTTATATGGCTTGTGACATCTACAAATCTCGTTGACACCGCCATCTCTATAACCATAAAACAGGTAAATGACTCTCTGTAGGCCAGTGATTCTTTCTGGACTGCAAATTGATTGTATCGCCTGATTCTTCTTAGTCATTGTCCAGCATTCTAAGGCGTTCAACGTCTTCTTAGTATAAGCACAATGGCTTCTACTACGAGTATGATTCCCACTACAAATAGGAAGTATTGCAGTCCGCTCACCCAGTCAGGAATCCGGTCTTGGCCCAGACTAAAACCTGCTAGTATAATTAACAAACCTCCAAGGGCAAGCAGGATACCTGTTGGAGGAGAAACACGCACCATTATAGTTCCCTGAGCATAGTATGAATATAGAACTTAATAAAATGAAGTCTCCTTGCCCTTTCAATAGATGAATTGAAGACTGGTAAGTTCTTCTACTGTGAACAATGTAAGTAGCATTACACAAGTACTACTCCAACATGAATTCGATTCTCAGTATTTCTATCAAAAAATATGTTTTTCTTCTCCTAAATTTACATTGTAAGAGATGTTTATGGTAAGTGAATTAGGGAGAACATAGAATATTCCGAAACCTCTATAACCGAATTCTATGGAAACCCATCCTGTGGGCCAGTGGCTAAGCCAGGTATAGCGACAGGCTCTTAATTCTCTTAGAGAATCTAAGAGCAGGAGGTACTTGTAGATCTTGGGAATTCCCCAAGTTCAAGGATTGGTCGCGGGTGGTTTTGGTCAATCCGACCAAGCCAGCGAATTCAAATCCCGTCTGGCCCGCCATCTATTTCTATGGATTTCTAAAGATATACACTCCCCAGTTGAGAATATCTCTGCCCCACCTTAGATAGAGTTCTTTCTCCATCTTGGTCTTTTCAAGGAGCTCCTGATTGTCTGGATCATCTCTATGTGATTGGATATAATTATCAACAGCCCACCACTGAAGAGTTTCATAGTGATCCCAATCATCTTTGTTAGATACAAGTGTATAGAGGCAAGAGAGTCCAATCTCTTCACCTTGGTATACATTCTCTTCATGTGAACGAGAAAAATCACGAGTCATGCCAGCAGCCTCAAGATATTCTGTATCAGGTTCTTTCAACCAAAAAGGCTCGCCAACAATCACAAGACCTCCGGGTCTCGTCATTTTTTTAAGAGCTCTGAGAGTTCCAATGTGATCTTCGAAGACCCAGCTTGCTCCCAAACACATCACCACATCGAATAGTTCACCGGATGCAGGTTGATATTTTGCACCATCCAATTCGATGAAAGTCAAATCAGTTTCAGAGGCTCTTTGACGATGTTTTTCCTTACAATCTCTGATATAAAACGGAGAAATATCAACTCCAACACCTGAGATTCTGTATTTTTCTGCCAATCTGACTAAGACTTCTCCCTTTCCACATGCGATGTCAAGAACTCGTGTATCTTTTGATAGACTGAGTAGGTTACAGAAGCGTTCGAATTTCTCATTACTCATTGGATTGCAGAGAATATGATACTTGTGTGTAATATCAAAATACTTCCATTTGTCCATTATCGTTCACTCACACATGTTGATTTCAACTGCACTCTAGATATAAATGTTCAAAGGTTCAAATCCCGTCTGACCCGCCATCTCAGAATATCATCAATCGTGTTGCCCCTTCTCCGTTGTCCATTCTGCCAATTTCATTGACCCATATACTTTCACAAAAGCTTCTAAATATGATATTCGCTAACAGGTTGTTCAAGTCATTCGGGAATAAGTCATCGGACCTGACATCATAAAACAGATTGACCTCTAAACTGCTAGTGCTTCGATGTTGTCATTTTGAGACGGCTCCTTTGCTTTCAATCCAATAAACATAAGTATGAAGCCAAAGAATCCAAATGACGCATTAATAATACTGCTATTCATCATATAAATATCAGAAGGCATTCCAATGCTATCACCAGCTATAACAAATGCGGCTGAAAGAACCATACTGGAGGCAACATAGATCAGAATTGCCCCTCCAAGAGAAAAAAGTAGTAACTTTATACCGAAATCTAATTGATACGCGCACATACTACCACGATTGCATTACACTCTGTTAAGAATTTTAAACATAGTGGTTCTTAGTTGCACAGGCATCCTTACGGAATCTCGTCTGGTCTGCCATCCTCTTTTACTACGTTAGTTCTTAGGAAATACAATCCCCATCACTAACATATTGTGGTACGTATTGTCAGCCCCATAATAGGCATCCCTCATGGTTCCTTCAACGACGAAACCGAGCTTCCTGTACAAACTCACCGCTGCTCTATTGTCTTCTACAACATGAAGGCAAATCCTATGTAATCCCTGCTCCTCTGCAATAGAAAGAAGAGTTTCACTCATTACTGTTCCGAGCCCAACACCGTGGAAGTCTTGGTGCAAGTATATACCAAGGTCCGCCACACCTCTCTCTCTGAAATGCACATGTTTGAAGATTGCGGCATATCCCACGATCCGGTCTTGAAAAAGAGCTACCAGAGGGATGAGCCTCTCAAGATTACTCAACCATCTGTCTATTGTTATTTCTGAGTACGGCGGCATTCCCCACTCAAGTGCCTTGTCCGACATTGTGGAAAACAAGTGCACCAGCCGATCTCTATCACTAATCTCCAAGAGTCTGAGTATTACCTCTCTTTCATCCTTCAACCTAACCTTGTGATTTTCCATATACTCACCTACTCTGTAAACAAATTTGGAACTCGTTCAAATTCCGTCTGGTCGCTCATCTTTTTTTGTAGTATTGCCTTAGTGAGATTCTCTATTTCTATTGTCTGATTGAAATATAGCAGGAGACCCCTGAGATGAGACCGCCAATAGATGAAACCAAAGTCAGTACGATCACATCTCCAAAAGTCAATAGTACCGAAGAGCTGACCGCTAGATATCCATACCAGGTCAATCCTGCAGAAATTACCATTAGACCTAACAGGATTCCACCTGCACGAATCATTCTTACTCTCTTAGAATAATCAGTCTTTTCTATTAGACCAAGGACTAACAATACAATAGCAATCAAAAATCCTAATCCTAGAATTCCGATACCACTAAAGCTGAACATCTGTTGCACTTGTTGCTCCATACGAATACCCCAGTATTGCACCTCTTCATACAAAGTTATGTTTTTCGGATTTTTAAAGAAGCCACTATTGTTGATCCACCAACTTCTCCTATAACCACTGATACCTTCCAAGATTTTATAATCATTCACGAGTGAGATTGATGCAATGGTCATTTTGGTGGAAAAGCATCACGCAAGATGTGCCTATTGTGGAGCAACTGAGGGCGAAAATTGGGTAACGGCAGGTGGAGAATATGGGTCCGGAAAACTCTATTGTTGCCTGGAGTGCAGAAGAGCTGGCGAAATGTGGAGTTCATTATGCTTCTCAATGATTTCAATTCCACTAATCATTTCCTTGTGGTCTAGTTATGGTCATATTACACCATGGTCTCTTTTTCCTCTGTTATTCCTGATATTTTGTGTTGTTCCTGTTGTGATGGCAATTCGTGGGATAATGGCAAGAGGGAAAATATCTAGAAAATTCTCAGTGGAGTCCAGCTGGTAATTTTTTCAAGTCAAACCTGCACAACGGGTTTCTCTAATATCCTATTCAAATCTGCTCTTCAACCGTGAAACTACTTCTTCGGCCTCAACCATTATTCTGTCCAATAATTCCTTGATAGTGGGAATATCTTTGATTAATCCTACACCCTGACCACAACTTACAATTCCAACATCCAAATCTCCTTCATTATACATCTGCTGTGCCTTCTCACCAGATGCTACTTGGATTAGCGTGAACAAAGGTGCTTGCTGAGATTCTAGTTCAAGGAGGTGTTGTGCCGCTTTATTGTTCCATATTCTGTGAGTGTTTCCAACCGAACGCAGAGCAAGGACAGTATCAGTTTCAGAAGCCTGAATGAAGGCTTGCTTGAGATTGTCATGAATGGGACATTCTTTTGTCGCCATCATTCTTGTTCCCATAATTACTCCTTCTGCACCTAATGCTAAGACTGCAGCAACACCTCTACCATCCGTTATCCCACCTCCAGCAATCACGGGAACATCCAGAGCATCAACAACAGAAGGAACCATGACCATTGTTCCGATATCTAAGACACCAGTGGCCCCACCATTTTCATAGCCAACTACTGTTATGATATCCGCTCCTAATGACGCTCCTTTCTTTGCATATCTCACTCCAGCACACTTGTGAATCCATGTTGCACCACTGTTCTTGAACTTCGGAACAAGATCCTCAGGAGCCTTGTGACCACTTGTTTCAATGATTTTTATATTCTCAGAGAGTGTAGCATCCACATAGTCTTCCAACTTCTCTTGAGGCATTAGAGCGGGGAACAGATTGATATTTACAGCAAAAGGTTGTTTCGTAAGAGATTGCGTCTTTTTGATTGCATCACGCAATGCATCTGGAGACTTGTAGTTTGCACTAGCAAGCACAGCACAGGCACCAGCGATACTAGCAGCTGCGACAAACTCGGGATTAGATATTCTTGCCATAGTCCCGGATATAATTGGATATTTACATCCTAGCATTTCAGTCACTCTTGTCTTTATCACTCAATTCACCCGCAACTTCTGACCATTGACTATTCTACTGATAAACCTCATTATCTGAGGAAAGGATACCTTTAGATGACTTATCTATTACATCTGCAGGTTCAAAACCAATTCTAATCTTTGGTCAATCTCTTGATGAGATAGTACTCTTTCTCTCCCCTTGGATATACATCTGACAAACCATATGGTTCAAATCCAAAATTCAACATAAAGTCAAGATTCTGAAATGTGAAGCATGCTGACTGAAGTGAAATACATTCCCTCTCTCTTGCAACTCTCTCAGCATACACCATAAGGTCCTTTCCATAGCCTTGATTCCTATACCTCTCATTAACCCAGAAATCCTTGACATTCATAGTTCCTAGGCTCGAATATCCTGATAATCCTCCAATGACTTCCCCGTCATGATTCTTGACGACTAATCCAATATTCATATGTGGATACATTTTTAGCAAATCAGCAACATTATCATCAAAGTTCTTCCCAAGACCTCTTTGTACAACTCGTTTTGATTCTTCACTATCATCTCTGGATATTTTGAATCGAGCAGGATCCGATTTCCGGGATTGCGCAGGTATGTTCAGGGGTTTGGAGAGTATGAGCTCTGTAATCCCCTCGACGTATCCATCATAGGTGGCTATGAGCTTGTATCCCACCGCCTGATAGAAATCGCCACCTTGCCAAGAGAAAGTATACGTCTGCGAAGCGAAACAGCCATTTTCTCTTGCCAGCCTCTCAACCTCTTCGATGAGATCTCTTCCATACCCGAGTCCTCGATATCTCTCATCTACCCAAAACACCTCAAGATACTGCGCCCAGAAGAGAGTGCTGGTCTGAATACCTCCAACTATGTTCCCATCATGGTCTTTGAGTACGAGGCTGAGCCAGTCTTCGGGACTATTATACTCCCCATTTGTCTGTTCCATGTTGTATCCTTCAAACCCTTTTTGGAAGTCCTCAATCTCACTATTTGTGGGATTGTTGATAATTGCAAATCGATTCCCCTCTAGATCAGATTTCATCATGTAAACCCCAATCAATAAACAAGACATTACTTGAGTTTTTTAATTAGTAATTAGCGACCTATGCAATTATATAGATAATGAACCCATCAGATAGGCATTGGATTTGAGGGAATCAAATAATGAAAAGAAATGGGGAATCATCTCAAGATCTCCCCATTTAGACATGTTTTATTCCCTTGCTCACGCTCTGTAACTAATCTGCATTTCGCCAGGCTACGAAATTATCGATGATTCGCCAAAGTCCGTGAATCACGAGAAATGCTAGTGTTGATAGATATACCATATCGACATATGTGCTACCAGTAAATATAGATCCAAATAATTCTTGGAAGAGCATTACATAGCCAAATACGGCGACGATTTGTAGTATACCCAATATCAATTGACCGATAAAGTGAGATAATGCAACCGCTTTTTTCATTCTTTACCCCCCCATTATAGGGTTAAGAAGAAAGCAGGCTCTAACTTGCTTAAAAAACCTTTGAACTATAGAATCGTCCTATGTATAAGTTAGATAATAGTATTGAATGCAACCATAAGTAGGGCTCATCCAATGTATTTTTTCTATAGTATGTAAACTATTTATGCCACGCATAATACCAGATAGTAGACTCTTCAACGATTACTATAGATCTAGCATTTGTGAAGTGAGCCTCAATGTCACAGATAATCAACCAGAATAAGTTCGTAATTGCCGCTTTTGTAATAACCATAATCATTGGAGGAATGACTTTTAGTAATTTGCAGAGCTCTGCACCTCTGAAAGGCATACAGACGGTGAATGGTACAACCTTCAACTTTGCAGATTATCCCTCTCTCACTCATGAGCAAATTGCTATTATCAACTACTTTAATGAACTTGTGACTGGACAGGCCTATAATACATGGGAGGGTTGGAATGCTGAGAAATATCTCTGGGCACTTCAGTACATTACTGCGTTCCTCTCATACGTATTTGCTGGCGTGACTGAGGTCAACTCCGGCTACAGATCAGTATTCTATGAAGACTTTGCACACACTCAGATTCTGAGGATGAACACAACGATAGATGTGTATGAAAATAATTCCATGGAATATTATGAGTGGGTTTCTATTCCTGGATTCACTGAGTACTACTATCCTAATGCAACACATCCCGATGCTGACGATGTCTATACCGGGGGCTTCAGAGGCCCCGCAAACATAATGTGGACCGGCCATTATGCATTGATGATGGCTCTCTATGAGAGAAACTTCAATTTCGGCACAATGACAGAGGAACTCACATACTATATTGAAGATTGGAAGAATTCTACGACAACGGATCGTCTTGGAGACCCTAAAGATGGTGGTCTCTGGGGTACAGGTCTCATCCCCTGTGAGCCCTATGTGGTCTTTGCTCAATGTAATAGTATCCCTATCTATACGACTGAACTCTATGATAATCTGTACGACACTGATTATATGGGGACAGGAATGTGGGATTATGGACTAGCCTTTATTGAAGCAAACATTACCGACGAGTATGGTCTCTATACAAATGGATACTTTGTCCAGAAACCTGTTGGTTGGGGGCCTAACTCAGAGCTTCTTCCACAAGAGATACCTGGACCGGCCGCAGATCACTATGTAGGAGGTCCTAGTCTGTCCTCATACGGGACTGCATGGGCCATGACCTTTCTTGAATACACGATTCCTGATATTACCATTCCAAAATATCCGCTCTTCATTGATCTCTATGGCAGAGAACTATCTGGTGATATTATGTACATGCTAGGCTCATACAAGCAACCAAGTTCTTTCGGTGATATTATGGGAATTCTTGGTACTGTCTTCACAATGGTCCTTGCAAACCAGAGAGGTGATTATACTACGCGAGACCGTCTACTCAATCTCCTTGGAAGTATGCTCAATAAAGTATGGTCTCCTGATGGACGACAGATGTACTATGACGGTTCTCCCTTCGATGCATTCCTCTCTCCTATTTTCTCAGGATTTTCAGTATGGTCAACATTACCAGTCTCAGTGCGCGACCTTGCAGAAGCTCGTCCTGGAGAGTTCTGGAATTATCCTTTTATCAGCAATGCTGATGATGATAATATCTGGGTCTATCAAGCTCGATGGGATCCTGTGAAGTCAGGATTCATTCTCAACATTAGAGTTGACCAGACTGCAGAGCTGACATTTAGTAATTTCAACGATGTTCCAACAGCATACTCTAACAGTAGATCACTTGGAGAGCTGGTTGCTTTGGGCGGAGATTATACGTTGACATTACAACCAGGAACATACCAGCTGGTTATTTTGGAGGGAAATTAGAGATGAATGATATTTCCGAAGCACAAACCAGTGAATCCGGGATGCATCTAAAAGAAAAACTCCGAGCTGAGGATGCCAAGAGCGCACTCCTCACAACAGTCTATGGAATTATCGGTGCTTTCCTTTTTGCAATGGTGTATTCAATACCTATGCCGTATACTATGGTCTCTCTCATCAAATTCGGTCTCTCTCCAGCTCTGGCAATCATTGCAGTTGTTGGAGCGATACGTGGTCCTGTGGCAGGATTCCTCTCTGGATATCTAGGTCTTGCCTTGTATGATTTTATCTTCTTCAATGCAATAGTTAGCATGACACTTCCAGCTCTATCCTATGGTGTGCTTGGACTGATTGTAGGAATGGCATCATATGATTTTACAAATGGAAGGTCTCTCATAAAGCTCTCAATATTGTCTGCTATTGGTCTAATCTTCACAGCATTATTTGCTGTGGTATTTGGACTCTTTGTAGTCAATCATTCAGTCCTACTTGAACTAGGATTTGTTCTGCTACCTATGTTTACTGTTGGAATACCCTCTGTGATCCTAATCACACCAATTCTCGCTCGCTTCTGGCACATGGCAAGCACAAGAATTACAATTCCATGCATTAAGAACAGGATATTGTAGTGTTGATACACTCTATCAGCTATTGTTTGTTCCTACAGGCTGCACAGAGACCTCTTACCTCGAAGTGATGGCTCTGTACCTCAAATCCTGCATTCTGTTTCAAATTGGGAACAATCTCATCAAAAGATACACACTCATGGTCTTCTATCTTGCCACATCTATTGCATATTAGATTGATATGAAAGTCTACATCTGGGTCGTAGCGTGTTGAATGGTCCCGAGATCCTATCTCTCGTACTAGACCAATTTCTGAAAAAAGGTCAAGGTTCTTGTATACAGTTGCAAGGCTAATCGATGGATCTATCTTACTTACGTACTTGTGAATATCAGAGACATTTGGGTGTGACCCTGCCATCCAGAGCCCCTCATAGACCAATATTCTCTGAGGTGTTGCTCGATACCCTTTACCTCGAATTATCTCAACAATCTCTTCTCTTGATGATATCATTGCAATCCCTCTCTCTCACTGAAACATTGATAAATCTATCTCTAGTTGATAATAATTGTTTATTAATAATAAGACTTATATAATAATCATTATTGATAAAAATCAGAAATCCTTGGGAGGGATCTTGAAACATACCTTACTCAAAGATTCATTACCAAGGACATCGATTACATACTGCCAACGATGGAGATGTAAAGAAATGGAAGAAACAAAAACTGAAAGAAGAATGCTCCTTATTGGAGAAGACGCCCCCGACTTTGAGGCAGTGACTACTGATGGTCCAATCAAATTCAGTGAGTGGGCAAAGGGTCATTGGGTAATACTATTTTCACATCCTGCTGATTTTACCCCTGTGTGTACAACTGAGTTCATGGCCTTTGCAGACATCTATCCTGAGTTAAAGGAGAGAGGTGTCAAACTCATTGGACTGAGTATCGACAGCATCTATTCACATATTTCATGGCTTCGAACCATTAAGGAGAAGCTTGGGAAAGAGATACCATTTCCAGTCATTGAGGATTTGAGCATGGATGTCGCATCGAAATATGGAATGGTCCATCCATCCCAGAGCGCAACTGCTGCAGTCCGTGCAGTCTTCTTCATAGATCCTAACTTCAAGTTACGAGCTCTGGTCTACTACCCATTAAGTACGGGCCGAAATATGGCTGAATTCCTTCGAGTCATTGATGCTTTCCAGACCTCTGACAAGCATGGAGTTGCGACACCAGCCAACTGGCAACCTGGTGATGATGTCATTGTACCTCCTCCAAAGACTGCGGCAGCAGCTGAAAAACGCATGTCTGAAGGATACGACTGTACTGACTGGTTCTTCTGTAAGAAGAAGCTCTGATTATAACTAATTATGTGGGACATAGGCTCCCACATCCTTTCTTTTTGTGCACTCTTTACAATAACTACAGATAATCTATTTAGAACACGTGTTCTAAATCGTACCTTAACAAACTTATAGCTGTTAATCAATCAGAGCTATAGAGAATTAGCAATCTCTGGAGGAAAGAGATTATGGTCTTTAATCCGTTAGGAACTGGTCTTGAACTAGTCTGGGACATCATTGCAATGATAATATCCATTGTTGCAGTCATGCTGGTTGTTATAATTAATGGTGCAATTCAGAAGAGTGGAAAGCTCTCTTCTGATGTGACACGAAAGATTGTGCATATCTTTGCTGCTCCTGTCTTTCTGGTGACATGGTGGTTATATTCTGGTTCTATTTTCAGTCGCTACCTTGCCCTGATAGTACCAATCCTGTTTGTGTTGCTCTTTGTAGGAATTGGTACAGGTAAAGTCGTGAATGAGGCCTTCGTCGGGTCAATGTCAAGGTCCGGTGAAGCAAGCGAACTACTGAAAGGAACACTCTATTATGCTTTGATTATCTGTATAGTCACAGTACTCTGGTTCTATTCTCCAGGCGGGTCAAGTATTATCAGTCCTACTGCCTTTGTAATTCTTGGGTGTCTGGCAGGTGGAGATGGATTGGCTGATGTCATTGGACGTAAGTACGGTGGTGACAGAAAATTTGGTATTGGTGGTGCAGAGAAGACGATAGCTGGCTCTATTGGAATGTTCATAGGTTCATTTTTATTCAGCTACATCCTCGCTGCACTTTTCTTATTCGATTTGGTAGCTATACTCATACCGATTCTTGTCATATCTATAGTCGTCACCATTGTTGAAGCACTATCTCCGAAGAACCTTGACAACTGGACAGTACCAATCGTTGTAGTCATTATGATTGTTCTTTTCATTTACCTAGTTCCGGCTTGGTGGCCTTTTGCATTATTAACACTCTAGAAGCTAGGTGGTACTATAAATGGAGAAAGAACTCACAGTGATCAAGTTAGGTGGGTCTCTTCTCACAGACAAGTCTAAGCCGTATGAGGCGAGAAAGTCTATAATTGCTTCTACAGCCAAAGAACTTAGAGAGTGTCTTGATGAGGGACTTATTGAGTCCTTAATCATTGTACATGGAGTCGGCTCTTTTGGGCATCCCCCAGTGCTTGAATACAAGCTGTATAAGGGGTTCACTGGTCCTGAGCAATTCATCCCCCTCTCAAAGACACAAGGTATCGTTAACGAATTTCGGCTAATGATCACCAAGGAGTTCCAAGAGGCTGGGTTACCTGTAAACCTCCTACATCCCTCATCGATGGTTGTGGCTCAAAAGATGCGGATTGTAAGTACCTCCTTCGAACCACTTCAGGGTTGGATGACCATGGGGATGATTCCAATTCTTGGTGGAGACCTGCTGTATGATACAGCTATGGGTTTTAGCGTGGGTAGTGGTGACGAACTTGCTATCACTCTTGCTCGGAAGCTAGGGGCAAAACGTCTAATCTTCGCTATGGATGAAGCTGGTATCTATGACGATAATCCGAAGAAGAATCCAAGCGCTAGACTTCTGAAAGAGATTAACATCAACACCCTTGACTCTGTCATCAATGATCTGAAACAAGTAGGTGATGTTGATGCGAGTGGTGCAATGAGAGGAAAGCTTACATCCATCGGACTCATTAAAGACCTTGTTAAAGAAGGTCTTGAGACCACCTTGCTCTCTATGATGAAGTATGGGAATCTTAAAGCTTTATTAAAGGAACAAGACGTTCAGTGTACTAAAATTGTCAATGAATGACTAATATCGTGTGGGAATTTACGTTTCCCCACGTATATTCTTTTTAGATTTCACCAAGT
>SDOA01000114.1 GCA_004524595.1 Candidatus Thorarchaeota archaeon | reverse complement strand
GGAATTGTTGAGGGAAGCAATGCCATCTTCAATGGTAAGTTCACTGAAGAGCTTGTTAATGAGATAGTAGAGCGCTATATCGATTCATATGTCATATGTCCTGTCTGTACTCGGCCCGATACTGAGATTGTCAAGTCCGATCACGCATACTATTTGCAATGTAGCGCGTGCGGAGCTAGAACTGCAATCAGACCAGTATAAGGAGAAGTTCACCTTGCCCAAAGTATACCTGCGAGTCAGCGAGACCCACGAACACTATGTTGTTGCCATGTGCGACAAGCCTCTTCTAGGCAAGACTCTGCAAGATGGGAAGATTCAGTTCAAAATTTCCGAAGAGTTCTATGGTGATGAACTTGTAGACTTGAAGACTTGCCTCTCCCATCTTGAAAAGGCGACCATTGCAAACATGGTTGGAGAGAAGGCAGTCCAGACAGCTATCCGCGCTGGACTAGTACATGAGAAGGCAGTCATCTATATTGAAGGGCATCCTCATGCACAATGGGTAAAACTATGATTGTTTGCATCAACACGTTACATTACTGGTGTGCACCACCACCACTGCACAGACCATCACTGCCCATCATTTCACCTCGTCCCGCAAGATAGGTCTGTATTGCATCTCCTACAGTGGCTCCTCCACCTCGGACAACTGCTAATCCTACTTGTTGTGCAGCCATATAGGGTCTCATACCCATCCCAAGAGTAATGAGAACATTAACACCTAAGCCAACAAGTCTGTTCACTGGGTCCGCACAGCTTGAGTGTGCTTCATTTGGCACGCTCTCAACCTGAACGATTTCTCCATCTCTGACTGTAGTCACAATGAAAGCTCTACAGTGTCCAAAATGTCCACTTACCGGACTGTCAAGACCGTTATCTATTTCTGCAGTGACTGCGATCTTTTCTAAGCTCATTTCTTTTCACCGTGTCGTTTACTTTTTTCCCACCTCAGCCATCTCAATTTTCTAGATCCACAGACTGGGCAGGTGCTTTTATTCTCAGAGGACATGTCTACAGCAGCTCCACAATCAAGACATTCTAGGGTACCGCTCCCATCTGTGAGAACATATCGCCCTCCCTCCATACGGAGAACATGACCTTGAACGAGACCACTAGCTACTTTGTGACGTGCTGATGATAATACTCTGTTGAATGTAGGCTGGCTAATATGCATCGCTGTACTTGCGTCTCGCTGACTAAGTCCTTCGAAGTCGGCCAGTCGTAGTGCCTCAAACTCATCAATTGTGATGAGTATCTCTTCTAGTTCCATTGCTGGAATTCCAGCAGGTTTGTATACCGAAACTGGTGGTTCACGTGTGACCATTCTGTGCAGTTTCTTACGAGGCATATCTTTTCTCTAAATATTACCTAACAAAAGACTTGCGTTAGCATCATATTTCTCGTTTCGCCTCGATAGACCATATTTTAAGCGAGCACTTTTTGATAATATGCGTTGAGTTCATTGACACTTCCCTGTTATCTATGTGGAGCAGCTGCAATCATCGACGGTCTCTGTGCTAGCTGCTATGACAAAGACCACCCTCTAATAGAAGTATCTTCACCTGTTTCAATTCTCTCTTGCAAAAGATGTGGATCAATAAAAGTACCTGGTGGATGGAAGAAGATAAGTGACAAAGACCTCGAGTTTGAAGAATTAACAATGTTGCAGATGGAGATTGCACTTCAAAATGAGATCAATATACTCGCCAAGGGTGTAACATTGTCTCTGGAAGAAATGAAGAAACTAGACAGAGTATCACAGATACTCATTATTGCCTCAGGACAATCACATGAGAAGTTACCTCCGCATGATGAAGAATATCCGGTTGAGATTCGTTTTAGTTATGGTACATGTACAACTTGTAGCATGATGAGTGGTGGGTATTATGAAGCCATTCTTCAGATTCGCGCAGAAGGCCGTCTGCTTACCGATAATGAAAAAGAACACTTGACACAGAGAGTCAAAGACATGACAATCGCACGGTATAAGACTGATGACAAGGCCTTCATTACTACCATTCATGATGACAAATATGGACTTGATTTCTATATAGGTTCTGAACATCTCTGCAAGTTCATTGCTGATGAGTTCGAGAGGCAATACCTGGCTGAACGAAAGGAGAATTACAGCCTAGTTGGTGAAGATAAAGCAGGGAATAAGAAGTACAGAATTACAATCTTAATCAAACTCCCACAATTTTCTATAGGCGACTTTGTCTCTATTGAGGCTGAACCGTGCCAGATTATCAACATGGCGCGAAATGCCCTAACTTGTTTTGGTCTAAGACGTAGAGAGCGGTTTTCAATAAATCCCAAGAGCCCAAGATGGAGAACGCTTGAATTTATTGCGCCAATCTCTACCCGTCGGAAATTCACAGTTGTGACCCATGTCTATGGTCAATCAGTAATACTGATGGATGATTTGACTTATGAATCAACAGAAGTTGATGCATCGTTATTTGATTCTGACATCGAAACCAATACTATTGTTCATGGTGTTATCATTGAAGATGAACTCTATCTTCTTCCAGACCAGAGTGAAATTGATACAAATAATGTCTGATGTGAATCTTTAAACTAACAATTCAATACGCTTAAATGCGTCAATCCTGACTCACCATTAGTCACTAGAGGACTTTGGTTCAGTGGCTTACTGGAGGAATATTTTGCCCCAAAATAAAGGTCGTCGCACAGGTGGCCCTCAGGCTGGTTCAGAGGAACCGCTACGGGTCAGAACCCCAAATAGAAGAGATGGTGAGATGTTTGGAATCATCATTCAAATGTTGGGTTTCGATAGAGTGCGAGTAAGGTGTGAAGATGGTAATTTACGAGTCGGTAGAATTCCTGGTAGAATGAAGAAACGGGTTTGGATGAGAGTTGGTGACACAGTCCTCTTAGTTCCTTGGGAGTTCCAGACAGAAGAGAAGTGTGATGTTATCTATAGATATCGAGGAAACGAATTAGATTGGTTACAAAAACGAGGAATCCTCAAAGTATTTTGAGAAAGATAACTCTTTTTTGATATTTTTCCATACTAATAGCAGATGACCTGAGCAACTGGGATGGCGCTCATAGTTGAAGAGAGCAGAGAATAAACATGATCAGCTACAATCCGAGCTAGACCGACGTATGTTAAAACGTCGAAAGGATGACGATGAGTTCAAGGTAGTAGAAGGGGTCATCGATCCTCCCACAATGAAAATCCTCTATAGGCTTCTTAATCGAGGAAAGCTAAAGGCATTACATGGTGCAATAAGCACTGGAAAAGAAGCTAATGTATACTTAGGTATTGACTCCGAGGAAACTCCTGTCGCAGTGAAAATCTACCGTGTTAGTACGGCAGAGACCGATTTCATGATAGAATACATTGTTGGAGACCCTCGCTTCAAGAAAGTAAAGAAAGGAAGCCGTTCATTAATACCTCAATGGGCAATGAAAGAGTTCAAGAATTTGAAACGCTTCCATAATGCAGGAATTCGAGTTCCACTCCCTATAGACATCGAACGCAATGTCTTGATAATGGAATTCATTGGTGATGTTAAAGAGTCTATTGCCGCACCTCTTCTTAAACAGGCTGAAATTCCTTCTCCTGTAGATACTTTCAACGAGATTATCGATATGATTGAGACCGCATATACTAAAGCAGGATTGGTCCACGCTGACCTTAGTGAGTTTAATATTCTATGGAATGATGAACCTGTGTTCATTGATGTTTCACAGGCTGTGTTGACAACACATGATAATGCGAAAAAGTATCTATTCCGTGATATTCAAAACATAACCTTCTTTTTCAAAAAGCTTGATGTTGAAACTGAAGATCCTGAAGTGATTGCAAACTATATCATATCAGCAGGTGAAGATTAGTATGGCGTTCCAAGAAACGATAAAGGTGCCTTCCGATAGAGTCGGCGTCATTGTCGGTCGTAATGGCAAAGTGCGCAAAAGGATAGAAGAACTTACTAATGTCAAACTTGAGATCAATCCCGCAGGTACTGTCATAATGAGTAGCACTGGCGAGTCAGAAGATCCTGTCCTTGCTTGGAAAGCACGGGATATTGTTCGTGCTATTGCTCGCGGTTTCAGTCCCAAGAATGCCCTCACTCTTATTGACGAAGATATGATGCTCTTAGTTGTTTCCTTACGAGATGTTGTTGGAACATCACCAAACCAGATCAGACGTGTAGCTGGACGAATAATTGGTGAGCGTGGACGTACACGACGAGTCATCGAGCAAATTACAGGGGCAAAAGTAACTGTTTATGGTTACACTGTTTCAATAATTGGAGTGAATCCTGGACTAGATATTGCTCGAAGAGCTATTGAGATGCTCATCTCTGGTGCACCTCATAGTGCAGTCTATTCTCAACTGGAACGTATGCGAAGAGAAATGAACCGTCAATATTCAGAGTTGTGGGAAGATACAGACCTATAATCCATGTAATACCTGCTCTAATAACGAAACCGCACCATCATTCAATTGAGTATTATGAGTCAAAGAGCTCCTGTTGAAACGAGATTTGAAAGCATATCCCCTGCTGAATTCTTCTATAGAAATCAGCAGATAGCAGGTTTTGGAAACAGCAGTCAAGCCATGTATTCTACTGTGAGAGAGCTAGTTGAAAACAGTCTCGATTCTTGTGAAGATGCTCAGAGATTACCCACTATTGCTGTTCGAATCAATTCTGACTCGTCCAATATCATTCGTGTACGTGTTTCAGATAACGGGTGTGGTGTTCCTTCCCAATATATTCCTGAAGCATTTGCCAAAGTCCTCTTTGGAAGTAAATATCACCAAAAACAACGTCGAGGTACTTTTGGTCTTGGAGTGACCATGGCTATCCTCTATGGCCAGATTACTACAGACTCACCGGTCACAATCCACACAAGGAGCCAAGACTCTGATGGGATTGCTTACACACTCTTTATCGATGTTGAAAAGAATCAACCTATTGTCAAATCCTTTGAGGATCGGACACGCGAAACTGAAGGTACTACAGTCACCATAACTCTTCGAGGTGATCTGAATAGAGCTCAAGATCGAATACTTGAGTACCTTCGATTGACCACTGCTTCCAGCCCTCATGCACGGATTTCACTCGAAATTGATAATGTTGTCAAAGAAACATTTGGACGTTGGTCTAAAATCATTCCACCTCCTGTCATTGCTGCTAAACTACATCCCCGTGCGGCAGATCTGGAGCTATTGAGAAGATTAGTCCGATCTCAAAAGAATAAACGATTACAAGACTTTCTTGTAGATTCGTTCCAAAGAGTAGGAGTGCGTACATCAAGCCAATTCTTGAAGTTTCTATCATTCGATCCGATCAGACAGGTCAATACACTGACACGAGCTGAACTTGTTAGACTAAGTACTGCGCTTGGCAAATATGATGGATTCGAAGCGCCTGAATCGAAGAGTCTCAGTCCAATCAGTCAACAGGAATTTTCGAATAGTATTTCCTGTATTTTTAACACCTCTTCATTATATTATGCGCGAAGAGGACCATCTGAATGGCAAGGGAATCCTTTCATCATCGAAGGAATAATAGTATCGGGTGATGATTTTCCTAAATCAGATATTCCGTCATTGTATAGATTTGCTAATCGTGTTCCTCTCCTGTATGATTCAAATGAAGATGTAATCACTAAGATTGTAAAAAGGGTGAATTGGAAGCGGTACAATGTAGCTCCAGGCTCTCCAGTTGCCTTGTTCATTCATCTGTGTTCGACACGAGTCCCCTACAAGGCTGCGGGAAAACAGTCTATTAGTGCAGTACCTGAGATTGAAGTTGAACTGACTTCAATGCTACGAGAACTTGGTCGTTTGTTTTCAAAACATGCAAAAAAGGTAGTGACTGCCCAACGTGACAGTCGGAAGATGCGTGAGTTCTCCAAAACATTCAGACTATTAGCCAAATTCAGTGCTGAGCTTGCAGGATATTCTGATATTCCTCCAACATCACATCTTGTAAAACAGCTTTTCGAGGTGGACACTTATGAATGAACCTGAAGTTGTTCAGACTACTCTCACCAAACTTGGAAAACTGTTACTTGAGCCCATTCTAGACGATAATTTTCCATCCATCAGTATTCCTGACAGAAAGACAAGTAATATCGTCTTTGATGAACAAACGAATCGATTTGTCCTTGGTCCCTCAATCAATACTAGAAGCTCAAGTAACATCAAACATGTGAGAAGTCTGACACAGTTGACCTGGGTCGCTAGTTTTGCGAAACAGCTCACAACTTCAGCAAGAACGAGCTCTCTAAGAGACCTCTACTATTCAAGTGAAGCTTTTGGAATAGAGTTCAGCAATCAATCAGAATCAGATCGAATAGTGACAGATTTAGAATCTGTAACAGGACTCCCTCGTGAAAGTTTTGGTATTTTCCCAGAAGAGCATTCATCCATCTATGGTGAAGCTGTGATGGAGTATACCATCCCTGATTATTCTGGTCGCGAGATTGATCTAACCATCAGTCCTGACGGTCTTCCTATTGGCCCTGCACTTATGACTGCCAGACCTGTTAGATCTAAAGCAAAAATCGTGCTAGCTGTAGAATCTGGAGGTATGTTTTCTCGGCTTATCGAGACTAAGGCTTGGAAACGGTTCAATGCCGTATTAGTTCAACTTGGAGGCCAACCTCCGCGAGCGACACGACGTGTTATGAGAACTCTTCATGACTCGCTCGGACTTCCTGTGTATATATTCACTGACGGCGACCCTTGGGGAATGCATATTGCACAGGTCATAGTATCTGGAAGTGCAAATTCCGCTCATGTTGATGGCCTTACCATTCCTGATGCTGAGTGGATTGGGGTCACACCTGAAGATATCACAAGGTACTCGTTACCATCAGAGAAACTGAATAATGCAGATCTAAAGAGACTGGATGAGTTATCTAGAGATATTCGGTACTCTGATAAGAGGTGGCAGCACCATATTGACGGATTCCGAAATATACGAGTGAAGGCTGAGCAGCAAGCCTTCAGTAGATATGGAATGGACTTTGTCGTTGATACCTACTTACCTGAAAAGATTGGTTAAATTATGCCAAATCCAAGTGGATATCCAAGTATGACCAAGAATAGAGCCCCATAAACCAATAGAATCTGGATTAATAGCAATAGTGCTACATTCTTCTTTTCTGTTATATTATTGAAGAAATATGGGAGTATCCAATAGACTGTGAATGGACCTATCACTTCTAATGTACCATCTTCTCTGGGTTTTGCAAATTTCTGCCACTCGATTCCTTTTCTCTTCACGTAGATTCTGTAGATAATGTAGAGAAGAAAGTTTATTGCAAATGGCGAGTACATCAAGATTGCTAAACGATCCATATTTCCGATTATTAATGCCGCTGCAATTGTCGCTCCAATTGGTAGTGTACCTACATCTCCCATTAAGACCCTAGCAGGATATTTGTTGAATACCAAGAAAGCTAATGACGCACCAAGAAGAGCTGCTGCAATAATTGCTCCCTCCATCTGTTGTGAAGAGATAGACTCTCCTTGTAATATTGGTGTCAATAAAACATAGATGATGAGCCCTGAAGCATTAATTGATGCAAGCCCAGCTTCAAGCCCATTCATCCCAGCATACATGTTCGTGGCATCAATAATAAAAGTCATCATTAGTGGGACTATAATCAGTGCATATGCTATTCCAAAGTTAATAGTTCCAATGAATGGAATTGACATGGTGGGTGTCCCGACACTAACCGCCATCATTGGTATCGTGGCAATCAGAGGTAACGCAATTTTCGTCTTATTTGAGAAGTCAAGAGAGTCATCCATTAGGCCTATCATACCTGCCATGAGTATTGAAACAAGTGCAGCTAAGATCCCCACCATCTCAATTTCAAAGCTCTCGAAAGTTGTGAGTCCAAGAATGACCAGTAGTGAGAATACAATAGAAAAGAGCAAGACAGTACCTGCTCCTTTTGGTATCTCAGGTCTATCAGGCTTATGGACATCAGTTCCAGTCAATCCCTTCTCTCTGAGTATTTGAATCGCTTTGGGAGTAATTAAGAGCACTAATAGGAAGGATACTAGACCTGCAATTAAAATCTCAATCATTTGTGTCCACACTGCCAGTTCAACGATTCATTTCTTGTTTTGACCTTTTCGGAGTCTGATTATTCGTGCAGGCTTTCAACATCCGAAATCTATAATAACACACCATTGCTCGACGGCACCACTCATGGGTCAGTGGACCCTACAAATAACCCCAAAAAATCATGGTGATTCGTATTGAGCCTGTTGAAAAAGAAGATAGGGACTCTCCTCCTCCTAACACTGTTCTTGGTGAGCAGTTTTATGGCGATGAGCCCAATCACAAATACAATGGAACCAGATAACCTGGCTCGTAGCATAGACAATACTCACTCAACAGCTGCGTCTATGATGAACATCTCTATACCATATGTTGACAAACATTATGGCTCTTCAGATGGTATAATTGATCCAACAGAATATGCTAACAGCTATACTGATCCTGTGACTGGGGTTACATCGTACTTTGAACATGATGGTACAATGCTCTATCTTGGTCTAGAAGCATTTACAACTGGATGGATTGGAATTGCATGGCAGAACTATACTTCTGATTTTAGATCAGCTGGTCTGAATAATAGTGATGTGATTGTTGGTTATGTTCCAGGACAAACACATACTAGCATTTGGAGGGTTCAACCAACCGATGCCGTGTCAGTTCATTATATACTGAGCCTCAGAAATGGTACTGTAATTCAAGAAAGCGATTATCCTGATATACTCTCGGAGGAACCGGTTGAAGATCTAAATGCTCTGCCGATGTACAAAGATATGATCATTGGTATGCGTATCGGAGAAGTCCGTCACTTTGTGATTCCTGCGGCAGAAGGCTATAACGAAATAGGGCATCCTTCTGGACTCTACGGTGAAGATCTAGAGTACGAAATCAAATTGACCCGAATCTATAGATCCGGTATTGAACGAGTTATTAATCCTGCTGATGATAGTGATATCATTTACAGTGATGAATATGGAACAAGTACATTCCAACACAAAGCTGATACCAATCAATCCAGAATCATCGAAGCAAATGGCTCTGATAATGGTACAGTCACACAGATTGAGTATACATTATATCTGAATAGTACGGACAATCATGACATTGCTCTTCTCGAAAACACTCAACTCACATATCCGTTTGTATTCATGTTTGGAAACACTGAGGAACTCAACGGACTACCTACTCAGCATACTTCTTGGACAGAACCTGCATGGTTTCAAATCATTCCTAATTCACCACCTTCATTGAGTGCGATAAGTCCGACCGAAGACTCTGTAATTGACTGGATCTTGGACATCAAACTGAATGCTACAGATGATTATGTACGCAGAGCATCATATCGTATTGATGATCTGGAATGGAATAATCTGCAGTATAATTTCTTGACCGATCTTTGGGAAGAATCCTTGGACCTATCCAGCTATGATGAAGGGCTGCATGTCTTCACTTTCAACGCAAGCGACCCATCGAATGCAACAAGCATACTTGAAATAAGCTTTGAAATTGACAGGCCATTTCTACCTCTTCTTGGAATGAAAATTGATGTCACTCGTAATCTTATTCTTACTGCGAGCTATGGCTCTCGAATTGAAGAGGATTATACAATCACAAACAACGGTTCAGTCCCAATCAGTTCTTTAGAAGTATATATGCCTGAAGAATATGAATCAAACTTCCTCTCAATAAGTGCCAAAGATGGTAATAGTGATGCATTTCAAGTGACCCGTCTTACAAATGTCGATGGGTTTATGCATTGGAGGATTCACCTCTCAAAACAAGTTGGTTTCCAAGAAACATACACATTTGAACTTACAACCTACATGCATTCCTTGTTCTGGTTGACAGACGCCTTTGAATTTCAATACAGACTGAGCTTCTTGAAGTATCCTGTCCTGCCATATATAATCAATAAAGCTACTTTCACTCTGAGCTTTCCAGATACGGCTAGTGGCGTAATACCTAATGAGGAACTTCCTGATGCTACTGCAATAAATCTGGAACCATTCACTCAGACACCTTTCGTAAGCAACATACGACTTTACACAGAAAACATACTTGTGACTCGATCAACAAAGATAGTCGTTGATGCATGGGGTTGGCTCAGCTATGAGGAAACAATCTCTCTTGAGAACTCTGGTAGTAAAACAATACAATCTCTTCAGTATATTGTTCCAGCCTATGCTACAGCCATCAAGATCTATGATGAGGTAGGTATTCTTGCAATGTCCCAGAGAACCACTTCGGGAGCTTACAATGAAACCAATACGCTATCCATTCAATTGTCTAGTGATAGATTCGGCGATAGTGGATTTAAGCAGAAATTCAAATACACTTTCAAAATCTCTTATGTTGTTCAGGCAAGTGCGTACCAAGAATCATCAGCAGGTGGAATCAAGCTCGATATCCCAATTGGAAAAATGGGTGATAACCTCATTTTGAAACATACAATCGATATTGTTTTTCCAGTATCTGTTACAGCTGTAGATACAACCGATGAATACAGAACTCTTTATGGAATTTTTGATACAACTTACAGATACACATTATATAATCGAACAGAAAGGAATCAAGTTGCCCTCTCGATTGTGTACCAGACTACAATTGGAGCAGCAGCAAGACCTATGCTTCTTGCTCTCATTGTTGGTTTGATTGCGTTGTTCTATGTTTCCTATAGAAAAGTGGAGTTACCTGAAGAAGTCTTCGGTCCAAAATTTGAAGATGAATATGAAGCATCTCAGGCTCGTCAGGCTGGTGCTCCACCTGGACTACTTCGCGAGTTTGCAAACCTCTACTCTCGTAAGACCACTCTTAATATGGATTTAGAGAAACTTGAAGCCGGAAGAAGAAAAGGAAAAGTCAAGAAGCGTGAGTATATGATGCGTGAGAAGGATCTTAAGACGCAAATTGAGGATGTCGACTCCAAGCTTCCAGCAGTTAAAGAGGAGCTGGTCAGGTATGGCACCAAATATAGAGACCTTGTTGCCCAACTTGAACTTCAAGAAGAAAAGATTGAAGGCGCTAAGGCTGGTCTACGCCAACTACTACAACGAAAGAAGAAGCAGAGAATCAGTCGTGTTGCCTTTGAAAAATCTCGTCAGGATTACTTGAAGACAATTCAGAAGGCTACAAGTGCAACTGATAGGGTTCTTCTCTCTATCCAAGAAGAGGCTGGTGATATTTAGATAGACTCTGATGTCTATCTAACCTTCTTTTTTTAAAAGAAGTGCCAGTCAATCAAAGTTCCTCCTTAGGAACTCTTATCTTATCAGAAATACTTCCAATCTGCCCCAAAAGAGTGATTATGATGAATAGTAATGAAGGTCTAGACCGTCTGAATATTCGCGCAAGAGAGCTCATACCAGATAACACACGGTCTCTTGAGATGTACCAATATCTCACAGGTCATCCTAAAGCCCAATCGTACTTGCGTTCTGCTAATCGGATGGCTGTATCTCGTCTTGGTTACACAGATCATGGCCCTGTCCATGCAGAAGTTGCCACATGGAATGCACTCAAGGCTTTTGACATCCTTGAAGATACTTTCCAGCCTAACGTCGTCGCTGAAGGCATTGGCGATATTGATGATGCACGACTTGTTGTCCTGACATCGACATATCTTCATGATATTGGGATGGTTGTACACAGAAATGAGCACAATCAAGCTGCAATCCAACTTGCTGGTCCAATCATTGAAGAGAAACTCATGGATATCTATGATGATCCAGCAATGGCTACTGATATCCTCTCATTCATCTATCACGGTATCTATGCTCATGATGATGACACACAATGTCTCACCCTTGAAGCAGGTATTACAAAGATTGGTGATGGTGCTGATATGACGAAGGGTCGAACAATTGTGCCCTATCAGAAAGGCAAGGTTGACATTCACTCTGTCAGTGCTATGGCAATCAATAACATCATCCTTGACAAAGGTCCCACAAAACCACTGAGAATAACAGTGGCAATGGACAATCCTGCAGGAGTATTTCAAGTGCAAGCTGTTCTTGAAAAGAAGATATCAACCTCTAGCCTTCAAGACCATGTTGATATTGATGTTCTGGTCAATGGTGATAGGCTTGTGCTCTCGCATGTCAAGAGGCTCTTCAGAGTACAGATGGCTAATGGATCTGATGTTCCTAGTGTAAAAGAAAAGTAGACCTTCGTCTACATCGAAATGACCAAAGAGCACTTATCCCATTAATCTATAAAGTGCTTGATGATTATCCGAAAATTCTCTCCTGACGATGCTGAGCAACTAGTATCTCTTATCGCAGATTATAGAGTCTTTCTTGCTGGTCTGAAGTCCTTATCCAAAAGAACTGATATTGAATCTGCAAAAAATGAACTTAATGACTATCTATCTCCAAGGTACTCGATTCACGTGGCAATCAAAGATGATGAGATTGTTGGATATCTTGTCTGTAGAATTGACCAAGATGTTGTATGGGCCGAATCACTCTATGTAATACCAAGAATGCGACGAAGTGGGATTGGGTCCGCCCTATTTTCTAAGGCTGAAGACCTATCCAAGGAACTGGGAAATGATACGGTCTATAATTGGATTCATCCAAATAATACAGGTATCATCAATTTCTTGAAGAAGCATAATTATGATGTTCTAAATCTCATTGAGGTAAGGAGAGCGTGGAAAAACGAAGATGTGCACTCTACTATTTGCGTGGGCGACCAAAAATTCAGGTATTGAAAAATGGTAGCCCCGCCAGGATTTGAACCTAGGTCTGAGAGGCCAAAACCCTCAATGCTGGACCACTACACCACGGGGCTGTTGCTAGGGAAGTCCGAATGGCAAACCATTCTTCAATATGTCGGTCGGGATGTTCTCTCTCCAACGTTCTAGGAAGGAGGTCTCTTCGATACGTTGTTTTCCCTCCATTCGCAGGTCATCAGGGAGCATACAT
>SDOA01000219.1 GCA_004524595.1 Candidatus Thorarchaeota archaeon | reverse complement strand
AGTCGAGTGCTTGACCATCCCTCACTAGATGTCAGTTGCAGCGCAAAATCAAGATCTTGATCTATCATTTTCCTGATTTGCATTTCGTAAACTGTCTCCTTCAATTTAGTATCAAAAGCACCTACATTTTAGGGAATCCAAAAACGCAATGTGCCTACACAAGTTCTGGTGTTTCATCTATTATAGGTTCAAGATTTGTTTTTGGGTTTCTGTGATTACTGAACCAGAATAGGCCAAATGATACGAGTGACATTAATGCTGCAAAGAACATTATTGGTGCATAGTCTGACCAGATCAAATAGATTACTGCTGCGATGATTGGTCCAATGACACCTGATAATGAGAGCATTGATTGAAGAAGTCCTGATGCAGTTGATCTGTCCGTATTGTTCTCAGTGACATACTTCAGACATCCCACGTAGAAACAAGCCCATGAGAATCCTACTAGTACTTGCGAAGGCAAAATCTGGATGATATTTTGCGCAAACGGAAACGATGCAAAAGTAATTGCTGATGCAATCAGTCCTATTGATATAAGCCTTCTACTTTGAATTTTATCAGTTATTGTCACCATGAATATTATCTGAAAAATTACATTTATCGCCTGAACAATTGCTATTGTAAATGGGTCACCTCCAATATCGTAGAGGAACAATGCCCAAAGTGTCCAGATTGCTGAGGCACTACTATGGCGTATTAGCACAGATATGTAAACTGGCATATTTCGTTTGAATGTTGCAATTGGAAACAGAGGAACGCTCATTCTGATTTTTGGTGCCTTAGGTAATGTCAGTGCTGCTGCAAATGCAATGGCTAAGAATATTGTTGATGCGACAAAAGCATAGTAGATATCGAATGTGGCCGCATAGCCTGCAAATATCGTTCCTACGCCCCAACCTGCAGAACCCCATGTTGCATATCTCCCCATTTTCATCTTGGATTCATACGCATAGGCCGCTAAGGCACCAGGATACATTCCGACACAGAAACCGTTCGTAAGACGCACAATAAACAGGGTCATCAAATCTGAAGATAGGAGAAGAAAAGCGAAACTAATTGTCGACAGTAATAGTCCAGATCGGATTACAATTCGACGACCGTAAATGTCTCCAGCTCTTCCAAAAATGTATGAGGCAATAAATGAAGCAGAAGCATATGCTCCAACGATGATAGCCACATAAATCTCAGAGATACCAAGAGTTTCTCTAGCTAACAGTGGAACATAGGTAAATGTAGATAACAATGCAGCGCCTGCCATTATCTGGATGACTTCTGTCTTCAAGGAATAATCACTGAGGCGGCACCATTCAACCTCCTTTTCAATAATTTGATGTAATCAAGTTCACTCTCTTGCAAAACCTTTTGTTCATTCGTTAGAAAAAGTACTCAGACCATCCTTTGGAAGTGAACACATGGTAAAACTATCTCCAAGAGTGAAATTCATTGCGATAACAATCGACGAGTTGCTGTTAGTCCCTATTCTCATAGTGCTTGCATATTATTTTATTCCAGAACTTTTCTCCTTTACTGTTGTTGTATCTATCATCGGGGCTGCTATTTTTGTAGTTATAAAGTATCAACTAGTTTATGATGCTCTCCAAGATGGTTCATACTATCTATATGACATGCAAGGTATTAGATGTCGGACCATTGAGGATATAACACGAAATTCAGGTAAAGTCAAAGTTGGTGCTGAGATTTGGGATGCTCGAAGTCATCTTGGTGATATTGTTTCAGGAACTGAAGTGATTATTATTTCAAGAGAGCACATGAAACTAATTGTGGAACCTTTTGATGACAATTCAAGCTAGGAAAACACCACTTTCTCCAGTAAATGCAGTGCAATCTCAACATCTTTCAGGTTGATGGTTTCAAAGCTGCTGTGTGTATACCTACAAGGTATTGCAACGACTGCTACTTGATGACCTTGAAGAGCAAACTGAAGTCCATCTGTTAGGTAGTTATGGTAAACGGCTCTTTGGACCGGAAGCCCATGTTTCTCTGCGGTAGTGAGAATAGACCTCACGAATTCGTGCGCGTAATGCATTGCATCATCTTTTATCACAATAACAGGTCCTTTTCCTAAACCAATACCTGCCTCACCACTTGTTCCAGGATAATCATCCGCAAGACCAACATCCAGAACAATCACACTGTCAACCGCTAGGTCCTTGGCAATTGTTGCTGCTCCTTTTGCACCAAGTTCTTCCATGACAGTTGATACAAAGGTAATTTTTGGACGTTTCTCTGGAGATAGTTTGGAGAGTCTACGAGCAAGTTCAATCATTATCACAAGACCAATTCTATCATCCATGGACTTCCCGCACACATGTTGCCCTACCTTTTCCACAGGGGCTGCATAAATAATCGGGTCTCCAATTCGAATTCCCTGTTCCTCAACTTCTTCACGAGATGATACACCAATATCAAGGAAAACTTCTTCATAAGTTGGAATTCTGGATTTTCCTTCAGATCCTGCGATATGAGCAGTCTTCACAGCAAAGCATCCCGGGATGAGTCCCTCATCAGTCAAAATCAATACCCATTGTCCAGGTAACAATCGTAGATCTGGCATGTATCCCTGAGTGTTCCATTTGGCTCGGATGAAACCTCGCTCGTCGATATTACTGACAAGAAATCCAACTTCATCTGCATGTGCCACTATTGCATAATGTTTACTCTGACCTTCAATTGTTGCGACAAGATTGCCGATTTTATCTCGAATTATGTTATCACAATAGCTTCCTAGTTCTCTCTCCATAACATCCTGAACTAGATTCTCCCGACCAACTGGTCCTGGTGTTGCTGACAGAGTCTTGAGAAGATCTAAGATGGATTTTGACATTCCTTATACCTCTCTCCATACGGTGCAATTGACACTTAAGCATCTACCTCTCAAATAAGTCACTTCAGACATAATGCTTTAGTGTTGGTTTCCTTGCTGACACATACTAGGTGATGTCCATGATAGTCACTGTGACAACTGTAGTTGTATTGGCCATTGGTATTCTATCTCTTGCTCTTGCTCTGTATGGTGGCTATCTCTCGTTGACAATCACTGAAGGGATGAGTGGAACTGAAGAGCAAAAACACACCT
>SDOA01000113.1 GCA_004524595.1 Candidatus Thorarchaeota archaeon | reverse complement strand
AGATAGAAGATGCCCAGTGGGATGAACATAAGTCCAGCAACTGTAGGAGCTGCTTCAGGTGACCAGAAACCTGCAATGATGTAGACCACGAAGATGAGACTTAAGACAAAGATACAGGTAATAACATGGTACCATGCATTTCCTTCAGATCGTTGAAGATACTCTCCCTTCATGACCATAATCTAACACATAGGTTTTATTTTACTCTTTCCAACATTTGAATAGAATGTTGAGATTAACTATTGCCATAGTATATTGCCGTAGTTAATCTCAATTTACCTCTTCTTTATCACGATTATGATCAATAGGATTATCACTCCACCAATCGATACTGAGAGGATAAGAATGCTCATTGGGCCAGGATCTTCTGGACCTGTAGCAGTAGTGGATGTTGTAACCGTAGTCGTGGTGGTTTCGGTTGAAGTTGTCGTTGTTGTCGTGGTGGTCGTGGTGGTCGTGGTAGTTGTAGAAGACGAAGGCAAAACTGTTACAATGACAGAATCTGTCGATGATGGTCCTGATTCGGAGTATACTATGAGGGTGATGTTATACACACCTTCTGGAAACCCATCAAGTAAGAGGATAATGTTTGATCCATTCCATGGGCTATTCTGATACAATTCTCCATTTATCAAGATCTCGAATCTCTCAGGATAGAGGTCAGAGACAGTCCAAGTGATGCTCATGTCCTCAGAACCCTCTTCGAATTCAAGATCAGGAGGATGGTCAATCTGGGGTACTGACACTGCTAAGACTGAGACCCATACCGTGTCTGTGGATGTTCTTCCGCTCTCTGAAGAAACAACCAATGTTATGTTATACAGTCCAGCTGAAAGGCCTTCAAGCAGAAATGTAATGTCATTGCCATCCCACGGGAGTGATTCAGCCATGGTGCCATTCTGATAAATGGTATACCAGTCGGGATAGGGATCTGTGACTTCCCAAGAGATTGATTGTCCCAGACTTCCCTCCCAGAATACCATGTCATCTTCAGGAACGATAGATGGTGTTGTTGCCTCAAGAACAGTGACGCCAACAACATAGTAGTACCATCCACCAAAATAAGGTGATAGTGCAAGGGTATAGACGAAATGGCCTTTTGGAAGACCTTCAAGATAGATGGTGAGTGAATCACCTGTCCAATCACCACCGGAGTCATAGGAAGAATTCACAAAGATCATCCAGGATTCAATGTACTGCACAGTACAGGTCCATGTGATCGAACTTCCAATCATTCCTTCAAAGATTGTCAGATTGTATGGACTGCTAATTGGGAGGGTGTATCCTGGATGGAAGCTCGGATAGTTGTCAAGACCTCCACCAATTCCATAGATAGTGTAGTTTTCTCCTCCGTAATAATCGGACCAACTATTACCAGTATCAATACCATCATCCCAGTGATTTCCAACTGGATCCTCTGTGTCATCCCAGGCGTTATAGTCGATGTTGCCTGCAAGTTCATTGAGATAGAACATGTTATTGGTGCTTGCTCCAAGGATGCGAACACCATTGTTGTTGTTGAAGATACCGCTACTTGTTACGGAACAGTCATCAGAGGTGTAGAGGTATAATCCGCTTCCACAATTGGTGACGAAGAACTCATCAATGAGGGTGTTGTCAGCATACTGCAAATATGCACCACTTATTGTGCAGTTCCATGCCTGTGAGTCATAGATACCGCAATTTTCTGTGTTATAGAGATGAAATCCATAGTTCTCAGCAAAGCTTGCACGACATCCTGAGAATGTTATAGTATCAGACTCATAGACGTAAAAACCAGCAGCTACAAATGATTCAACACTAAAGTTCTGAACATGGCATTGTTGACTATAGAGAATCTTGATTCCCCCAACAGCGTTCAGGACTTGGTAGTCACTCACATTTACATTGATGCATGAAACGAGGTATATGGGTATGGAAACCTCATCCTGGTTGTTGCCAATGACTGTTACATTCTCACAACCAATTAGGATGACCTGCCCAAAATCGGTTGCATTCAAAACTGCATTATTCAAACCCTCAAAATAACCGAGAGGCAATCCGTTAATGGTGTTGTTTTCTATTTCATGAGTCCAGTACAACAAGTGGTCAGATTCGAAAAGAAGTCCGGCATTTAACACGTTATCATGTATCTCAGTATCTCTTGCGTTATACAGTTGTATTGCTACATTATCACAAAAGACCGTGTTATTCTCTATTCTGATACCTATTGAGTTGAACAGCTGGATTCCAATTCCAACACCTGTGAGATTGTTATCTTCAAGTACCGCATAGTCGCTCCATATTAAAGAGATACCACCGGACTGATTTTGGCTCAAGATGTTGTTGTCTATCACAGTGCGTTCAGAATATTTCACAGAGATTGTTCCTTGATTCACAGAAGTGAATAGATTATGTGTTATTACGGAGTCAGGAGAGTACCCAATATCAAACCCACCTCCAACAACATCAGAAATAGTATTCGACTTGAAAAGAGAGGAAGGACATTCATCAACAACTATTCCTTGGAAAAGTTCCTCAAAATGACAACCAGTGATGTTCGTATTCGGAGTGTCCATTGATGATATCCCAACTTGAGGATATAGACTAGAACCATAGAACTCACTAGAGACCACTGAACAGGTATCCGATTCGAGGATCATCACTCCCGTACTACAATCATTTGTCAGGATATCATGAATAAGGCAGTTCGAAGAGAAGGCGAGGACTAGTCCAACACTCCTGTTGTTGAAACTACCAGAATGTGCTTCAATGTCTGTGCAGTCAACCAGAAACACTTGGCCATAGGATGATAAATTGTAAGTCATGGCATTTTGGCTGAGGTAGTACTTTATAGGTCGCGAGTCAACGAGATTATCGTCAGTGATTGAATGTACCCAATGGGCAAGTAAGTTTCCCTTGATATAGAAACCTTTGAGGCCAAGTACATTACCTGATAGTGTGCATGAAGTTGATGACTCCAATAATATAGCATCCTTGTCACTCCCACTGACCTCATTGTCATCAAGGAGAACAGAATCGCTACTTCGAACATAGATACCATATCGATCATTGTCTGTAAATTGGCCACCGTTCACATGAATATCTGAACTAAATCTTATCTCTATTCCATCATCCCCGTTATTCTCACTCTTGAGCTCGCTGAGTGTTATGTTAAACACATTCAAGAGATAGAATCCAGAATCGGTCGATTGACTTGTGCTGCATTGATTAATAATACAGTAATTCGAATTGTCGAACAGGTAGCCATTGTGCCCATTATATTGAGCACCGCCCATCTCAAAACGGCTATAATCAGAGCTAACAATCTCGAAACCATTGAAACCATTGAAGCTGGCATGAGAGTACCAAATCTCTGTATAGGAAGCCAATTCAATAGAGAACCCATTACGGGAATTGCTGTGTGATTGGCAGTCCCAAAACCAGGTACCAGAACCGCCTGAAATAATAAATCCATCATATCCATTTCGGAATGCATGAGTATGCAAAATACCTCCGTCGTTGCATTCGATGATTTTGAATCCTTCTTTCGTGTTGTCTTCAGCTCTGCAATAGTCCACCCAGATATTATCGCTCAGATGCAATTCAAAACCAAATTCATTATCATCTGCTATGCAATTATTCAGGTATAGGTTATTAGCGTAGAAGGCCATGAATCCAATTGTGTTGTGGTGTGCAGAGTTGTTATCCATAGTAGTATCATTGGATGTATGAACTCTAAATCCTGCTGTAAGATATGAAGAGGCGGAATTGTTCTTAAGAAGACAAAAAGATGATTCTTCTACATTGAAGCCATAATTTGTATAAATCGAATACTCATTTATCTTTACGATATTGTCTGCAAGAATCACATTAGTTGAACCCCTGACTCTGAAGGTACCATCATCATCACGACAGTCAATTACACTATTTGAGGTGACATTACAATACGATGATGACCAGATATTAATTGCAGGATAGCCTATACTGTCCATTATTACATTATTTTGAACTAACACATACTCGCTCTCAGATACACCGATATGGCCTCCGTCAATTAACTGATTTGTAGATATGAGAGAGCTATCTGAGTCATCATAACTGATGTCGGTATTATAGAGAGTATTACCATTAGTTGAAGAACCATCAGAATACATGAGGACAATTTGCTTGCCAATGGGTCTACCATCTATTATATTATCGGAGATGTTTCCGAAAGGAGAACTCCAGAGATAGACTGCAAAATTTGATGTGCCATTAATCTCATTTTCAATGAACGAGAAGTAGTTACTTGATTGGACACTTGCAGCACCAACATCTGAGAATGTGCATCCTTTTACAGTTACATGATCTGCATTGTTAAGCTCAATTGCTTTAGTGATCGGGGTAGTTCCTGAGAAATAACAATCACGTATTTCAACATAAGCCGTAGTATCTTGGATATTAATTAGAGTATCTGAATCAGTTATATTCACGCCCTCTAGAACATAGGGATCTCCGGGAATACCATTTCCAGTGAACCCTTGTGACGCAAATTCGGAATTGTCTGTAACATTGATTTTGGCGTGTTCTGTATATGCTGGTGTTGAAACCGACCTTATCACAATCTCTTCTTCGGGTGCAATAGGATATAGATGCAGAATCGGAACAAGAAATAGCATTAACACTATGAGTATCACATGAATCTTCTTCAACTTGCAAGCCTCTTGATTCCTAACTGTGAGGAAAGCGTTCATTCACAATTAGAATGACCAAATTTTCTGCTGATGTGAAAAACCTAGTAATAAACATTGAGCCTCTTTATCCTTTATCATTTGCAGGCATAATGAGCGATTTGTCTCAGAATCGGTAAAACAAGGGATTGATAAGCTGGATAAAGACCAACCGCGAGATTAACAGACCAGATTCGAGTAGCTTATCGACAATTGATTGTATAAAAAAGATGGCTTAATGGTGACGAACATTTATGGACGAGAAGTATCAACTGAAGTGGTTGGGATGGCCATTGTTGGTCTTCTTTGCTATCCCATATGTGCTTTTGCTCTTACCAGGTTTCATGATGGACGAGGAGAATATGGCACAGGTCACCGGCACTATACTCGTTCTTTGGGGTTTCCCCGCATTCTGGGGTTTGTTTGTTGTAGCACCGTTCTTGAATAGTTATAGTGTAAAGTTAAACATCACTGGGGCGATAATATATTTGTTCTACCTAGCACTTGTCCTAGGTCTCTTACATGATTGTCCACTTGGATGGTCGTCCGGACTGTTCTATGCCGGAGTCATCATTGCCGCAATTCAGCCAATTCTGTTTCGTTTATTTCAATGGTTTATAGAGAATAGAGAAAACATGCACGAACTCGAGCGGAAGAGGAGAGAGTCTGACTATATAGAAACTGACTGATTTTGTGAAGAAGCTCATCAAAGCAAGAAGAGGGGACAAGTTCGAGCTGAAACCATACTCTTAGTGGAACAAGTGATATCTTGAAAATCAGTCTGACTATTTGTCACCGTAGTTCTTTCAAATATTCATCAAGCTAAAAACAAGTATTGAGCAAGGGAGTTTATCATGGTACAAGAGGAGAGAATTTGTTTGTCTTTGGATAGTTGATGACACTCTGTATCATGCTATAGAAACCTCTTCTGTCAATATGATTGGAATCAACATCAAGGTCATTCCTTATTCTGTGCTACAATCAAAAACCGCTGTTCTCGAACTTCGATGAACCCATTCGCTAGAATCAAATCATGAACACGCAAGAGAGCGTCCATATATTTTTCCACCGAGAAGCCTTCCACAACCCAAGGGATTGCATTCAGATAATACACCAAAGCCCCCACATCATAGAAGCGTGTCATTGGGAACGCCTCCTTCTGCTCCAACACGATGAATCCCAGATCCTCGAGTTCTTTGGATGCGTAGAATGCATTCCACGGGTCCCTATCAGTGGGAGGTTCATTACCCAGGAGATGGTTGATATCGATATCATTCTGCTCGCCCACCTGCTGTGTTATGAAATGTCCTGATGGCTCTAGGATTCTCCGTACTTCCACGGGTTCATAGGACTCATGACGGTTGATAATGAGTTCAAACTTATCCTCCCTGAAGGGGAGGTCCATATCATCCTCAACATGAAAGACATGCACACCGAGCGGTTCGAGCTGTTTCTTTGCAATTACAACATTGGGCCCGTAGGTTTCTGTGGCGCATGTATGTTTTGGAAGAGGTTGAATCAGAGAGAGGAACTCTCCACCCCCTGTACCGATATCCAAGAGGGTTTGCGTTTTTCGAACGTACGGAAGGATGATGCTTGCATAGTTCCATGGAAGCGGTTCAGACTGCATTCGACCAGTCTCAGAGATATATGAGAAGTCCCAACCTGAGAAAGGTTGGTGTGCTTCATCTGCGAGAAAGTCTGATAGCTCTTTTCTCTTAGACACTGCAATCTCCTCAAGAAATCTTTCTGAAGTGATATAGACTCCCGATGCTATTTTAATGGTTGCACCACAATTGGAATAATTTCTTCTTGGCTTCTATTTAAGTAACAAAAGAAGAATATTCGGTTACAATTTCAAACGGACTGTATCAATTGTTATCTCTTACGAGGACAGAAGAACTCTAGCCATTTAGTGCGGCTAGTAACAATTTCGACTGCATTGGTAAACAATACGTTTTGTTTACTAATTATGTTAACTAATATTTTTGTTTGATATATAGGTAAACTTATTATGAGGGGAGATACCTATAATCAAAAAACATGTGTGGTGTTTTAATGAAGATATTTCGACGTGCTATTGGGGTACTGATAACACTTGTAAGTGCTCTTGTGCTAGTTATACTTCATCTCTTTCAACTGCCTTGGTCAACTACAGACTACTTCACAATTCTCTTTGGATACCTATTGGTGATATTCTTCCCTGGTCTGTTGATTGACGTGATCTTTGCACGGTTAGGACAGGGACTTGAAGAGGATATCGCGACAAAGTGTGGTGGCCTGCGATATGGAGGATTTCTGATTGGGTACGTTGAGAGGAGTCTAATATTTTTGGCTATCGTAATAGCCTATTTCGACAGTGCGTTAACATATGCTTCCATTCTCAGCTTTCTCTCAGTTATTATTGCCGGTAAGGCAATTTTCCGCTACTCGAGTAGAGAGAGCAGCGATCGTGCATGTGCGGACTGGTATATCTTAGGTACACTGATGAGTATCACAATGGCTCTTGCATTGGGATGGTGGATCTTCAGATTTCTGTTAATCGGGTGAGTAGGCTATGATTGCAGTCATTGTTGATATCATAGCCTCAAGAGATGTCGATGCTCGTGAACGGAGGAGATTGGACAAAAAGATACGAGACGTATTGGATAGTGTATACGAACGCTTCAAAGAGTATTGTGTAGCCACCCCAGCTCTGACTCAAGGGGACAGTATTGAGTTGCTGGTTAGTAATTGGCATCCGATTGTATTTCTCTTTCACAAGCTTTTGATAGAAGGATTGGAGTTTCGAGTGGGCTTTGGAACTGGAGAGATTAGACTCCAGAAGGAGAATGCAGACGAGTGTGATGGGCCAGCCTTCTGGAATGCGAGAGAGGCACTTGATGAGATAAAGCGCATAAGATACATGAATAGATCAGCTGGTTTCAAGCTCGATGAGAAGACTTCCAGTGATGAGAGCTGTACAGTGAGCAATTCTATCCTCTTCTACACAACACTTCTTGGTCTAAGTAAAACACAATTGCAGCATTGTTTCTACTACATCTGGGAAAAGAAACAAGTGACGGAGATTGCTGAGATTACAAAGACCTCAAAGGGCAATGTCAGCAAGACGTTGAGTAAGACACCTTGTTATCTACTTGAAAAGGTATTGACATCTTTTAGCCATTAATTGACAAGCTATGGTATCCAATTATTAGACTACTTTGATAATTGCTTGTACACGACCAACATGACCAGTCTGTAACCGCACCTTGATGCCATGTGGATGGTTGGGAGCGTTTGTGAGAATATCTTTCACAATTCCTCTGGTGAGCTTTCCAGTACGTTGATCCATCTTTTGAACTATATCGACGGTATCACCTAGATGGATATCCTTGCGGCTCGACCCAATTTTCTTGGTAGGTTCGTTCATTTCATCAGGCACCAATTTCACTGTGATTATATACATACTCACGTCTGCAAATATTACACAATTCTATTTGAGGTGGTCAACTACTGCAGAATCTATTTCAGTTAGCCATAATTTTTCAATGGAGGTTTTATTGTCAGGAACTCTTACATGGTAATGTCAACTTTAGGAACAAGACTGGGATCAGGTCTTCTACATCGGTAAGTAAGGTCCTGAGTGTTGTCGCTTACATCATGCTCGATTACATGGTCGTCAAGGTTCCTAATTTTTTGAGCGATATCAAGAACCTCTGAAATTGTAAGACCCAACCGTTCTGCTACAAGTTTCAGACTGGTCTGAGCTCGCTTCATTACAATGTCGTGTACTAATTGCTCCCAATGGTTCTTGAGAGAGAGACGCAGACTAGAAAGGGCGACAAAGTCAAGTAGCCATTTATTTGATGGATTTCCTAAAGGAGTAGGAGAACCATTTCGTTCGCCATTGACAGTAGGTGCAACAACATCTCGATGTGTCATTATATCTTTCACAAATGCTGCAGTGTCTGTCCTCTTTGAATACCAGTCAGGATTACTTGCGCGTAGTGTGGTGGTATCAATACTCGAATAGCCCTCATCTTTCCAGAATGAGGCAGAGAATTCGTATTTCTTCTCCCACCGACTCCACTTTACGTAACGAGCCTCGTCCAGATTCTGCATCCGTTTTCGTGCTAGATCGATATCAGAGGAAAATGGTCCTGCCGATAATTTTTCTAATAGTACTTCGGCAATTCCATCATGACCACCAAGAAATTCTTTTTCAGCCTGTTTCAAAACATTTTCTGCAGACCTTATATCATCAGGATAATCCATTCTACTCACACCAACTCGTATAGAAACGATATAGCTTGTAAGCACATAAAATAGCTGAAACAGACTATCAATAGACTAGGTGATAGAAATGGAGATAATTCCTCTATTACGTCAAAGTCTAGTAGCTCTTCTGCACGTACGAGCCCCTGTAGCCTTTACCTCATGAGCCCTTCTGTCATAGATGCATTAAGGAAGAGGGTCAAATCACTAGATAAAATAAAAGCAAGTATCTTCCAAATTATGAGCCCTGATTATGTGCAACATTCATTCCTGAAAAATTGAATTCAATCTGTGATATTGAAGCATTTAAGGTTCAGAAATAAGAGGTTTCAATCAGAGTCACAATCGAAATCACTTCGAGAACTCTCGAAGTCGTGTTTCTACAAATGTTGAATGGAAAGATTATATACTTATTTTATGTAATATTTCACGTGATTGTATGTTCTGTACACACATATGCAATCGTCGCGCTTACTACCATGATCTTGTTACCATCACTGTAGCAGGCAAGAATGATTGTCAGAAACATAAATTGAAACGTGATAAGAAATGAACAAATCGAAAAACGGAGTAATCATTATTGTAATCATAGTCGGAGCGTTGGCTTTAGCACCAATTGCCCTCTATGGTACTCAAGTTGATGTAGCTCAAGTCAGTTTTGATCTCTCAGTGGATAGCCCCCTCTCTGCTGCGAGTCTGGCTGACGTAGAATCACTTCAGATACCCACTTTCAATGTAGGTATGACTAATGCTCGTGTCGATATCAGCTCAATGACCCCGTACGAGTATTTTCTTGCTCGAAACACAGCCAGAACTCAGATCGTTGGTGAAGAAGGTGCTTCCCAAGCCATTGTAGAGATAACAATAACTTTCAACCTGACTACACCATCTAACAACAGTCTGATATTCGTACTTACTCCTGGGAGCAATCTCGGAACCGGTGAGAGCAACATTGAAACTCTACTAGGACCCGAGGACGGAATTACAACAGGCGGAGTGTTTTATCTAACAATAACAATCAGTGTTAAGGTAACCCCTCTAGGTTTTGACACACCTGTTGTCGATTTAGAACTGAGTCCAGTGATATTGAACTTCACTGTGCCAACTTGAAGTTCATAGGTTATTGAAGGTGATAGAATGAGATTAAAGCAATCGTATTTGATTGTTGCATTCGCCACCTTGATTCTTCTAACCTCAGTGCCTTTTGTGACAGCCCAAGGAGATGGAATCGAGTATCAATATACTGCAGGGATTGCAAGTATGACCACAGATGATATTGGTGTCAAGGTCACTGCATTTGATCAAGTCCCTCATTTCCACTGGTGGAATGCTAGTTCACCAGGAAATGATTATCATGTGATGTTTCTAAAACTGTTTGAGGCAAATGACACAAACAATGATGGAAAGTTCAATCCGGAATCAGACAGGATTATCGGAATTCCGTACCTACTTCCATCAACCAATTGGGTGTTCAGTGACTTTGAGATTGTTGAGGAGAACTCACTTGTTACCGAGGTCCACTTCAATTTCACGACGACAACAGCATTCACTCCATCATTACCTACGCTCCCAATAGAAATACCTGAATCATTCGATGTGACCATCCAGATCAGGGTTCATGTAGACACAGGAAATCCTCATGAGATGAAGTTCGACATAGTCATCTCTGGCTGGACATGGATCTATGCGGACTCAATTCTGGTCTTCGGGTTTACTGTGACAGAGAGTGCACATGGTGTAGATCAAGGCACCAATGAACCAGCTAGCGTTTCTCTTGAAGGGAATCGTTTCAGTTTCAATGAGGGGTACATGGTCTATGCTGAGCAGGCTCAGGCTGGTGAATCGATAGTTCAGGTGCAAGGTACTCAAGGTTTGGGAACTGAGGAGGATAATAGTGAGTCAATCTACTTAGCATTTGAGTACTTTGGCGAAGAAACCCTCGAGTATGACCCGATTCTAGGGATAACCACTGGTGAAGGTGGTAATGGATTCGGGATAGACTATAGCCAACTCCTTCTGCTGACAGCCGGAGTAAGTGTGGTTATCTTTGTGTTATTACTCGCCAGGATAAAACGCTAAGATAGAGTAGTATAAGATATGGATCAGGACTCTTTCTTGTCCTGCTTCCTGTTTCTTTTTTTCAGTCAATCAACTGATTACACCATTTGTTAAGAATTTCTTGTCACTCCGCCACTGGTGTTGCTCCTCATCAAAAGCCTCATCCCAGAGACAATAGACTTCACTTCTCTTGTAATCAGCAAGATTGACATCCATATTATTTGTTATTCTATGAAGGTAATTTATCAGCTCGGTAACATGTCCAGGTGGTAGACGGATAAACCATAGGAGAAAGTCATCACTCAATTTCATTGTGGATCTAAAGGGAAATGCGTGTTGATGCATTCGAGCGCGTAGCTCTTCAGAGGCCTCTTTAGTCACCTCTGCTGTAACAAGGACATTGCTCCATAGGTCAAAGGCTTCTGGTTCGATGAACATCCTATACCCTCTGATGAAATGCTCATTTATCGTCTTTAGTCGTCGTGAGAAGTCTTGAGATGTGATTTCTATTCCTTCTTTTGAGAGCGCATCAATGATTTCAGAATTCTTCCTTCTTGAGTCCCGAGTAAGATGACACATTATACGAATATCCAGACATTTCAAAAGGTCAAGTCTGGAATTCTTTCTGATATCTGGAGTGTGCGTAGTCGGCTTTAGTCTACTAGAACCCCAAGACTCGACATCAAAAGACCAACTAAAGGTCTTCAGATCCCAATTCTTCAAGAAACTGACAGTATAGATAGATTCAGTATTGTGGGTCGGAAGTACCCTGTATTTCTTTAATGAATCCGATTTTCGAAGTGACTCAAGAAGGGCAACTATATATTTTGAGGTGCCAGAAGGGATACGAAATTGGACAAAGAAACCATTTGTTGATCCATGGATTCTAATCCGATATTTTGTATAGGGATGATTATCAAGAATCTCTTCAATGACCGAGTATTGGTTAAAGTCCGGGATATCGAGAATAATGTCCATGGTCTCAAGACCAAGTGCATCTTCAGCGAAATCAGCGACCACTCGAAAGTATTGAAATGTTGCCCCGGGAGGATTTCCATTCAACCACTTGAGGTCCTGATATACAGTAGTCTGAGAGAGTCCGCTCTTATCTATCAGCTCGGAAACGCTAATCATAGGGTCTTCCTGCAGGGCCATGAGAATGCTGATGTGCCTGCCTTCGAGTTTTCTTACTGTCAACCATCCACCTCTGGCTCATGAAGTTCCGTGCTCTTCATCTCATAGAATCATTACATAAATTGATGGTTCGCCAGTACCTGTCTTTGGAGGATCAAAATCATAGATTGATGTGGAATAACTTCCATGAAGCCCATACGTAAAAGCATCGATTATCAAGTTATACCAACCAGACTCCCATGCTGTATTGTACCAATGTACTCTCAGCTTTAACTCTGTGAATTTTCCAATGACAGTAATCAGTGCGAGATGTTGAATCCCAGATGGTAGAGTCATTGTGAGATAGAAGTCAGATTTTGCTGATACTTTTGCATTGGATGGTATTATTACTGTAAAGTCGATGAGAATGTCATCTTCGATACCATCATCCTCGAGTGCGCAATAGTCTGCATGGTCAATTATCACCTTCAGATTGTTCTGTGCAGCAGAGCATTCAGGAACGAACGCGATCAGTGCAAAAAGGGCGATGAGTGTGACGAAAATGCTGAATCGTTTTCCACGCGACATGTTGCTTGGCATAGAGAACCATCCCTTTATATATTATCAGGTCTAGGGAGTTTTTCGTATTATTTATATATTGCTGTGTAAAACTCCCGAACAACTGGTGCAGGTGTTTTGTAAAGAACATCATGCACAGGGAAAGGAGTAAGCCAATATGGTACGTAAAAAGACGTTTTGTCTGTTGTTCTCCTTTGTCTTCATCACATCCATGTTCATGGGGGTCAGTGTTACCACCCTTAGCGGTGGTGACATGCATAGTGCTCTTATGGCACCTCCGAGTCGGTACTGCACTATTACGAATCCAAGTAATGGTGAGACGGTCTCAGGGGTTGTTACAATTACAGTAGATGCATCTGCAACGCCAAGAATCTT
>SDOA01000112.1 GCA_004524595.1 Candidatus Thorarchaeota archaeon | reverse complement strand
AGAGTCCGCAGATTATTGAAGGACAACGAGCTATGCCTGCTCGCATTTGATGAATTGGAGAAAGATATTGAAGTCCAGACCCTTCTTGAAGATAGCAATAGGATGGCTATCGATAGAATGGGATATTCCGATCATGGTCATACACATTCACTCATTGTAACACTAAATGGTATCAAATTGATCCGTGAACTCAGTAATGGCCTTCAACCAACAGTTATCCAAGAAAATACAGGGACCATCAAAGATGCAGAAGTCATCGTTATGTTTGGTTGTTATCTTCATGATGTTGGGATGGTTGTTGGAAGGACAAATCACGATGAATTCTCAGTAGTACTGACAATCCCAATACTTGATAGGATTCTCAAGAAAGTGTATCCAAAGGACCTTCGAAAGCAGGTACATATTCGTAACCATGTGATTCATGCAATCTACTGTCACGATAAAGTGGCTCAACCCATGACAATTGAGGGCGGCGTAGTCGGTGTGGCTGATGCATTAGATATGACAAAAGGCAGAGCGAGAATTCCTTTTGAAGCAGGTAGTGTCAATATCCATTCTGCTTCAGCGATGGCGATTGAAGATGTTAAGATTAGAAAGGGTGAGAAGAAGACAGTCCGTATCGAGGTCAACATGACGAACGTATCAGGTATTTTCCAGATTCAAGAACTACTGGAACAGAAGATACGGAATGCCAAATCTTTGATCGATCATATTGAACTATATGCAATTATGTCTCCTATAGAAGATAAGATTCTCAAAGAGGAGCTTCGAGTATTATAGGCATACCTCTACATAGTCACAATCTAATGATTTGCCTTCCGAGTCCGCACACATCAGTTAATATATATGTACGAAAACGAACATGATGCTGTTTCATAATACGTCATAGAGGCATAGATCAATGATATTGGATGATATCGATAATCAGATTATCTCAATGCTTCAAGAGGATGGAAGGAGATCCTTTAGTGATATTGCGAAAGCTGTCGACAGAACTGAGGTCACCATCCGACGTCGTGTAAAACGATTGAAAGATGCTGGTTACATTAAACGTTTTACAGTGGTCTTAGATCCCATGAAAATTGGAAAGAGTATCCGCGCAATCATTCGTGCTAAGACTGCAATGAAGCAAGCAACTGCCGTATCGAAGAAATTACAGAAGTTCAAAGAAGTGAATGAAGCATACTTCTTAGATGGTGCTTGCGGACTATGTATGATGGTCACAGTGAATGATCTTGCAGAGTTATATCAATTTCTCGAGAAACGTCTGGGTAGCATCGAAGGCGTGGGAGATGCTGAGACCTGTATTGTTCTTGAGGAGATCAAGTCAGCTTTCTCGACTCCTGGTGTATAATATTGTCACATACTTTGTATATTACAGAGGATTCAATTCTCCAACTTGAAGAGCATGCTGAGCAACAACTCCCTCGAGAAGCTGTAGCCTTACTCTTTGGTATCACATCAGGAACTGATGTCTATGTAAAACATATAGAACTCATGGAGAACGAGTCTCCACAAAATCAAACTTCATTCTCAGTAAATCCGGAGGATCAATACGCTCTTTTGATGGAAGCTGATACTCGTGGTGAATCAATGGTTGGAATCTTTCATTCTCATCCTGCTCCTCCAAGACCCTCACAATCAGACATTAGTAATATGAAACTCAATCCAGTAATTTGGATAATAGCATCAAAAACTACTGGAGAATGGGTGATGAGGGCATATTACCTAGAGGCTGAAGCTCCTATTACAATTTCGATGGAATATGTCACTTAATCTATCGAACAAGTCCTTTCATAGTTCCTGAGGTCTTCTTTGGTTCAAACGACACACCGATGTTATTAATGGACCCTATCAACACTGATGCTATGATCACCTGAGATAATGCTTCAGCAGTACACTGAATGACTCCTAATCCCTGTACTTCATCAAACTCCATGAGGTATAGTCTTGAATCTGCAGCTTGAATTTCTCCATAGAGCGAGAGGAGATTCTTCCACATAGCCATTGACAGGTCTTTTTCATTGATGATGCCATTCTCTCTGTGCAATTGAAAAAGTAAGTATCTACGTCGGTTCTTCCTCATAGCTTCTTCCTCCTTTGAAGAACCTTTACACTTGGATTCACATAATCTGGCTCTAGTTTCTTTAGGTTTCTCTGAACAATCTCTGCAGGGAATTTGGTTATAGCATTATTAGACACTTGTTTTTCCATACCAAGGAGTATTCCAACATATGTTATAGCAACTGGGGACCTCAGACCGATTGGAGTTGTTGCTCCACTGGTCAGCAAAATCCTCATATCGTTCTGACTTGCAACAGCTATTGTTTCACGATAGGTCTTGAGAATTTTAGATCTGTTAAGACCAGTTGCCTGTAGAAGTGGTGCAATCTGGATTTCCAGAGCAATATCCGAAGACGCAGCCATACGTGCAGTAGTAGCCCTCAGAGTGTATTCTCCTCTCGGATTCACGGTCAGTAAATCTATTCTATTATCTTCTACTGCCCAGTTGGTAGAATCAATCGGTCCTATCTCTATTGATACAATCACTGCTCTTTTTCTGACTTTATCTATCTGTTTTCTGACAGATGGTGTGGTTTTCCCCCTGATATCTACTCGTCTGTAGACTTCTATTTGACCCAGAATTTTAACTGGCGTGTCCTGTTGGATTGTGGTTGAAAGACCTGAGAATCCAAGTTTACCAGCTATCATGCAGAATCTCTCAATCTCAATCGAGTCAGAACCTATAACCCCTAGATCAACTCTCATACTTACTCTCCTCAGCAGGCTGAAGTCGGCTCTCAATCATCTGTAATACGTCATTCCGTCTACAGCGTGGATAGTCTCTGAAATGAAATCGAACACTGATAACATCAGCTCTATCAGTTAATTTCACTTCTCCTAAATATGCAGTTTGCTTATCAATCCTCAGGAAAAAAACACAGCCCTCATCAAGACGCAATTCAATTGAACGTTTAAGTGCTCTCTTACTCTCAATGCCCATCTCTCTCAAAATGAAATTAAAGACTGCCTCACATCTCTCTTCTCCTTCTAACAGCCCTGTGATTATAAATATTGAATCTCCTGCTTGGCCTTCCGCCGAAGAGGTAGTCATTGACACATTAGATCTAATGTCTTCAGGAAATATGTGTAATACTGCTTTTGATACTCTCTCGAAAATCTCTGTAGCCCGTGCATATGCACGAGCTTCAATTTTACTAATGAACGGCACTGCCGCTCCCTCCTGACTGAGAATATGAGCTATTTTGCGAGGTTTCCTTTCGCGCCTAATGAAGGTCTGATCTTTTCAGCCCCTTTCCCCTTGTTTCTGAGTCCTCTACTTCTTTTTCCAGCTGAAGTGAGCCCTCTATTCACTCTTCCTTTATGGCTTGGGTCACAAATCCAATTGATGTTTGGGTCATTATAGATGACTGGGTGATTTGGATCAATAAGGATGACCTCATACCAGGCCCATTTGTGATCGTGCCCTACCCAGTATGAATTGAGTACGCGCAAATTCGGGTACTTTTTGGCTACACGTTCTTCAGCAATCCAACGTCTGGACTTCTGAGGGGTAAATTTTACGACACCCAGTCCGCTAGGTTTTCTCCCGCTTCGGGGTCTCGGCTTCTCTCGTGGGCCGCGACCAAGTTTTGCTCTCACGATGATGTAGCCCTGTTTTGCCTTATATCCAAGAGAACGCGCTCGACCTAAGCGAGTAGGTCTCTCTAATTTTACAATACTGCCCTGCTTACGCCAGACAATAAGCCTGCTCTTCACAATATCAGTGCGTTTCTGTTGTTCACCTAACCAGGTGTCATTCATATACTTGTATGCATTTGGCATTTTGATTTCCATCCTTTGTCGTAATAGATTCACTTTGTTTGTGGTTCAGCCCTGATAGGCCACATCCCGTGCGGACGGATCCGCCAACACAAAGGAATGGTGTGGTCGAGGTTTGTACACCTCGACTTTGACCAATCAAAGATATTTGCTTAAAATAATACCGATTTGTCTCTGCATCACTTAAATAGATCACTTCAGCCCATCAATGACTTTCTGAACAGTAAGTTCTCCCACTCTGACTTGTCCTTCTTCTGTGGATGATGCAAGGTGTGGGGTCGCAATGACCTTTGGATGTTTCACCAACTGCCAGTCTGTGGGTGGTTCTTTCTCAAAGACATCAAGGGCTACTCCTGCAATCGTTCCTTCGTCAAGTGCTTTCACAAGCGCCTTTTCATCAATCACGCCGCCTCGGGCTGTATTGATAAGGAATGCTGTCTTCTTCATCTTTTTAAACGCCTTCTCACCAATCAATCCTTTAGTTTCTGGTACGAGAGGAGTGTGCAAAGAGATATAGTCAGACTGCTCTAAGATAGTGTCTAAATCTGCCTTTTTGACTCCCAATTCCTTACATCTTTTATCTATATCATGACCACCATAGGCAAGTACATTCATTCCCAAAGCCATGGCTCTTTTTGCAACTTCCATTCCAATCTTGCCAAATCCCACTATTCCAATGGTCTTCTGCCAAAGTTCGACTCCACCAAGCTTTTTCTTTTCCCATCGTTCATTCTTCATTGAGCTGTCTGCTTGGGTGATATTTCTTGCAAGTGCGAACATCAAAGCTAAGACCATCTCTGCCACTGACACTGTAGGGGCTTCTGGAGTGTTCTGTACTATCACTCCCTTTTCCTCTGCGGCCTTCTTGTCTACATTATCAAGACCAACCCCTGCCCTAACAACCAGCTTGAGATTATCTGCTGCATCTATCACTTCTTTAGTAATCTTGGTAGCACTTCTCACGACAACGCAATCAAAACCCTTGATTTGGTTCTCAATGGGTCCATCTTTCTCAGCATCTCGTAGCACAAGTTCGAGTCCTGCAGCTTTCAACTTGGCTATGGCGGACTCCTCAATTGGATCTGCAATTAGTACGCGTTTCATCGTCATACCCCATAAGGTGTGATGTCCAAAGTGGAGAATAGCTATGACTTAAACTTGGCGACATCGACAAAACCTATATCTTACAATTTCTCATGATGTGAGTGAACTATAAGAGACTTCTGTGTTCTGCCTTTCTCGTGACTGCTGTCACCAGCATCCAAAAGACCGTAGTCTTTCAGCATGTCACGAGCTTTGCCCCTCTTCACTGGAACATCATTCCTTCGATGGGACCTGGCTTCTGTCCGCTGCATTGGCTCACACTCACCAGTTGGTGTGATGGCAGACGGTGTTTCCACAGCATTTACCATGGCAGGGTCTTCACTCCTCGCAAACGGCTCAAGAGTCATCTGGTCATAGGAGTCGGCCACGGACTCCCCTTTTGAGACTGGTGTCTTCTGGGGGAGTTCGGACTTCCCTTGAGAAAAAGACTTCTTCCCTCGGGTTTTCAGTATGGCTCTATCCTTGGAGGTGAGCCACATCCCTAGTCCGTTCTCATCGCTCAGTGAGGGGATGAGCATAATGAGGCGCTTCCCGATATTGAGAGCGCCATTCAGGTCGGCGTTCATTTTCAGACCACAGGTTGGGCTACATATTGATGAAAAGAGTTTAGGAGAAAATGACGGATTCGACATTTTCTTTACTAGGTTTATCATTGTAAGACTATGAAACGAGAACTCAAACCAAGCACGGCACTGGTACCTTGTCCAGTGGTTTTACTAAGTGTATCTGGACCTGACCGACCGAACATCATAACGTTGTCCTGGGCAGCAAATGTTTGTAGCAATCCTCCCACTGTTGTTGTTGGAATACGTCCTGAGCGTCACAGCTACAATCTAGTCAAGGAGGCTGGTGAATTTGTATTGAACATTCCCTCATCTAATCTGATTGAATCTACCATTTTTGCAGGTACAAAATCTGGAAGGGACTATGATAAATTTGCAGAATGCGGATTCACTGCTGAACCAGCATCCAAAGTCAAGGCTCCTCTGATAAAGGAATGCCCAATCAATATCGAGTGTAGGACAAGAGAAATAATCCCTCTTGGTGCACACGATCTCTTCATTGCTGAAGTGCTCTCAATCCATATTGATGAAAAGAACCTTGGAAAGAATAGAAGGTTCGAAGCATCATCAGAGCTATTTACTTACCTTCCTCTTACCGGTGAGTACTGGACGCTTGGTAAGAAGATACGTTGAAACTAGATATCATCTACTTTAGAGAGGAGGAATCTCTATAATATCAGATTCCTCCTCGGGATTATCTTCAGGTAGCTTCATGTATCTGACTGAGTAGTTCGACTCCACTTCACTTACTATCCACGCCCCTGAAGGAATGTGGCCCTCCTTGAAGAAGATATCAAATGTTATACCTGCAAATTCAACAATTATTGGATTATGTCCTAACAAGGAGAATAGTCCCGATGCTATCTGAGCATCCTCAAGTGAATCGAGTTTGATCAAGATCGGTAACCAATCTCTCCCATCCCATTTGAGGAACGGCCAACAATTAGTTGGTGGCCATTCGTTTCTCTCAACAAGAACATACTCATTAGTTACACGTTTGTATATCGTTGGGTACAATCCATACCGTCCCAAACATATTCCAGCTATTCTTGCTTCATCAAGATTCTTGAATGTTTCCAATCAATATCACCAGAGGTAGGCCACTCTTTCACATTAGCATATTGATAAGATTGGAGATAATTACCAAGTATGAGTCGGATTAAATAAGATTACAAAGAAAGAAAAGACCTAGCACTAACAGAGTCTAGTTGTATGAATTAATCTACGAGTTTAAATTAGAATGATCAGATAATACATTCTTCTACTCTGTGTCTATTAGAAAATCACCTATTTCTGTCCTTTTGCACTGACAATTTTTATCACATCTCGATCTTTGAGCTCATGTTTATCAGAAATTCTCATCTTTGTTCTTGCGTCAATTCCATGCACAAAAGACTCCATGAGATCAGTGTGGATATGTCCCGCAAACTCTTTGGCTGTTGTCCCTTCAGGAACAAGGTAGACATCAGGGAGAACATTACCATCGCTATCGGTGAGTGCGGATGCATCATGAACTGGATATACTGTAATCATATGAAGAAAATCAAATACAGCAGTATTCAACAAATTCTGAACCCCTGTTCCACTATACTTCTTCAGAATATGTTCTTTGAGCTTTCCCAGTTGCGCAAGTTCGCTCTCATTCAACTGGTCTGGTTGTAGTATCTCAAAGTCATCATCTCCAGGGATATATTTGATGACTCCTTTCTTATCAAGATCCTTCAGGGCTTTCTCAGCGAGGGCACTCACAGGTAATACCAAGTACTCTGGAAACTTGTCCTTCAGACGTTTCAAATTCTCTTCTGCACCAGGCCGATCAATCTTATTTGCTGCAATAATTATTGGTTTTGCAATCTGTTGCAACGTCTTAACAAATAGTCGCGTTTCATCATCGGTCCATTTATCTACTGATTCTGATTTGAGCTCCGATCTTCTTAGAGCTTTCAGTATTTGTCCCCTTGTGATATTTAGACCAGATAGTTTCTCAAGAAGCAGGTCGTCAAGCTTTGCTCCTTCTGATCTTACTCTCCCAGTAATTCTACGCCAATCTTTCTTTACTATCCCAAGAATCCATTCAACCAGCTCTTCTTCTAAGAACATCACATCTTCTATAGGGTCGTGACTTCCAGCTACTACCTCTTGCCCCTCAGAGTCCAAAGCTCCGCTTGCATCCACTATGTGAATCAATACATCAGCCTGTCTCAGATCATCAAGGAACTGGTTTCCCATCCCTCTCCCCTCATGAGCGCCTGGTACCAGTCCTGCAACATCGATTAGTTTGATTGGTACTAGACGAATCCCATCAATACATATAGAATTCTTAGGATTGTCTTGCACACTGAAGTCTCTGCATGCACATTGTGTTCTAATATGGGTCACACCAACATTCGCCTCAATGGTGGTGAAGGGATAGCTTCCCACTTTGAAATCTGTCATACATGCTGCATTTGTAAATGAGGTCTTCCCGCATGATGGTTTACCAACAATCCCGACACTAAATCCCATGTTAACTCTCTCCAATATATAGATACCAATCACATACTAAGAGATAAACACTTCAGTATACATGACTTCCTCCTCTCTCATCAAACAATGATGCTACATTAGGTCATTACCGATGGGTTTTTATGAATCCTGATTCATTATAATTATGAATCCAGATTCATTTCAAGTGATGAAAACATGGCAAAAATATGTATTACTTCAACGGGTCCAACGCTTGAATCAGCTGTTGACCCAAGATTTGGTAGGTGCGCCTACTTTATTATAGCAGATACTGAAACATACGCCTTTGAAGCAGTATCGAATTCTGCGGCAATGGCTTCAGGTGGAGCAGGAATTCAGTCAGCTCAGATTGTAGCTTCCACAGGTGTAGAAGCTGTTCTAACGGGCAGTGTTGGTCCAAATGCATTTCCTGCTCTGGAAAATGCAGGAATAAAAATCCTCGTTGGGATTTCGGGAACTGTGAAATCCGCGATTGAAAGTTATTCTAGTGGATCTCTTGAAAAGTTGGAGAGTCCCGGCCCTGCCAATGTTGGGAAAGGTCAGGGTGGTACTGGTCGTGGTATGGGCATGGGCTACGGCAGTGGATCCGGCATGGGTCGAGGTGGTGGTCGTGGACGACGGAGAGGGGGCGGAAGTTGGTGAAGACCAGAATCCTGATACCGGCAGATGACCAAGATGGCAACGAGATTGCAGAGCATTTTGGGAGAGCACCTTACTTTACAATTATTGATTTAGATGACGATGGAAAAACAACAATAAACGTACATCCAAATAGAGGCGAACATGCTGGGGGAAAAGGTCACGCACACGATAATGTTCTCATTCATAATCCGAGAGCAGTCATTGTTCGAGGGATGGGTCCCCGGGGAATTATGAGTTTTCAATCAAAGAACATAGCAGTTCTACAAGCCAATAGTAACTCAATACAAAAAATAATTGAAGCGTATATTCGAAATGAGCTCCGTGAACTTACAGAGGGTTGTGCTGACGCTCACCATAAATAAATGGCTAATTCAATCATAGGTGTTCAAATTTGATAGTAACAGTAGCATCTGGAAAAGGGGGTACTGGTAAGACTACCGTTGCAGTGAATCTAGCTTTATCACTAGATGCTGCAAACTTACTTGATTGTGATGTTGAAGAACCAAATGCACACACTCTTCTTCATCCGATAAATCTGCAGACTACACCAGTTTCAGTTCCCACCCCGTTAGTTAATCACGACAAATGTACCTTGTGTGGAAAATGCGCTGAATTTTGTAAATTCAATGCAATCTTTGTAGGTAAGACAAAGACAATGGTCTATAATGAGATGTGTCACTCCTGTGGAGGATGTGCATTAATCTGTCCTGAGGGGGCAATTACAGAGATTCCTAGGGTCATTGGCAAGATTCATCAATCAACAGTTCATGACATCCATTTGGTCTATGGGGATCTTTCTATTGGAGAACCTATTGCTACAACCTTAATACAATCTGTCAAGTCTTATGTTGATACTAGTAAGATGAATATCCTTGATGCACCTCCGGGAACAGCGTGTCCTGTAATAGAAACCATGAGAGAGAGTGATTTCCTCATATTGGTGACAGAACCGACACCTTTTGGGCTTCATGATCTAACCATGGCAGTTGATGTAGTAAAAGAATTGAAGATTCCATTTGGAGTCATCATCAATAGAGCTGACATTGGTGATGAGAGTGTAGAAGTATTCTGTCAAGAAAATAATATTCCTCTGTTGATGAAGATCCCTTTTGACCGTCATATTGCTGAGTTATATTCTCGTGGGATTCCGTTTGTTCACGAATTGCCCGAGTGGCGTCAGCAATTCAAAAATCTGCTTGTTGAGATAGAGAGGTTGATTGAACATGGTGCATGAAATTGCAATCATAAGTGGAAAAGGCGGGACAGGAAAGACAACAATATGTGCTGCTTTAGGTATGCTCGCTGAGAATATTGTCATGGCAGATTGTGATGTAGATGCTCCAGATCTTCATATTCTCTTGAATCCATCAATTAAAACGACCTCTAAATTTGTGGCATCCCAAGTTGCTGTCATCGATGAGAATCTATGCACTGGTTGTGGGACCTGTGAAGAGGCATGTAGATTTCATGCAATACGAGATCTAAGAGTTGACCCTATTGCGTGTGAGGGATGTGGTGTCTGCTCATATGTCTGTCCCGAGAATGCAATAGAGATGATAGATCGCCAGTCTGGCAATCTGTATGAATCTGAAACACGTATCGGCCCAATGGCATATGCGAAGCTCTTACCGGGAGAGGGCAACTCTGGAAGGCTCGTCACAGAAGTACGAAAACTAGCTACAAAAATAGCAAATGAACATGGGCACTCAATTGTTCTTATTGATGGCTCTCCAGGAATTGGCTGTCCTGTTATTGCTACTGTGACTGGAATTCGTCTAGGAATTATTGTTACAGAGCCCACAATGTCCGGTATTCATGATATGAAGAGAGTTCTAGACCTGCTAAAACGGTTTAGAGTCACGGCTACAGTAATCATTAACAAATATGATTTAAACATAGAAAATACGGAGCAAATTGAGCAGTATTGTAAGGAAAATGATATTGAAGTCCTTGGTAGAATCAAATTTGATTCAATTATGACACAATCAATGGTAGCAGCAAAGACCCTTCCAGAGTTTGCGCCAGAGCATGAGATATCAAAGCTTCTCCAGAAGATATGGACCCGCGTGATTGAAACTCTCTAAGAACTGTCCATATCAGTATTCATTGAACTCCAGCAATGCTATTGTTTCTACTATTCATTTTGCTCAGAGATTTGTTTCTCAATCTCTGCAAGTCTATCTTGAAGGGCTCTTAGCTGATTCTCAAGTAACTCTTTCTGACTCTTCAAAATTTGAATATCTCCCTGGGAACCTGCAGGAGGAATGCCACTGGGATTAGGGTATACTCCATAATACCAACATGAGCCCCTTCCATATATCCATCCAGGTCTCTCCCATGGAGGTAGATGTCTAAATGGTCCGTTCCCTGGCCACGGTCCTCGACCTCGGTTTCCATAATTTCCTCGCCACATTTGTTCTCACCACTGTATCAATGAAGCGACATTAATTATGTGCATAAGAACAAATATAAACTCTTTGATATATTGCTTATCATTACAAAATGTAATAAGACAGTTCCTCCACTGTTTAGGGGATTCGAAATGCACAGAAGAAGAAGAGGTGGTCGTGGCAGGTTTCCTATCCAACCACAAATAAAGAACGAGCCCATTGCCAAACAGATGACTCCTGAACCACTCGGTTCGAAAGAATCTATTGTTATTGATCTTGCTGAGGCTGAAGTCTTGCGACTTGTTGACCTTGAGGGCATGTATCAAGAACAGGCTGGTGAAATCATGGGTGTTTCACGGGGGACTATCTGGCGACTCCTTGCAAGTGCAAGAGAGAAGGTCACACGGTCCATCTTCGAAGGACGTCCTCTTGTGATAGGACTCTCTTCTGAGAACGAATCTTAGCATATGGTCATGACCATTTGTTAAGTCACAAACATCAGGCTCATAACTTCCCTCAGCTTCCACTGCAGCTATCTACAGTATCTCTGTATTACTAACAGTTTAGAATAGCCCTAGGTTCATTAGAAGTGACTCTAGAGACCTCTGTAATACTCAAACCTTCCTTATATACAGAGAATGAGTTGGATTACTCGGAGTGGATTACGATTCAATTGGACTATTCTGCCCGGATTGACGCGATTATAGACTATGTGATCAGAAGGCCTGCTATTCCACGATGGTGGGACCCTGTTTCTCGACCACATGTTGCCATATTGATACCTGACCCTATATCTGGTGCTGAAGTCCGATACTATTTGTCCAAGTGCGGTGAGAAACAGTCTAATGGTCGGTATGGCTTTGCTGTTGTAGATATTGATACATTGCCTGAGGGGACTCTCCTTGAAGTGAAGTTCAATGCCATGAAGGCCAATCTTTACAAGATGGAACGTGTTGGAACCGTATCCTGCTGGAGATGGCTTGGTCGAAGTCAAGGTCTCCCTGATTTTGATTCGGACAACTCCATCTATTGGGACTACGTGTTAGATACAGGGACCTATTCCCCTCGAGACATGATTCTTGCATAGAGTTTCGTGAATTAAACAGGATAAAACATCTGTCATTATTGTAAGATGCTCTACCGATTCTTATGTCTCAACCGTTCTGCTACTCGTACTAGTACATATGTTGCTATTCCCCATGTTATGGTATTCATTACTGCCCTCGTGATGAGTATTGATGAATCTCTCAGAGTTGATGCGCCTGGTTGAACAAAGTAGTATGCGATGGGGACTGTATCAGGATAGAGTATTGTCAGAATGAATGAAACTATCATGACCGTAGCAGTCAGAATCTCTCTGTATTTGCGTGAATCTAGAGCAGGTTTGTTAATTGGCATATATATTATTTACCAAGATTTGTAATTAACTATTGTTATCTAACTATATCTTGAAAATCTATCATCAAGCAGCTCTTCATGGATGATTCACGCTATGTCAACGAGGCCTTTGTTATCACCTTGGAGGAGAGTGCGATTATTCCTATCTCTCTTGAAAATGGCAAAGAAAGATTTCGTTTGAATCCTGATTTCGATAAAGAAGATTGATAAAAACTAGGTAGCATCAGGACTAGAAGTGCGAAACCCCATGGATTGATTCTCTTCTCCACATTCATTGTCCGCAGATAATCCAGCCTACTTCCCAGTGAAATAGACATATAGAAACAGAACCGAGAACAGACCCAGCAACCCGGTGAGTACCCACGCCATCACAGGTAGAGTTAGAGTGAAAACATTCCAGAGCATCCCTACAGCCCCAAGAATGTTGAACACAAGCTCCATGACCACGTAGATCTCTATCTGATCCCATGTCGTCTTTCTGTATGCCAGAATGGAACCTACTGCCATCATGATGGTGGCCATGCCTACGATACGACCTGATGCGTATTCTGCAGGCCAGTCAACTAAGGTGCTCCAGTACTCCGGCAGGAGGAACCAAAAGGCCCCGAAGATCAAGCCGACGATGAAGTGTAGAAGGAACACGTACTTGGATATAGGAGATATCTCAGCTGTCATTCTACTCTCTCGCCAGAACTTTCTT
>SDOA01000018.1 GCA_004524595.1 Candidatus Thorarchaeota archaeon | reverse complement strand
ATAGCGAAGAAAATCCAGCGATAATCGGGAACAATGTCATAGTAGGAACGGCTGCAGTGATCCATGGGGTATATGTTGGAGATAGTGCAAATATTGGAGAAGGGTGTGTAATCTTTGATGGTGCAACACTAGGAGAGGGAGTTATGCTTGCGGCTGGGAGTATTGTACCTGCTAATGTAGTAATCCCGCCGCGAAGTCTAAACTCAGGAGTCCCAGCTGCCCAGATTCGCGAAATATCACGTGAAGAAGTTGAGAAACACAACATCAGAGCAGAGGCAATCACTCTAGTATTTCAAAAACTCAAGCGTTGGCAATTATCAACGTAATCACAGGGTTTCTCTGGCTAGAGAACCTAGATTCTCAACCTTGTCATGTCTAACAAGAAAGACATCTGCAATCTTCACACAACCTACATCAGAAACATAACCAATCGGATGGAGGGTAAATACCATTCCCTCTCTCAATGAATATTGACTTCCCACAGAGATGAAGGGAGGTTCTCGGAGATCTAGACCAATCGAACTACCAAGTGGGAGAATGATAGTTTCAGGCGGAAATGTCTTTCCTGCCTTTTTTAGAATCTGGCTGGACACTTCTTCAATAGTGAGTTCTGGCGCCATTATTTTTTCTGTATTCTTCATGATATTTAGAACATAATTGAAGAGTTTTCTCTGACTATTAGTTGGTTTCCCAAGATGTATTGTCCGCGTAATCTCAGCAAAATAGCCCGAATGGCTTACTGTAATATCAAGAACGACAAAATCAGTACTCTTAATCCTTTTTGATCCAGGTTGAGCGAAAGGAAATCTCGCGTGGTCGGCAGATAAGACCGCAGCCCGGATGCCACGTTGTTGACCCCCAGCACCCCTCATAGCAGCTTCTATCTCTAGAGATGCATCGTCTTCAGATTTCCCAGAGGCTACTATCTCAAGTGCTGTGCGTACTCCAATCTCAGCAATGTTAACAGCTTGGCGGATAGCATCAATCTCAGCAGCATCCTTAATGTGACGGAGTCTCCATAAAGCTTGTGAGAAGTCTCTAAACCCAGCATCTGGAAGTAGAGTCTTAACAAATTCATAGTCTTTGACAGATAATGAGTCAAGTTGGAAACCTATCATTCCTTTTGATTTGTTTAGATCGTTAAGAGACCTCAATATCTCTTGCCAGTAGGCCTTATTGTATGGTCGAAATTGATCGTCTGTTGATGAGTCCAGAGTAAATGAACGAATCTCTCCTAGGATGGTTTCACTAGCCAGCGAAGCTTCTTGAGCATCGGTGACAATCAGATGGGGTTGTGAACCTTCAGTAATTACACAGCCAATAGGAGCATGATGACCTGTTCCTAGATGACCAGTCAAGTACTGAACATCCTGTCGTCGCGTAACAACCAGGGCATTAATTTCTTCTCTTCGCATTGAGCGATAGACTCGCTCCAAACGCTGTGGTGTGAATTGCATGGTATGACATCTCAAGTGTATTGAGCAACGGAGGAGGAATTCTGTTGCGCGCTCGTCGATTTTTTCTATGCATTTAAGCTTCTTGTCGAAGGAAAAAAGCAGGGGATTCTATGGCGGGACCGCCCGGATTCGAACCGGGGATTACCAACTCCGCAGGCTGGCGCCTTATCCAGGCTAGACTACGGCCCCATTCACGAGGGACCAAGTTTGACTTATAGAGTCTTCGCTAGAAACTTCAGCTGGTTCTATGTTCTAGATTTCTTTCTTATCTTGGATATAGCCAATAAAATCTACTATTGCTCGACCGTTCTTTTTCTCGACTTTCAGTATTACTTCTGTGTTTTCAATAGTGATGCATTCGCCTTCATCCAATGCATCTAGAGTGTGCCGCGCGGTATCGCTATTCATATATTTTTCAAATTTAGAAGCAATATCTTTTGCGTATTCATCTAGAGGCCTACGAGGTGCTTCCACTGCGACCACCATCTCAATTAGTATAGGTAGTGCTTTGAATTAAATAAAATGGGAAAATTGTACACCATGCAATTCGTCCTATGTCTATGCAACTCCGAATGAAAGAGGTGTTACTACAGCTCGCCCATGTCGTTTCGTTATACGAAGGCTATGTTCAGAAGTCTGAAGAATAAAACTCTCCCCTTCCGCAAGGTTCTCTAGAACAGTCTTGCCCATTGGTCCATTCAGGTACTTCGTGAACCGAGCAACTACTTTGTCTTCAGATGAGGTTGGTTCTCCAATAACGCTCATGATTTATACCTCATGTCATACTTCACTGCCGAGATATGGCTTATAAAGTCCGATTGAGTGAAAAACCATGAAAAATGGCGGGACCGCCCGGATTTGAACCGGGGATACCCAACTCCGGAGGCTGGTGCCTTATCCAGGCTAGACTACGGCCCCAAAGAATTGGATGTAATGAGTTTCTTAAAGAATTTACTCCAATCATCTAAGTTAGTATTAAAGAGGGATCAGTGAGCCACCAAGCACCGCGTTTATTGTGTACAAATCCTTTCTTATATTCAAGGATGGGACCTCCTATATGCTCAATTGCACGTTTGTTAAGCCTATCAATTCTATCAAGGATTGTCCGCCTCTTACTAGTGTCACCAAGGAGGCCTTCAGCCAGTTCAGGGGTAGTCCAACCATCGGTTTCAGTGAAGAGAGCAAGCATCTTCATGTCAAGGGCATCTTGACAGATTTTATTCTTAGCGACATCGTTCAATGTTCCAAGAAATACGCTTGTCTGTCTGGAGGTCTCCAAGTGTTCAATTCTAGCCTTCAACTGCTTGATCTCGTCGGAGAGTTCAAAAAACATCGGGGGAAGTTCCTCATCAAGTCGCCATTTGATAGCATCACTGATGAATCTCTGACGGCCCCTCTCTCCAGCAATCATATCTATCCTATCGAGTAAATTTTTTTCTAGACGAAGTCGAATGCTGATAGATTCATCATGTTTCTTCTTGCTCATTTAGTCAACTTCCAATCTTGATATTTAATAAAACAGTAATAGAAACATGAGAAAATCAAGGACAAAAGCGTTACCTTCTGTCCTTACGACACAGTTATAAAACAAAGAGAGAGCACGTCGCAAAGAACCAACGGTGAAAGTCGATGACCAATAAAGAGAAGTCCCTCAAACGCGACCGTACAAGACTCAGAAAGAGTCAGAATCCACAACAGGTCGACTACAAACAGATGGGAAAGAAAAGATCTGTGAGAACTGAATTTTGGAAACTCAAAAAGAGGGGTGGAATCTCAGACGAGAAAACTGGTGTGAAGAAAACAGAGAGGAAAGAGAAACCAGCGAAAGAACCCAAGAAGAAAGAAAAAGAGCCAGAACTTGAGGTCATTGAAGAGGAACCAGAACTCGAGATTATTGAAGAAGAGCCGGAAATTGAGGAACTTGATGACCTCTACTCGTACGATGATGACATCGATGAAGATTCGGATGTAGATGAAGAAATCGATGATATTGAAGATGATGAAGAGGAAGAATAATACAGCCGAGCCAAAATCATCAACCATCCAAAAGAATAAGACCAACCGGGACCTAAGAGCAGTCTGAAATGTGTTCAAGGGGAAGTTAGGATTATGACCAGTCTTCTTCAAATAATCAAACGCTTGGGACAGCTTGCGCCTATTGAAATGACCATACGCGGGTTTGAGAGTAGGGTAGAAGTAGGTCCTCAGACAGAAATGGAACAATCCAACACCACTGTGAATAGGATGCTTATTGCCACATATCCATCAGCGAGGGTTGTTACAAAAGCTTCACAAGACAAGTCAAACCTCCTTCTAACTTATCGACCACTCTTTCCCTTTGCAGTCGATAGGTTGTCAGGACTTGACTTGGTACGAATTCGACTTCTAACAAAGAATTACATCTCAACATATACAATGGGTAGTGGATGGCTTGGAGCTCGAGATGGACTTACTGACGCGTTTGTCGAAACACTTGGACTAGAGAAGATTGGAGAGTTTTCCACAGAGAGTGATTATGCACAACTTGCACCAATTGGTAGAATCTGTAGGCCCCCGGGAATTAAGAACCACTCTGGTTTTGCTAACTATATTGCTTCCAAGATGAATCTAAACAATGTGATGTTCTGTGGAGATTTAGACGATGAAGTGGGTGATGTGTTAGTTGTGGCTGGGAGCAGCGCTGATATTCCTGAGATAATTAATGCGCGTAAACAGGATATTGCCACCCTTATTACTGGAGAACTTGCGCCTGAAGTTAGACTCTTAGCAAAAGAGGAAGGATTGAACATGCTAGAACTAGGAGCTTTTGTAACTGAAGATCCCGGGATGAAGCGATTAAGGGACAGTATCAGTCTTGAGTTTCCAGAGATGAAGATTGACTACATAGCATCGACGCCCTTGGTCCAGGGATTAAGACCATACAAAGAAGATATGGCTTAGTCAGAACCTCATACTACTTCGTTGAGGGGGACCTGATCAGAACCACATTTTTGTGTTTTGGGACTCCTACATGCCTTGCCACGGGATCACACTTTGTTCTCATGATGTGAACAACAGGACAGTGTGGTTCAAATTCTGTTAGTGATTCGAAATTACCCATGCCTTTTGCAACAATGAGTTTAGCTGAGCGAAAGGCTTTGATAAATTCGTCTGAATTACGGTCAAGATTGACACCGATTGCAGGGGCGCCTGTGTCAATGACCTCATCTGCATATTCGTCAAGGTGAACCTCTTCAGCATCAATTTGTGTAGCATCGTTTAGAATAGGTCCCCCTTTTACAACTGCAATGACCTTTGGACCAAGATTCTTTAATTCCCTAATCAATATCATATCTAGAACAAGTTCTCCAGCGTTATCCATTAGATAGAGTACACTGTCTACTTTCTCACACAGGGATCTAAACTCATCAACTTGGTCGATGACAAGATCTGACTCCACATTGTTCAATATTTGTTTGAGCTCATTAAGACTAAATTCATGTCCTGATACATCGAACTCTATAGCATTTGCTGCTGCAGCAATCAAAGAAGCAGTTCTAAACCTGGTTGCAGCATCCGGTGCATCATCAATAATCTGGAGGAGTTCAGGAAGGATGTTCAGTGCCAAAGTGTTTGATTGATGTTTTAGTTGTTCGTAGGGGTCCTTCCCAGTCATCCTCTGAACAATGAGGTCTCTATCAGTTCCAATATGACTTGGTACAGCATTACTACTGAAGTTCTCACCGAGAAACTTGGTCATTGCCTGAATGACCTTCATTTGAAGCTCTGGGTCGTCTGTAGCCAATCGGACCTGATTTCCAGCTCGTTCCAAGAGACAGTGTGCACACTCTAATGATACTTTCATATCAAATCGCCTTGATGATGCCACTCCATAACCAATGAAAAATTGCACGGATTGTGCTATTTACTCAGAGGACCAACCAAGTCAGCAAGAACATCTTCTGGTTTCTTAGATGTGGCAACTGCAGAAGCTAATAATACACCTTGAGCTCCAAGCTTGATTGCAGCAGATACATCATCACCGGTACCAATTCCGGCACCGCATAGAATCACAACCTCTTCGTTCACTGCGCGTATCTTTTCCACTGTACCAGAGATGATTTCAGGCTGAGCCTGTGAAACAGAGATACCAGATCCAATTAATTCAGGAGGTTCAACTGCAACAGACCAAGGGTTCATACAAGCAGCAGCAACACTCACAGCAATATTGTTCGTACACACGACAGAGTAGAGATGGAGTTTGTTTGCTTTGTCAATCGCTGATTCAATATCAGCTAGCTGCATCCTTTTTTCAGAGTGGTTTAGTAGTGTTCCAGTACAACCTGCTTCAACCAATGTTTCTCCAAGAGAATGTCCAGTATATCGACCTGGCTCTCCTGGATCCATGTGCTGTGAAAATACTGGAATTTCTACAGCCTTAGCAACCCGATAGAGATCTGGAATCTGCGGGGCGACAACAATTGGAACATCATATTGATTTGATACACGCTCACAGGCTTGGGCTAGAAGAACAGCCTTTTCACCTGTGGCTTGAGTATACGTCTTTAAATTAATGATAACAACAGGGGTCTCAATATCATTCAATTAAATCCCACCTGACACGCACTAAGAATTTCAGACGGGATTATAACTATTGCTAGAGAACATTTTAAAGCCAAATAATGGATACTACCTTGCTGAACCTATGAGTAATTTCAAGACAGGTACCCGAGCATAGCCTCTTCGATTGAGATCTGTGATGGGTTTCCGTACCTCAATCTTGACGAACTTACCAGCCTCAGCATTTTTATAATATTTGATATATATCTTTGAAAACTCTGAGAAAGTAGCAGCAGATAACAGATCAGCAACTACATCATTAGAGACACGAATATGAGCATCTTGATCGGTCATTGCACCAGATTTGCTCTCAATATCACCAAGTGGAGCCTTCCCAATCCAGAACCGTTCACCCATTGCCATGAATTCGATGTAAAACTCATCAGTCCCTTCAATTCCAGCTCCAATATTGGAATCGTTGAACATGTACATCAGACGTTCTTTAATCTCTGAATGATAGGGGATAGTTTCTTCCCTTCCTACCGGGGCGGCTTCAGTATCATCTTCGACTACCTCTTCAACGTCCATTTCTTGTTCTTCAGCAGTCTCTTCTTCTTCAATAATCTCAGCTTCGGTGCCTTCGACAGGCTCATCCTCAGCAGTCCCTTCATCTTTGTCCTTCTTGCGTCTAAAGAATCTTGACATAATCAGATTCGCTCCTAATGGGGAAGTGAGCATTTTTCTACATAAGCAGAGCTATATGGCTCAGTACTTCGTAATGCTCTTCTACAATGCTGTCATGGACCTAGAAAAGGATAGCTCAGTTGTATCCATTATATAGGAGGATTTGATTTCGGAGTGACCTCGGCAAACTTTTCAAGTTGTGCAATAAGAGGAATGCCGCCAGATGGTTTCCGTTCTCCCCATAATTCGTCAACAAGCAGGTCTCGAATTGCAATTCGAATGACCTCTGATCGATTAGGATATTTATTCTGCTCAATAAGCTCGTCTACACCATCTATGTAGGATTCGGGCATGCAGATTGTGACTACTTTCATTCTACACCGATTTCTTTGTTATCAAATACCATAATGAAACGGTGTCTGATTCAGGTGCGTATCTAGGTATTACTGACTCTTATGGGTGAAGAACGATGGGAATATATCATAAATAGCCAATCAAGTCATGAACTCTTGCTCTTGCAGGTAAAGGACACAAGTGAACATGTTTAAGATGGGAAAAATTGTATCAACATTAATAGTAACCCAAGAATTGGTGATTTAATGTCAAAAGGAAAAGCAGGAAAGGCTCGCGCCAGTCATATCCTAGTTGAGAAGCATAGCCAAGCTCTTGCACTCATTTCTAGAATTGCAGAAGGCGAAGATTTCGCAAAAATTGCGAGGGATTATAGTTCTTGCCCATCAAAGAAAAAGGGCGGAGACCTCGGATTTTTCACAAAGGGCCAGATGGTGCCTGAATTCGAACAGGCCACGTTCCGACTCAATATCGGTGCCATGACCACAGAACCAGTAAAGACAAAGTTTGGTTATCATATAATCAAACGGACTGGCTAATGGAATAGAGTCTACATAAAAAAGATGAGTGAAGGTCGGGACCACCAATCCCGCGTAAACACTTACTCAGCTGAGTTAGATGTATCCTTCACTTTACCGTTCATTGTAAGTTGGACGATCTTGGACACCAGAGTGACGTCCTCCCAGGGACGGCACTGGGAACGACTCTGTGAGGCCATTACTGTGTCTGATCAACCTCAGACTCGTGTATCGTTGTCCGGCTATTTAAGATCCACTAGGTAAATGTCCAACTTTGTCTACATTTTCAGCAGCTGCTGACAACCCTTTGGTACTATTTCTTCTTCCGCAAACCTACTCGCGCAGCTTTTGAGGACTTTCGGTAGAGTTGTGATAACGATAGAACCAAATCACAACGACTTGTGTACACATACTCCGAAGTTCCCATGTCTAATGAGATACGCGGAACTATGTGCTGTATCAGCTGGACTCTCGAAAGTACTAACCATCCAAAGATGAGTTTAAGGTAATGCGTTGCTCTTACCCAAAAGAAAAAAACTGAGGGAATTAACCCTCAGCTAGTAGTATTTGCTTTTGTTTTGAATCGCTTTAAGAGTAATCCAAGAAAGAAAATCCAAAAGAGATCTAGAATCAAAAAATATACAACCATTGTCCTTGGAAAGAGTAAGCTCTCAAGATACACCCTGAAACCGAGGAGTACACTCAAACCTACAAGACCAAACATGGCGATTACATAATTTATTCTGTGATAGATAGCGATTATCCGATTAACGTTCAGAGTGGCAAGCTGAACGCTCCCGGTCATGAGTAGGATTATGCTAACACTAAACCAGCTAGTATGTACATAAGTGATGTCATCAGTAACAATTTGAAAGACACTCATCCAACCTTGAATGATAAGTGCTATTATTACTAGAAGAAGTCCAAGTATATTGTACATTCTGTCAGATATTTCCATGAATTCATTTCACATCCTTTTGCATGATTTGTTCTTATGGATTTCCTATCCCTCGCGCATCGATGAAAGTATAATCTCCTACTCGTAGGTAACCCATTGCAAGAAACGCTCCAATCGTAGCGCCCCAACCAAGTGGATTCCAGACTAACCACCAAGCATTAGCAATAAACCAGTTGGTGAACTCAAGACTAAGCCACCACCAAATGCAGCCCTCTTCATCCCCAAGGGTTGCGGCAGTAACAAATCCGAAAAGAGCTCCGAGAACACCTGCGAAAAGAGCTCCTGCCGGACCCCCAAAGTGCGCACCAATAACACCAAATATGGCAGCCCATCCTCCCGCAATTAGATATGAGGAAACACTTTGACTAATTTGATTATGTGATGCTCGGTAGCCATTTATACCCCAATCTTGCCACTTGCCGATTTGGTAATAAGTTCTATCTGGATGATGATATTTTATAAGATATGAGGGACCAGTTATTTGTTTGATTCCATCCCACCAACTGTAGGTATATGAAGAGGTTATACTTGAGAAACCTTCTACTGAAGCAGGTTGACTTATTTTGTTTGGACTGTCAATTGTTATAGGTTCCAATATATTGCTATCGAGGGTCTGAAGGGAACGCAGTTTGCCATCGATGAAAATACTTGTTTGATATTTCCCAGTTTCTTCAACGGATACTATGAATTCCAACGTTGACTTTTGGTCATCGATTTCGTATACCATAAGTAAATGACGACCAGGATCAAGGATAGATATGGTTAGAGTTACATCTCCAATTTTCATTACAGAATCAGACGTTTCTTGGTAAGAGTCGGATAATTCAGAATTAGATCCAATTACGTTGTACTCTTGGTTCACCAAACTGGAGTTGTAGTCAGAAATCATTACAGTTCCAGCTACCGTTGTAGTCAAGATTATTAGAGTTACCACTATAGCCTCTAATTTCAATTTTTTCAATTTACGATCACACTCACTTTGAAGAAAGATGCCCTAGGACTAAATTAAGATGATTAACTGATAAATACATCGATTGAGAAATATGAACAATCTAAAGGTCAATATGAACCAATTCAGGGATAATATTGCATCTTCCTGTTAATTCTCTTTTTGAAGTCAAACGGATACTGATATATTACTCATGTATTACATTAACAATTGGCCACCATGTTCTCGATTACCCATATGTCTTTACTCAGAGTTCGTAAAGACGAAGTTTGGATTTGGGTACAACTGAGTAGAAAACTGCATAGCTAATCCATCATCAAAGGAACTGGTTGATATTGTTAATTCTACAAAAACAAAATGAAGAGTGAAGGGCGAGATCAGTGATCCCGCTTAGACACTTACTCTGCAGAGTTTGAAGTGTCTTTCACTTCGCCCTTTGGTACTATTTCTTCTTCCACAAACCTAGTTGCACATCTAGTGAGGGCTTTCGGTAGAGTTGTGGAAAATTTTGCAATATTTTTTAGCAAGGCAGCTTGGTCGCCTAGAAATATTATATTGCTCCCAAAGTTTTTCAGAGATGCGACCAAATGAGAGTCCCTTTTTTCTAAGGTCAATCATTAATTGTATTTCTTCTTTAGAATAAGGGGTATTTTTGACATTCTCAATTCGTGTGCATAGATTTTGCAGTTCTTCTTGGCGACTTAGAGCATGTCTAAACATGAAGTTTCCAATCCTCTTAATGTCTTCTTTCTTAGTGATACGAAGCTCTCCAGTGTATCCTTTCGAATGGATTCCAAGAGATTACAGAAGTTGTGTGATTGGCTCTTGATGATTTTTGGATGATATGCCTACATACCAATTATTCGATACAAATCCATCCCCATCGGTAATCCCCTGTAGAAGAGAGATTTTCCAGGAGATGGGTACTTTGTCAATCCAATTAAGATTAATCTCAGAATGTGTCTTTGCGCTTGAATCAATACCCAATAATACCTTTCCTAGATATAGTAAGAACGGTGATGTTGAACTTAGCCATTGCTGTAATTGAATTGTGCGTCCCTCTGAATTTGTGATCTCTTTATCCTTTATTCGATGCGTAAATATTCCAATCTTCCCAAGAGAATACCCAAATGCCTGACATAAATCATCACACCAGCTGTATTCAGAACTGGAAACAAGACCAACTGACTGGGTGGTCGGATGAGAAACTGATGAGCCGTCGGATATGTACAATCCTATGAGGTACATCAATGAATTGGATTTACTCATTCTACCAAACTTCTCCTCATATTCTTGCATCATCGGAGAATCTACCGTTTCCAATTGATTCAATATAGTAGTAAAATCCTCTTCACCTGATATCTCTGAAGGAACTTGGATATATCTAGAAAAGGAGCGACCTTTCACTATCAGTGGTAGCCATTTGTATCCGGGTTTGAGCTCTTCCAATGGGATAGAAAGAACAATATTCAACACTCTTGGCATAGTTGAATCACGGATCCATGAGTAAACGCGTTCTGTTCTGATATTCAATCTAGATGCAATTTCAGAGACCTTATTGCCTTCCTTAAGGAGATCAGGAAGCTGGAGGAATTTGCTTGCAATTTCTAAATCTTTTTCAAAATCCCCCCATTGGCGGACTTCATTTGCTAAGAAGAGTTCCCAATCGAGTTTCTATATCATTGATTCCCGTCAACCCATCAAGTCTTTTAATTAAATCATTCCTAATTCTTCTACATTCACTTACCGAAACAACAAATCTTGATTTCGGATATTCTCTATCGAGGTTTCTTTCATTGGACTCTGAGTTTTCATCGCATTCTTTCGTGTGATTATTCCCTAAGTTCTTACCTCTAAAGGGTTGAAAGAGGTATTTTTTCAAATCCCTCTTTCAAAATCCATTCACCGGTATCAACCATCTTCTTATTCTTTGTATTCAATCTTAGGCTCTATTTCAGTAAATCGGGTTTGGCATTTAGTTAATACCTTGGGCAACGAAGTGTACTCCATCTGGTCATCACTGAGTCTATGTGGCTGGAAAGGTCCGTGTCTGCGCAAGTAGTCTGCCATTTCCATTCCACGTTGTCGGCTAATGTCAAAGGCTACATCATCAAACAAGTCTACAGGCCCTACTAACATCCCATTTGATACTTGGAAACCAAGTGCAATAACTCTGGGAGGCCCATCAAATCGGGTACATCGTGAGTCCTTTAGACCAACTGGCAATAATGGACCGGCATGTGAACCTCTCATCCAACCAGATACAAGGTGTGGAAGTGTAAATGCCTCAAGGACCTCACCCATAGCTGGCAAGCCAGAGTGAGCTCTGACGATAGCAACGGGATCATCTTTCCCGACATATTTGCCTGCGACAGCATGAAGCTTGTCTGTGCTTACAGACGCAGTAATCATTCCATCGTATCTATAGATCTTCTTGATTGTATATCTACCAGTACTTCCAAGAAGTGCAAGAATGTCGTACATCTCTTCGGGGGCTTTCATCTCAATGTAACATGGAATATCTTTCATGATGTCCTGAATGACGAATCTAAATCCATCATGCAAATTCGGGTCAATGACTAGTCCTGCAGTATTGAAAGGATCTGCAAAGATCTTGAAGAGTGGTAGATTATATGCACCAGGTTCTGTCTTATCAGCCATGAAGACAGCAATAGGTTCGGACAGCCTTTCCTCGAAAGTCATCTCAGCAGAACCAGGACCCAGGCCCTTGACATTCCCACTAAATGTATCAGCGAGTATATCTTGGCCTGCAGCATAGATCTTGTTCTTTCGTGCAAGCTCTGTGCCTTTGATGAAGGTGTCCCAAGCTAGTTTGTGAACTTCTTCATTACCTTCTCCTTTATTATGTGTCATGATGAGTTCAAGATCATCACCTGCGTTGGCGACATAGAAGTCATTGATAATCTTCTTCTCAACAGCTTCCTTCATCGATTTCCTAGCTAGTTCAAGAAGGAAATCGGGAACAATTACATGCCCAGCTAGTGAGCCAATGTCTGCTTTAATCACGCTAATGGTGGTCTCAACCATTCGCATCTCGCTCCTTCAATTGATTATTTTTCCATTCAGAGTCACTAAAAAGCATGCTCTGCTGAGACCTTGGACTATTCTTTACCCATATAATAGTTCTTATTCAATACCTCCAAATGGACTGAGTGTGCAATCATAGACTGGATATCATGTCCTTCAGTCGTTTTGTCATTGCTAGTGCATCATTCCATTCTCGTTGCCAGAGATTCCTACCAAAGATAAGGCCAGCAGCACCTTCTTCAAGACATACTTTCGCTCTTCTAATAACCTCATCATCACTCATCATTCCACCGCCAGAGAAGAGCACTAAACACTTTCCTGCAGTTTTCACAACTTTGCGAACTCTTTCCTCATAACTGAGTTCTAAAGAGTCGTATGGTTTTGGTTGTTGTGATCTTGTCTTGGAATCATCCTCAGGAACATTTAGCTTGACCACATCAGCTCCTAATTCATCTGCTACTCTTGCAGCATAATCAATTGCATAGAGTGAGTCGCGACCACCTTTCTTGTCAACAGCTTCTCCGCGAGGATACGACCACATGATGATAGGCATTCCATAACGTTCTGCATCCCGTTTGACATCTCGAAATTGTGTAAAATCAGTCACCTGATTGGGACTGCCCACGTAGAGGGTATATCCAATAGCGTCAGCTCCAATTCTCACTGCATCTTCAACAGACCCAGTCATTGGAGAGACGGGGGCATTTGCTGGAGGAATGCGTGTCTTCCCATTAATCTTCAAGACGATTGGTATCTTACCAGCATACTTTGGGGCATATTTCTCAGCAAGTCCAAGATGCAATGCAATTCCTGAATATCCACCCTCAACAGCCAGTTTGAATTGGAATTCGGGATCTGCAGAGGGAGGATTTGAAAAGAAGTCAACAGGACCGTGTTCCAATCCCTGATCGATAGGGAGAATCATCAGTCTACCATTACCAGGTCCATGCTCATACATCATTCTATGTAATCGGACTCTTTTTCCTAAACTAAGATGGTGGAGTTCATCAAGCCTGTTCATAATCACGAACCTCAGAGCATTATTGTTTGATGGTTCCTTCTTCCTATATGCTTAGCGTGTTAAACATACTGATGCGAAAGGAACATATCATTGTATAATAGTTTAATTCTAGTGGTTTCAATGACAGGTAAGAAGGTTTCTGCAACACGTCCAATTACGGAAGATAGGGAGCAATATCATCTTGAGGTAACAGAGGGAGAGATCGCCAAGTCAGTCCTTATCCCTGGAGATCCTCAGCGGGTAGAGAAGATCAGTTCATTATGGGACTCTTCCAGAAAAGTTGCAGAACACAGACAATTCGTCACACACACGGGAATATACAAAGGCGCAGAAATATCAGCCTGTTCAACTGGAATAGGAGGACCTGGGACTGCGATAGTTATAGAAGAGTTGGCTAACGTAGGAGCGGAAACATTTCTTCGGATTGGATCCTGTGCTACGCTAAAGAAAGATATTGAGATTGGAGATATCATTATTTCTACAGCAGCAGTGCGACTGGAAGGAACAAGTAAGCAGTATGTTAGACCTGAGTATCCAGCCTCTGCATCCTATGAAGTCGTACTTGCTTTCATCGAGGCTGCAGATTCATTAGGATTAAAATACCATCTTGGAATATCTGCCTCAACAGATTCATTCTATCTTGGACAGTCACGACCAGGTTTCGGTGGATATACTCAAAGTATGAGTGAAACGTTGATAGAGGACCTGACCAAAGCAAATGTGGTAAACTTTGAGATGGAGGCTGCTACTCTATTCACACTTGGCAATATCTATGGTTTTAGAACAGGAGCAGCTTGTGCAGTCTATGCTAATCGTGTTAAGGACGAATTTGCGGTCAAGGGAGAATTAGATGTCATAAAATGTGGAAATGAAGCTGTGAAGATTTTGTCGGACATCGATGGAGAAAAAGGCGATAGACAATACTGGCATCGGGGAGTATGAAATAGAAGCCAAGAGAGTAATGTATTGAATCACCTAATTATTCTCTGACGATTTGTCAGCAAATCTATCGTAGGAGCACGAGTTGCCCTGAGGCTCGCATAATATAACACGATAAGGGAAAGAATCAAGGATATGATGAGGAATATAGTTGTGCGATAATCCACTAGTGCAAATTGACCGTTTGATAGATGCATTATGATATCAATCAGAGAAATATTTGCTAGAATGCCAACAATAATGCCACAGATAGTTCCACATAGCATCGGTACAGCACCCTCCAGCGTGAGAAATTTAGCTACATCTTTCTCATCCATTCCAAGTGCTCGCAGCATTCCAATCTCCCGCCTTCTAGCTGTAGCAGCTGACCAACCACTCAACACAGCACTAGTCACAGCGGTAGCCAGAAGAAGTCCAAGACTTATATCAAGTGTAAAACGGAATGAGGTGAGAGCTCTCGAATAGTCAAGTACTATTGAAGAAACTAAAACAGGATAGACACCAGGAAGTATTGCCAGGTTAGCAACTGTAGTTTCTGGAGATTGACTGTCAAGCAGAATGCCATCTGGTCTAAATGGCTCATTCACTACAGAAGACCAAGTATCAAGGTCTACAAGAATGAAGAGCGGGTTTACAAAGGTAAAGAGAAATAGTGGCGCAGATGATTCACAAATCGCTACGACAGTCAAATTGGTTCTATCAGCAACCGAAATCTTTTGACCTAATTGCACCCCTAGTGATTCTGCAGCATAATCAGAGATGACACACACATCATCTGACATGTCAAGAATCGAGAGACCCACTGAATAATCAAGAGAGTCCACTATTCCTATAGAAGCAAGTCTCTGAAATGGTTGTGGATCAACCCCAAAAATCAAAGCAAACTGGACATTGCTCTGATAGCTGACGAATTCAAACTTGTTGCTCAACTCTGTTAGTGATGTAATGTTGTGTTGACTTTTGATTTGTTCAATAGACTCGTTTGTTGCTGTATCGTCTAAATATGCCACAACATTTGTAGATGAACTTTGTAGACCAAGTGTATTTTCCCATGATGTGGTGAGGGAGTAGCTTATATTAGAAGAGAGTAGAAGTATCACAGAGATTGATACGAACAGATTGAAAACTAGTAGAGCTCCTGCAAAACGACGTTTCAGGCTTGTGGTGAATAATTTACCAATCAGAGGTGTTGTACGACGTCGGATTGCTTCAATCATTGATGAAGGTCGGGTCAGCTTGTCAGAGAACCCAGCGGTCAGAAGGATAAATACTGGTATAGCAAGAAGACGGACCCAGTCATTTCGAAGAAGACCGATATGAAAGACATCAGAAGTGATCTGTGCAGCTACTAGAATTGAGAGAAGTCCACCAACAATCAAGAATATCCTCTTTACAGCGTTCCCAATATCAATTGGAAGAGAGATAGGTGCAGCTACACCAGAAAAAGATTGCCTAAGGCTCTCAACTACGGGTTGTCGTGTTGCTATGAGTGCCGGAAAAATGCCTGCGACTAAAGACAACAAAAAACCAATCAATCCAGACATCAGAATAATTGATGGATTGATAGGAATCGAAGCTTTAAGAAAGACATCAGCATTGATGGGACTCTGAATTATCAGAATCGAACTTGCAAGACTAGTTAGTATATTATTTGTAAAGACACCGATAATAGTACCAATGAAAGCTCCAGCTACGCCAACTATGCCAATCTCTGATAGTAACACCATAAAGACCTGAGACCGTGATGCTCCATATGCCCGTATAAGACCATTCTCGAACTTTCTTTCAGAGAAGATAAGAGAATATGAAGAAAACACCCTAAGAGCTGCAACAAAAAGTGCTCCAATTACCAAAGAACCAAGAATGACATTAGCTTGGTTTAGAAAGAGCGACATGATAAAGAGATTGTAGGACTTTTGGTTTGATATGACGAAATCTTCTCCAAGGAATACTTCTAGACGATTCACTGTCACAGGGATTGCAAGAACATTGTCAAGTTGTAGAAGGAGTTTATTAGAAGATCTATTTGGATAACGGGTTTGATATATGGACCAAGCTTTTTCGATGTGGATGAAGACAGCTGGACCGATGACACCCTTATCAAGTGCGTTTCCAGACCCTAGAATATCAAAGTAGTAAATTCCGGCAGAGGTGTATAATTGAATATGTTGACCTACTGAGAGATTTGCAGCTTGCATCACTGAATCGGTCATGAAACAATAGGACCCATTGATTTCTGAAGATCCGTCTGAAACACTAATACTCCCAATATTCTCCTCTTTTTCAATATCTAGGCCTATGAGAATTAGACTTGTAGATGAATTGCCAATTTGTAATTGTACAGTCTCTTCAATACGAGGAGTGATAGTTACCACGTGTTGAGCATGCTCGATAGAGGTCATCATATCGTAACTGATAGGTGATGAGAATTTTGTTGAGGAGATAGTAATGTCCACAGGAGATGTTGTGTCTCGTATATATTGAGCAGTATTGACTCTAAGAGAAGATGCCACCGAAGAGGCTGAAATTATTAGACTGACTGAGATACCAATAGAGAGTATTGTAAAGATTGCTGCACGTCTACGTCTTAAAGCAAATTTCAGTCCAAGACTTGCATAGCTTGTCAGCACACAAAGACCCCCAACAGCAGACCTGACTCTTGATAGATGTTCTCATCTGTTTGATGGATTTAAGTTTCATTGTGGCTGTTTCCCACTAACCTTTTATCTGTTCATACTGAGTATTTGGTATCAAGGGCGTGTGAAACAGAGTGCGTCCTTGGGGGTATATAAAATGAATCGTCTGAGGGGTATACTCGTGGCTGTGCTAGTCACGATACTAATCATCCCAATAGCGGCATTACATAGCACTCCACTGATCAACGAAGTGAAGGCCCCAGTAGGAAATTCAGCACCTGCTGCGCAAGAAGATTTCAATCGAATTGGAACTATTGAGGCCATAGTCACAGAGATTGATAGATGGGGTACTGTCAGAAATGCTATAGGATCATTCCAGAATGCAAGTTATTATGGATATGATTTTGCTCTGGATGTTCAAGATGTTGTTGCAGAACAGACAGCCTTGAAAGATGGTTTTGTCAGTTTTGCACAATTGGAAGTCGGAAGTCGGTCTGTATTCCCAAATGGTGTTGTGGGTAGTCCAATAGCAGCGTTGACTTTGATGGTCAGTCCAATTGTCGTTCTACCGGCAATAAAAGAGAATATCTATATCACAAGTCTTAGCTTTGAAGAGGCTGTAACTCTTGCAGAAGAGGTTGTAGCTGTCTATGAAGCAGACTTGGGTATCAATTTTGACCGTCTAAGTACAGTTAGACAGGCAAACTATGTATATTATTATTATGATGAATATTCCAATGTTTGGGATTATGTTGACTTCTTTATCATTCAATATATGGGTATCCTTACCTCTGCCCAGGGCAATACTGCTCTAAATGCCATGCAAGATAGATGCAGTGAACTGGGAGGTTTTATGGACCTAGTAGGAGGCAACAGATGGCCTTTAGCAGAGTCCTCCTTTTCAGAAACACTCACATTCCATCATGTATCAGAATACAATAATTATTACAGTTACTATAATTATAACAATCCAGTCTATATGTTAAGTACTATGGGCAGAGCGTTTGTTCGAGCAGATGCTTCTTATCCCGATAGAATTGAATCGTTCCAGACCGGAATAATATCTGTTGCTGGCTTTAGTGATGTGAACTACATCTCTAACGGAGCTGGGCAAGAGACCTATTCACTCAAACAACATGTTGGTCACGTAGGCAATATTGAGAGCAAGATGTCCCAAGTGTCGTCGATCAACTCAATATCCGCAATTGGTGCAGTGACCCCACCGGAACTATCGATATCAGGAATTCCAGTGGATTGGGACTGTGTGGATCAAGACTTCTCCTTTGAATCAGAGTATCCAATATACGTTCCATTTGGATCAATCGCAGGAGATTCTACAATTGAAGAGATAATGGAGGCAATGATGGTCCAGTATCCCTTCATGTATGCATATGCGATCAATGAAGGTATTTCATATATGGACCCCCACATGTTCGATTATATCATCGACGGTCTATGGGGAACACCAGGATATGAATACCCAGATTTGAGAGAGTATATCATAGATTACGATTGGTCTATGATGACAATGGGTAGTCCTGTCGAAGAAGTGAATCAAGACCTCTTAAGAGCAATCTTTGACAAGGCAGGAATTAATCCAGACAGCCTTATGGATAGGATCGATGATACCACATTCGAGACTGACCCAATGCTGGCATTAATCGAAGCTTTCATCGACTGCTTTGATAGCTATCATCTCTTTGATATCCTAGTGAATACAACCTATAGTGATCCAGTCGTCTTAGAGGCATTCCTCAATGGTTACATCAATAATATAGAGGACATGTTGGCAAACTTCACTGGTTCAGAACTGCCATCTAGTTATGCAACAAAGGAGGCATTCGCAGACCTGATCGAAGACCACTTTGGTCTGGTACTTCAAGGTCTCTGGGATGCCATGGCTGACTTTACAAATGATACTAGTGCTATCAAGGCTGCAATCGCATCTATGATAAATCCGAGCCATTTAGCTGAAGAGGTCGTCCCTTATTTCATGGCTAATATGTATTCCAGTTTTATGATCGAATACGACTATATGATGTGCATCAATCTACCAATTACAGGAATGTTTGTATATGATCCAGAGATTGAACCAGCACTCTACGAGTTATCGACCTCAGACATTGTCCTCACCTTTGACCTTAGTATCAACAGTGTGACCTATGAAGGACCACATCTTATAATCGACAAAGCACTCCCCAACAGATTAGCCATTGACACTACAGTTGATGTTGTTTTAACAGTGACAAATATTGGAACAGGAACAGCATACGATCTCAAGGTGCTCGATGGTGTTAGTATGGGCATAAACACTGACAAACAATACTACTGGAACAGAGCATCTCTGGCACCTGGAGATACTTGGACAATGACATGCCAGATATCACCTGAGATTCTAGGTTCTTATATGGAAGTCCCAGCAATCCTATGTTACTTCAATGCCACCCTTACCTCATTTAACCCAGCTGCCATAGAGAGCTGGAATGGAGCCGCCTTCTATACTGCATCTGCAACAGGAGAGATTGTAAGCATCGTTAGCGATGCATGGTGGGATGGAGAGATTCTTGGTGTGCCAATCACAATTGTGCTTGCTGCTGGTGCCGGTCTAATCATCATAGTCATTGTTGTAATCATGAAGAAGAAGTAACCATACAAAATCCGATTGAAGTCAGTCCTGGTTTCTATACCAGGACTCGACTCCTCTTTTTTCCAGCATGAATCCTTTATCTACGCACCTTTGCCAATGTAGTAATAATCACCAGATGCCTTTTGCTGGGTGTCTAATTGTGACCCATCTTTGTTCACTCGTGGTCGACCAGTCTGAGGGTCTCGTCGAAATGTTACACCCATGTCCGAGAGGAACATATTCATACCACTCCGAAGGGTTCGAATGGATGACGCGTTCCCAGACTTACCGGGCTGCCCACTGAAGACAACCATGCTATCACTAAGATAATCAGCCATCAGAATGGAGTGTTCAACAATAAATGCGGTTTTCATATTTATCCGCATATGTCTTCGTATTGCCCGAGAACTCGCAAGTCTCTGTTCAATATCAAGGAAAGCGGATGGTTCGTCTAATAGATAGATATCAGCCTCTCGAGCAAGACATGCTGCAATGGAAGCACGTTGGAGCTCACCACCACTGAGTTCTTGAATCTGATGGTCCATAAGATGTTCTAATTCAAGCTTCTTTAATATTGCAGTCCTGAAATCGGCTGAATCAATAGTGCTTCCACCTGCGTTTCGCAGATACATCCGTAGATTTCCCTCAAAATCAGCAAGTATGTACTGTGGTTTGTAACTGATCTTCAGGTCAAGACCAGTCATTGTCTTCTTTGGCACCTCGCCTTTGTCAGGGTCTAATTCGCCAGCTAGCATACGAACAAAGGTGGTCTTACCAATTCCATTCGGTCCTAGAATGCCAATTACCTGACCTTTTGATACTCTACCACCCTTTACATCAAGTGTGAAGTCTTCAAACTCCTTTCGCATATCACCATATTCAAGTAGGGTCTCTCCAGAAGAGAACTCCTCATCTTCTGCGCGCATACCTTTGAAGGATATCGAGGTGTCTCTAAACCGCATGTTCTCATCTGGGATAAACCCATCGAGAAAGATATTCACACCCACTCGTGTACCGTGAGGATGTGAGACAATACCATACACTCCAGGGGTGCCATAGAACATACAGACGAGGTCTGAAACATAGTCGAGAATAGACAGGTCGTGCTCGACCACAATTACTGTCTTACCGAGGTCAGATAGTTGTCTGATTGCTCGACCGACACGAAGACGCTCACGAACATCTAAGTAAGCTGTAGGCTCATCGAAGAAGTAGATATCACCTTCTCTAACAATTGCAGCTGTCATTGCCACTCGTTGTAGTTCACCACCACTTAGGAATTTAACAGGGCGGTCCCATATCTCACCCAGATTCATGTCATCTTTCAGTTCCTTAAGCCTACCAGAAGTGTCAGCAGACTCTAGTAAGTCACTAATTGGGCGGTCTGCGATGGTTTTGATCTTAGGAAGGTCAGTGATGGTCTGGGGTTTGTGTACAGGAACAATAGTCCCGGCTTGGATCTTCTCAAAGAATGGTTGGAGTTCAGATCCACGATATTCCTTAATTATCTCATTCCACTCAGGTGGGCTTTCAACTCTTCCAAGATTGGGTTTCATCTCACCTGCAAGGATCTGGATTGCTGTGGTCTTCCCAACTCCATTAGGACCAATTAGACCAAGTACCTGTCCTTCTTTTGGTGTTGGAAGCCGAAATAGCTTGAATCCATTTATTCCATAGCGATGACTTGTATCTGACTCGAGCTCCTCTGGTAGGTTGACGATACTGATGACATGATAAGGACACTTCTTGACACAGATTGCCTCTCCAGAACACAGAGCCTCGACTATGACAGGGGGCTTGTCAGGACCATCTGGAAAGATAACGGTCTCATCGCCAGTACGCACTCGGGGACAGAATCTCTGACATTCGTGAGTACAGTCCTTAGGCCTGCATCGATGCCTATCTACAATAGCAATTCGCATTTCTTGTTCAACACCTATGGAGGAGCTATTCGTGGATGCAAGGTGTGCCTATTTAGTACTTTGGCTGCGTAAAAGAAATCAATGGTAGATATTTGTATACTTGGAAAGGCTTTTGTGCAATCCCTAGATTGGTTATTCGGATGGAAAATTATGAAAATTCTAGATAGATTTCTGGGTGTCTTCGGAAAGCGACATACAGGCATGCTAGGTGCTCTTTATGAGCAGAATGACCTGAAAGGCTACATCTATGCAATACGTGCAAGAACTTATTTGAAGCTCACAGGAAAGGCGTTTCCGGTCCCGTCACTTCCTACACAAAATACCAGTCCTGATGATACCATGAGAAACCTTTCACCATCCAGAAGGTTAGCAAGAAAGGGTTTATAGCTGAAAGTACCCCGTACTTCATATCGGGATGATGATGAAGTAGGGATGGCGAGCGACTCATCAGCGTGATGACCCGATAAACCGCAATCTGACCGATACTTTGCTATATACATCTTGGAGTCATTGATATCTTGAGCCCATTCGTCTGTAATCATGATGGATCCTGTGATAAGGTTCGCATTTGTTGTACAGATACCGAGATGACCCTTACACGAGAAGATGCTGTACGTATTGAGTCCTTAGGATATGATAAGAAAGACTTTCTAGTCCGTGTAATGGCAGGATTCTGCGAACTACGGAATATAGATGGTCATTGTTATTTTTATGATCCAGATACAAAAGAGTGTATCATCTATGAGAACAGACCTCAAGGATGTAGGTATTATCCGATTATCTATGATTCGAGAAAAAGAAAATGTATTGTCGACTCTGAATGTCCTTCCGCTGAAACAGTGAGTAGAGAAGAAATAAGAAAGATCTGTCATAAAGTGAGGAACTTGGTAGAGACCCTTCGAAGAGAGGCCGCCCATAATGAGAGCCCGTGCTGATTTACATGTCCATTCGAATTGCTCGGATGGCATTCACTCCCCCAGTGAGCTTGTGAAACTAGCAGAGGGACTGGAACTTGGAGGAATTGCTCTAACAGACCATGACACGCTTGAAGGCAATCCTGAATTTATGCAGGCTATAGAGTCCACTGATATAATTGGAGTTCCAGGTGTTGAAGTGAGCACTGAATACCAAGGACAAGAGATACATCTGCTTGGGTATTTTGTACCAATGGGTGACTCCAAGATTGATGTAAGACTACTAGTGCTTAGAGAGTCAAGACAACAAAGATTCCCTAAAATGGTCATGAAATTACGTGATTTAGGAATTGAAGTAGACCAGACAGAAGTGGACAGAGTCCTGAGAGAGGTTGAATCCCCAGGTAGGCCACACCTGGCACGGATTCTTATCGAGAATGGTGATGTGAACGATATTAGAGAAGCATTTACTAAGTATTTAGCAACTGGAAGACCTGCTTATGTTGGGAGAGAGAAAATAGACCTCATTGAGGCAATCGGGATACTTCGAGATTCTGGAGCTGTACCTGTCTTAGCTCACCCCTTATTGATTGAAAATATTGATTTGCGAAGGTTTCTCCAGATGTTGAAAACGCACGGACTCGAAGGGGTCGAGGTCGATTATGGGTACAGAAAACCAGAGCATCTCGATAAGATTGATCGCATTAGAAAATATACGCAAGAGTTGAATCTTGTTGCCACTGGAGGTAGTGACTCGCATGGAGATGATGGACATTACAAGTTGGGGAGTGTAGGAGTTCCTGTTGATACCATTGAGAAGCTAAGAGTCATTGCTGAAAGAATCTCTAGGAGCTGAGTCAGAAACCTTAATCGGGTCTATGAGTACGTTTACATAGTGACGTCTCTTGCGGGTAATTGATGCGCATACACATACTTGGACTAGAGAGATACTTAGTGAGAGAGACCTTCAGGCAAGAAGAATTGCTGCAGAAAAAGCAGGAACTGATCCTCAACTGGATTCACCCATAGAGAAACTGGCTATAGCTTTGAAGCAATGTGGTATTGAGCGAGCTGTCATTCTACCTATTGATAGTGGCCTCTCTCAGACAATGCCATTATCACTAAAGGATAAAACAGACTGGCATGCAGAGGATGTTGCAGCATACTCGAATATCATTACTTTTGTAGGTATTGACCCGAGAAGAGGCGAGGAGGGGCTTATAGAACTCGAACGTGCGGTCTCAGAGAAAGGCTGCCGTGGATGGAAGATATACCCGCCTAACGGATTCTATCCTGACGATGAGAAATTCTATCCATACTATGAGAAATGCAACGAATTCGAGATACCAGTAGTAATCCATACTGGTTTCACATCACGATTCAAACATGTGAAGTATGCTCAACCAGTGTACGTAGACAAGATTGCTACTGATTTTCCTACACTGAAGATAGTACTTGCCCATGTGGGTGTTCCATGGACAGACGAGGCACTCATGGTAGCCTCTAAGAATCCCAATGTGTCAGTGGATCTTTCAGGTTGGCAGATTTTTGCCTCTAGAATACCAGTAAAAGTACAACAGATGGTTGCAGAAGCTAAGATTATGAGAGTGTTTCCCAACAGAATGATGTTCGGAAGTGATTATCCGCTCTTTGAGTATGCAATGCCTTTGAAAGAGTGGGTGGAGTTCCTCAAAAATCTACATATATCAGCTGAGCTGGTTGAGCAAGGGTATCCGCAGGTAACTGAGGATGAGATTGAATCAGTAATGTGGAAGAATGCAGCTAGGCTGTTCTTTGGTGAGAAACCATGAAGACCTTTATTGTGGATGCAATGCTTGGGAAGCTTGCAACATGGCTTCGACTCACAGGCCAGGATACTATTTATTCCACAAAGATGCATGACGATGAGATCCTGAGGATAGCCAAAGAGCAGGAGAGGGTCATACTTACATCAGATGCAATTCTTGCACGTCGTGGGAGGGATATGGATATTGAGGTCATGCTTGTGAGGGGGTCTGTGGATGAAGAGGTTGCAAGCGTCTTTGTCAGGTATGGAATTCTTCCAGAAGCAGACCCGTCAATATCCCGCTGCACAAAATGTAATGGTGAGCTCACCCCAATCAGTTATGATGAGAAGGAGCAAATTAGACCATTCGTCTTCGAGAAGACCTTCAACTATTATGATAAGTTCTGGTTCTGTAAATATTGTAAGACTGTCTTCTTCAGAGGAGGTCAATGGAAAAATATTGATGAATATATGGTCAGAATTAGCGAGCTGATGAAAGAGATAGAGACCTAAATCATTCCTCGCGAATGGAGATATCATACTCAAATGGCAAACAGTCTTTAACAGTCCTCGTGATGTGACAATATTCTTTCATGAGTTCAATACATCTTTTGCCTGTTTCAATCTCATCCTCCCCAACAATCACTTCACCAGAGATACTAACACCGGTTATCTTGTACCCAGTTCCATCAAATACTGCAGTAGCTGTTCCTTCTAAACTGAACTGCTTGAGATCCATCTCGAATCTGCGTTGGAAGTCGAGGAAAGTATTATTCAAACAACCCAGGACTGCAGATACAAAGAGCTCGTCAGGGCAGATACCAGCACCACGCCCACCATAGGTCTCTGGAGTATCATAGACAACCTTTCTATTATTGTAGACTGTAACAGTCCCACCAGTCTTTCCATCCCACATGGATACTGAATGGTACTCAATCTTCTCAGGGTACTTTGTCTTCAGTCGCACTAGGTTACACCAATATTCCTGCACTATAACATCAGATTAAGCATTCCGATAGGGATGGTCAGGAAGTCATTTAAACAGTCATTGAAATCTAGCATTGGGATTGCAGATGTCTAGAAAGATGATGGCTGCCATGTATTATGGCATTGGCGATGTACGTTATGAGGAAACTGACATACCTGAGATAGGTCCAAGTGAACTCCTAATCAAGGTGGGTACATCTCTCACATGTGGTACCGATGTCAAGACGTACAAGAGAGGACATCCACTTTTGATCAAACACACTCCCGCTCTGTTTGGGCACGAATATGCAGGTACTATCGAAGCTGTTGGAGATGGCGTAGAAGGTTTCTCTGAAGGAATGAGAGTGGTTGCAACAAATTCCGCACCTTGTGGTGAATGCTATTTCTGTAAGAGGGATATGCCAAATCTGTGCGCAAAACTCAAAGATAATCTTGTGAATGGTGCCTTTGCAGAGTACATCCGAGTGCCAGAAGACGTGGTTCGATGGAACACACATCAAATACCTAACGCACTCTCATTTAGAAATGCTGCGCTTACCGAACCTCTAGCATGTGTTGTCCACGGAATCGAAGAATCTAATATCAGATTAGGAGACACAGTGGTCATCATTGGTGCAGGCCCAATTGGTCAAATGATGATTATGCTGGCAAAGAAGATCGGGGCCTCAACAGTCATTGTGTCTGACCTTTCTGATCTTAGACGAGATATCGCAGTCAAAGCAGGCGCAGACATCGCCATAAACCCAGCAAAGGAAGATCCTGTAGAACATGTGAAGCAAGAGACCTCAGGATACGGAGCTGACGTGGTGATTGAAGCTGTTGGGCTTCCAAAATTATGGGAACAGGCAGTAAATATGACTAGAGATGCTGGAACAACAGTCCTGTTTGGAGGAGCTGCGTCAGGTACAACCTTTGAAGTCGATACTGGAAGGTTCCATTATGGGCAACTCACACTAAAAGGAGTCTTTCACCTCAAACCCAGACATGTCGAACAGGCACTCAAACTGATTATTGCAGGAGATGTCAATCCGGACCTTCTCATCTCGCATGAGATGCCACTGGAGAAAATCAATCAAGCACTCGAGATGATGGGTGCTGGTGAAACGATGAAGATCGCAATATCACCTTAGGGTAAGTCTGGTGCGTCTATTGAAAAAAAAGAACATGGATTCGCTCAGAAGAAAAGAAGAACTCCACAGGACACCAGAGATCAAACAGATGAAAACACAAAAACTGCAAAACAATGAACGTGCATTGCTCGATATTCTCCAGAGTCTTGATTCAAAATATGAAAATCTCATTATTGTTGTTGAAGGAAAACGTGATTTTTCTGTTCTTCGAAATCTAGGTGTGAAAGCACCCATCATTAAGACACAATCAAGATTACCAAGGTATAGAATAGTAGAGAAGATAGTTGATAAGGCTGGCGAAAAAGGGATTGTACTAATTCTTACTGACTATGACCAAGAAGGTATCGAGATCTGTAGATATCTGGAAAGAGAACTTGAACTGAGCGGTGTTAAGACACTCCAAGGAGTTCGTGGCAGGATTAGAAAGCTCATGGCGAACTGGAGGTGCATTGAAGAGTTTGTCTCATTGCTCGAGAGGAGTGACTCACCAGAAGCCAGTCACCACCAATCTTGAAGCTATACTGTGACTTGACTTCCACAGTTTGGACAGATGAACTTGCCACCAGGTATCTCGGACCCACAGACCCTGCAAATCCTTGTCTTCTTCAAACGCATTGTGTCCACAACATCAGATGTCTGTGGAACAAGGGTGAAACGATTATCTGTATATGTGAGCTTGAATTCTCTAGGATTCCCAGCTAGATCTAGGAGATCAGTAGGCATGGGTAGTCGGGACTTGTCATCTAGACGGACAATACGGGTTGTATCGAGCATGTCGAGATCTATACCAGCCTGATGGAAACCAGAAATAACACCATCATGGAGCTCGACAGTGACATCAGCCTTTGATGCAACCTGTTGGCTGTGAGTGACAATGAAGAAAGAAGTACCTATGGTCTCGTTGAGCTCTTGGAAGAGCTCAAGAATCCGCTCACCAGTTTCAGGATCTAAATCTCCAGTCGGTTCATCACATAGGACGAGTCCCTTCCCTTCAGTATCAATCAGATTGACTAGAGCACTGGCAATTGCAACCCTTGACTTTTCACCACCAGAGAGTGTAGTTGCCTTGTTCCTCTTTCGTTCTTCAAGACCGACCATTTTGATGAGTCTATCAACACGGTCCTTGCGTACTTTTCGAGGAACTCCAGCTATTCGAGCAGCAAGCTCCACATTCTGCCAAGCATTCAGGTGAGGTAGAAGATTATTGAGCTGAAAGTGGAACCCGATGAAGTTACGCCGAGCTTCAGTAAGGACTCGTTCGCTTAGCTTTGTGATATCTGTTCTTAGATTTGCCCAGTAGACCTTTCCTACGGTTGCTTTTGTAATTCCTCCTATCGTGTTGATCAAAGTGGTCTTGCCAGAACCAGAAGGACCAACCACTGCCATGATTTTACCTTCTAGGATTTGCAGAGATACACCACTGAGAGCGACAACTTCCATTTCTTGGGCTTTGTAGATCTTGTAACAGTCATTCACACTGACTACTACATCATCAGGGAGGTCGCTGTATAGATCAAGTTCTTCTTCGATTTCGATTGTATTCATTATTATCTACCTCACATATTTCTCAATACTTCTGCAGGATTGGTACGACCTGCTCTGCGTGCTGGATAGAAACACGCTATTATCATCGCAACACATTCAATTGTGATTGTAATGAACATCACATAGAGTGGAAAGGTCAATATCTTTCCAAGTATTGGCCATATTGATGAGATGCCAAATGTAAGTAATATAGCCGTGAAACCAAATACCACTCCTAATAGTAGGCTTAGAACAACAGCTGCTAAGACACTACCTGCAAACTCACCAAAAACAAGACTGACTACTTGTCGTTTCGTAGCTCCAATAGCTCGAAATAGAGCATACTCAGGTTCGCGTTCGAGAACTGCTGAACCAAGGAAGAGAGCTATGGATGCAATCGCCATTGCCGCACACATAATATAACTGATCATGGTCAGACCTTGAATACCTGCAAGGAATAGACCAGTTACTGTATCGGGTCCAAACTCGATTGATTCAGGGGTATAGATGGTAGTATAGGAAAGTTTCTCCAATTCTTCAATAAATCCATTGGCCTCTTCAAGAGAGGTGATCCCAAAGAGGAAAGTTCTGGTTTGAGTAATTCCAGTTACATTGGCAAGATAGTCCGAGTTCACCAGTGCAAAACCGCCGCGCCCAGGTTGAAAATCAAAATATGCACCATACGGCGTACCTTGAAGGTCACGAGTCGAGGCCATCCCAAAACCCGGAGCACTTTGCATCAGACCAACAATCTCGAAAGTGATAAAGACCTGACCAAATGTACCAGTTGACCGTACTTGGAGGGTATCACCGATTGTGACATTATATCGAGTTGCATAGTATTTGCTTATGATTATCCCATTTTCAGTCTGTTCAAGATGCGTCAGCACTGTGTCTGAACTAATCCCGATAAAACTTGATTGCTTGAAGACCCCAAGCTCTCTATAAGCTGCTATATCCAGACCTTCTAAATAGAACGCCTCGTTGTCAATATACGACAGTGTCTGAATAATGGGAGTTGCAGTTTCAACACCCTGACTATTAGTAAAACCCTGACTCCAATTTAGGATCTTGGGTGAAGTATAGACTCTAACATCTGCACCCATTGCATAACTTGCTTCATTGATTAGGGTATCTTCAAAGCTCGCTGTCTGAATCAACATCATGGTTGTAGTTGTCAATGTTAGTGTGAGAATGACTAAAAGAGGAATGAATTGACCTTTCCGTCTTCGAAGACTCTGGGTAAGATAGAGCTTCTTCTCACCCATGATTCGGCTCACTTTCTCGGATGCGTTTGCAGTAGCCAACCGCATAGCTCGTGAACCGAGATAGGATGCTGCAAAGAGCATGATTGTAGAGAGAAGAATCAGGTAGAGCGCAGTCTGATTGGTCGGATTGATTAATGCTGGAACTACAACCAGAATAGTAAGCACAAGTCCGAGACCAAGAACATAGAATTTGATATCAACATCTTCAGGAATCTCGTACGTGGACCGTGATGTAGGCTGACCAATCTCGGTCACATCAATTCGTCGGGAAACATGAACCAGATAAGCTGCTGGCAGGAACATTGCTATTGCTCCAGCAAGAGCGAGAGCCTGTCCAGGAATGACAAGACTGAAGAGGAAGCGGTCATACCTGACACTATCAAATGTTAATAATCCCGTTGACGACCCCATTAATGGGGACATCAGATAGGTAAGAAGTATGCCCGTTACAAATCCTAGAAATGATAATATCATTGCCTCCCAGATAAATCCAGCAAATATCTGATTGAATGAGGCTCCTTTGGCTCTGAGAGCACTGATTTCACCTTTCTTTTGTGATACAGAGGTTTCTGAGGTGAAGATGGTCAACATCAGACTCATGACCATTAGAGGCACTGCAAGAACAATCAAGATTTGGCTTGCGAGATACGTAGAGATATGAGTCTGGAGCTTTTCTATGTTATCAAGACCAACTACGGATAGTTGGTCGTCACTCTCTTCAACGTAGGTCTTTAACGATAGCATATGTATTGCGGCCAAAGCAGGACCTGCTGTAATAAGACCTTCAGCAGAACCTCGCACAAACCCTACTGGAGAGAAGTAGCCTTTAGCTGTGATCTTTTCAATAGTTTCTTCTCCGAGATCATCCTCCAAGATTAAAACGGCATCTGTAAGTCCTAGGACTCCAGTTGCAGGTTCCAATATATCATAGTTAGGTCGATAGACGGATGGATAAGACATGGCAACAACTGATGGTTTCAATACATCATAGATACCAACTACGGTGAGATTTCGGATAATCTGTCTATCAAGCAGAAGTGGGTCGAAAGGACGTGCTCCCGTAGGTTCGTACCGGTTACGGAGAACATCAATACCAATCTCAGTCCCAATCTGGATGTCAATTAGACCGCTCGAAACATCAAAGGCTGAGTCTCTAAACCGTTTAGAAACAATAATCTCTCCAGAAGTAAGGGTGAAATTACCGTCGTAACTTAGCTCTGACTTCCACACATCTAGAATCTCGGGGGTGACTGAGATGACACGACCGTCCTTGATACCAAATGCATAGTTAGTTGCACCGATTCTATATGCCTCCCATTCTGGTGTGATACCATCCACTCGAAGAATACCAACGGTACTAGGCGTAATGTGCATGTATTTTACATAGGGGTGTGTGTCAAGTAGTTCTTGAGCTGTAAAGAGATGTGAATAGTCCAGATTGCCAGGTATATTTTGGACACTGAATTGGTAGGCATTATCATTGAAATAGTCTTCAATAGTCAATCGGGTCCCAGTATCAGTCCATGCAAATACAGTAGTTGGGATGGCTACGCTAATTGCCAGAATTAAAGCAATGCCAATGTTACGGACCTTGTAGTTCGTTAGAGAGGTGAGCGCGTAATTAATGGGCCAGAGTCGGTTGCCCTTCAACATTTTCTTGGGAGTTTTTTTAGCCATCTTTTTCTCACCTCACATATTTCTAAGTACAACAGCAGGCTCAGTTCTTGCAGCCTCTCGAGCAGGAAGATAGGCTCCAATAACCATGGTCAGTATTTCAATTAACAGCACAATAGACAGGAATTGTATCGGAAATGATAGTGTTGCGGCGAGAATCCTAGAGAACGGTAACATACCATTTAGGATGAAACCCATGATGTAGCCAAATGCTGCTCCGAGAACGATACTTAGTAATAGTGATGCGATGACGACTCCTGCAAATTCTGAGAATACCATTACTACGATTTGTCGTTGAGAACCTCCTATTGCTCGCATGATTGCATACTCTTTACGACGTTCACGGACAACAGAACCCAATGATATTGAAAGAGCAAAGATACTAAGTGTGAGAGACATCACAAATCCAATAGAGAACAGTCCCTCAACAGTATTGAGGAAAAGAGCAGTCTGTAATGAACGCGATTTCAGATCGAACTCTTCAGGAGTTGTTGGATAAACTCCCGGAAGTGTTTGTAGAGCATAGAATAATTGGGTGTGGTTTGTGCCTTCAGCTAGATTTGTCAGGAATAGAGTAGTTCGCTCTTCCTGAAGTAGGTCTGAGATAAAATCGAGATTTGTAAGAGCAAATCCACTATACCCAGCTTGGAAACCAAATCCAGCGCCAAGAGCAGAACCAGGGATACTTGCAGATGATGCATATCCAAATCCAGGAGCACTGTATACGGTTCCAACAACTGTGAAGTTCACATACTGTGTTGTACTCCCTCCACGCATTTCAAGGATGATACTATTGCCTGCAGTCTTATTTAAGAAAGATGCAAGATACTCACTGATGATTATCCCATTAGGAACTGCAGCTAAAGCCTCAAGTATTTCGATTGGTTCATTATTTGGAAAACTCGAACTATCAAACTTCCCTATCGAAGCGTATTTGTCCGCCTCCAGTGCTTCTATCGTTATTTCATTAGAAGCAACTCGAGCCCACGTCCTAAGGACGGGAGTTATTTCCTCAATCCCTGTAACGTTTTGTAATGTTTCTGTGAAGTTTAGCAATTTTGATGTGGATTCAATACGTAGATCCGCACCTACTGCATAAGTGACCTCACGATCAAGGTCGATTCTAAGGCTTTCTGATTGGACTGCAAATGCAATTGTTGTTGACATTGTAAGAGCAAGAACAACCATGAGTGGAATTATGCGTCCTTTTCGCATTCTCAAATATCCAGCAGAAATGAGGTTCTTCTGACCGAGAAGAAACGATAGTCTTTGGGATATCTTTGCCAAGCCGACTCTTGAAATTCTTGAACCATTATATGCCAGAAAGAACCATGCTGCAGTTCCTAATGAGAGCTCCATCAAGAAGAATATTGGACCCTTAGGTAAGATGACCATCAATATTAGCACAATGATCAGTAGGACAATAGAGGCTCCAATCGTAAAACCATGACTTTCGACCTGTTCAGTTGGGTCATCAGTCACTTCCATCAAGGTCAATCCAATCTCAGTTTGAGCAGCTTTTCGAGCGCGATAGAGAATGAACAACATACTTGGTAGAACTGTGAGCCCAATTGCTCGAAGAATCGTACTACTGGTTACGACGGTCTTAGCTATGTAGTAAGCATACACAGTCCAGTCAAAGACCATGAAACTAATTGATGCTGGAATGAGTGGAGCAAATAGGACACTGAAGATAATTCCCATTAAGACTGCCAGCCCAGATATCATCAATGTTTCCCAGAGAAAGATAGCAGAGACCTGTGAATAACTAGCTCCCTTTGACCGGATTACTCCCACTTCAACTGTCCGAGGAGCCATGAATGTGTCAGCTGCAAAGACCGAGAAGAATAACGCTAATAAAATGACAGGAAGAGCTAGGATAGAGAGAGAGAGAGAAGAAACATAGGTCCCTACAGCATTGTGAATTGCCCAGATCTTATCAGCTCCATCCCATGTGATGTTGTAGAGATCTTGAGTACGAAATGCAAGACTGAAGACGTTCGGTACAATTTCTTCAGTTCCAGCTGTAGCAAGACCTTCTGCAGACAACCGTATTAGAGTTGATTGAGGGAAAAAGCTCTTTTCGTGAACAGAATTGGGAGTAATTACATCTCTGAGCAGGAGTATGCTATCACGTATCCCGAGAACGGAGTAGTAATACTTACTAGCCTGTACCCAGTTGGCTCGTTGGATGGACGGGAGTGCTCGTTCAATAATTGAGGTGGTCGTCTTTGGATCATAAATTCCAACAATTTTCATAGATGTCACTCGAACCCTACCGAGATCCCCCAAAGGCGCGGGTTGTGTTACAACTTCTCCAGTAAGGATATCAATGTCAATTGTATCATTGATTTTCAAGAATAGGTCAAAGACATGTTCAGCTAGGTAAATGAAATAGTTAGAAACAAGAACCTCTCCGGGATTGAGCTCGAAAGATCCCTGTACATTGAAATCACGTTCTGTGGTGGCTAGAAAATCATTATCTACAAACACGACTCTAGTGTCTTTGATATCCTGTGTATACATATAGCCATAGATGTCATACTGCTTAGAATCTGGAAACGACGTGTTCACATACGTACCATTTGATGTATACCCTGAGATAATTCCCACTGTAGAATTCAGTCGGTATGTACTCTCTACAAGAGGGTCATGCAACATATACTGTTCAGCCAGATCTAGTGAGTCTGATATATCCGGGTTTGCTTTGACATTAAGTTGGTAGGTATTCTGCTCTAGGTGTTCATAGATACTAACAAAAACGCCTGTATCGCCCCAGACCATTGTTGAGGCAAAAAGGCTAATTCCTAGGCTGAGTGTCAGAGCTAGACTGATGGCCCTGAATGGATTAGCACGAAGCGAACTCAGGGCGTAGGATAGTCCATAGGCATTGTTCCCCTGTGATTTGAGTTTGGTCGTTTTCCTCGGCGCAGCCACGTAAATCACTCCTAGAAGGACTCTTCTTCGCTGACGGCTTTAGAGACCTTCTTTGTTGCAACATCAACTCGGCTTGCCTTGAAGAACTCTCCAACAAGCTCGTCAACAAGAACACCGTCACGAAGAAGTAAAATTCTATCAGCCATACGAGCAGTCTCAGGGTCGTGTGTCGCTGCTATCACTGCGCGGTTCTGATTCTTTGCAAGGTTTCTCATAAGCAGAATGATTTCACCACCAGTCTTGTGATCAAGATCTCCAGTTGGCTCATCACAAAGTAAAACGGCGGGGTCATTTGCAAGTGCTCTAGCAAGAGCCACTCGGGACCTCATCCCTCCAGATAATTCGTGGGGCATGTGATGTGAACGATGATCGACAAAGACAGTCTGTAGGAGTTTCACTGCCCGTTTCTGGCGCTCTTCTGCAGGGATGTCATCAAGGAGCATCGGTACCTCGACATTTTCAAGAGCAGTGAAAATTGGCAGTAAATGCTGATCTTGGAACAGGACTCCAATCTTATGCCTGCGTACTTTGGACATCTGGTCATCATTGAGTTTTGTGATGTTCTCTCCATCAATCAAAATCGTTCCAGAGGTAGGTGTGTCAAGACCACCAATCAGATTGAGAAGTGTAGTCTTTCCAGATCCGCTTGCACCAACAATCGCCACAAATTCTCCTCGGTATACGGTGAGGTTTGTCCCCTGCAGGACTTTGATAACACGAGAGCCGTCTTGGAATTCCCTTCGGACATCGATACACTCTACTGCTGGCTGTCTTTCATCTGCCAATGGTGATTCACCAGATTTCGCAGTATAAAACCCCGTTTTAAGGGAGATGGATTGAGCACTTTGCTCAGGCCATAATTGATGATAACGAAAATACCATATGGGTAATGGGACAATTGTGGGATAGTATGCGAGTCTTTGCAGTCTCAGGATATTCAGGAAGCGGAAAGACCACTGTTGTGGAAGCAATAGTGAGAACGCTCTGTGCTAGAGGGTCTTCTATCATAACCGTGAAGAGTTCTAAACATGATGTGAAAGAGGAAACAGGAACAGATTCATGGAGGCATAGACGGGCGGGAGCAAAGACCACCATCATTCTGGGACCTGAGAGCTCGATTGTTCATTATGGCGAGTGCAGACCTCTACAAGACCTCCTGCAGGGGATTGACGCAGAGTATCTTATCATCGAAGGAATGAAACATAGGGATATTCCGAAGTTCTGGTGCATTGGTGATTCAGAAATAGATAGAGAAACTCTACCCATTTCTGTCAAGGCAGTTGTGGCATGGAGAGTCACTGAGAATCAGCAAGGTCTTGATGTATTAATAGTTCCGGCACATGATATTGATAGACTTATTACAATCATCGAAGAGGAGGCTGTTAACCTCTCTGAATTGGATATCTAGGCAGATGCGGACATTGGTGCGGCTCAGATACCCCTAAGGTCGATCATGTGTTCATACTCTCAAGTAAGGAGATCATCACAGCCGCAGTTAATCAATCTAAGGTTCCAGATAATAGTCTTGTCAAATGATAACAAAGTACCTAACACAATACTCATCATGCAAAAAGTGGAGGAAAACTTGATGAGAAGTATCAGAGTTGACCGTTTTGACCTCTTCGATACAGTTGAATGTGGTCAGACATTCACTTGGAAACGAGAGGGAAGAGGGTATCTCAACTCAGACCTAGGGCAAGTGGTCTATGTCGAACAGAGGGGGGATAGACTATTCTATGAAACATCTTCTCACTCTGTCAATCTTAAGAAACTCTTTAGACTTGACGATGCGTTGCCGGAGATTCAAGAAGAAATCTCACGACCGGGAATCATGCAGGAGAGTATCAACTTCGCACCAAATCTCAGAATTATACAGGACCCATTCTTTCCATGCCTCATCTCATTCATCAGTTCAACACAGAAGGGCATTCCAGCAATTCATACACTCATGAGTAATATCAGAAGCAAATATGGGCCAGAGTACGAATTCAGAGGAAGGGTGTTCCATGGATTTCCAACCGTTGCACAACTCACAGATCTATGTCTCAGAGATTATGAATGCCTAGGCGCAGGGTATAGGTCAGACTTCATCCACCAGTCAGTTGAAGTTATCAATAGAGGATTGGTTGATGAGAGAGAACTCAGAGATATGGAATACACTGATGCCCATAAGGTCCTGAAGTCGTTACACGGTGTTGGGGATAAAGTCGCTGATTGTGTCTGTCTATTCTCTCTGGGTTTTCTCGAAGCATTTCCTATTGACCTATGGATTGAGAGAGTGATTAAAGACCATTTTCAAATCTTCATAAAGGATGGCAAGTCATATGCAAAGAAATCCATGGCTGCGAGGAGCTACTTTGGAAGGTATGCAGGATATGCCCAAGAATATCTCTACTACTTCTCAAGATTAGATGGAAAAAGAGCGAATAATTAGAAAGACTGCTTCTTGTCTTTCTTTTGGGCATACCAAGAGTGATTCGTCACACCCTTTGAGATCTCCCAAGCCCTCGTAGTATAGAATGCCAGGGGATTTAGAACATATTCACAGAGTGGGTCAAACGTGAGCCCAAGATAAACAGGACACAGATTGTTCGTTTGGAGCTTCTTACAGCCAGTGGGAGTATAGCCAGTCGAATCTGTGTCAGCTCGACTTGATCGTTTGGAGGCGATATGGTCAACTTGGTACTCAATCAGGCGGTTGTCTTTGTCAGGAGAATGTCCAAAGACCTTGTTCACTTCATCCTCGCTCATTCCAATTCTCAGTAGAAACGCAGCAAGAGCAAACCGTGCATCATGAGGAAGATTCACCTGTCCACTTACTGAGTCATCGTACATCTTCTGAATGCATGGAGGAAATGCAGAAGTAACCTGACCTGTCAACTTGAAGGGTTCAGCCTGCCGAATTTTTGTCTTCACCTCTGCCTCGATACGCTGTACAGATTCTGTCAGACGACGGGGTAGTTTTGGAATGTCCAACTTTCCTTCAAGGATGATCCGTCTTGCTTTTCCAGAGATTAACCGATTGAGTTCTTTTCTCCGAACATACACCCAGCCTTGATCTACAAACCGATTGATGAGTTTCCATTCATCAGCATGAAAATCTGGAGCAACTTCAAGAAAGTCTTCAAAGCGCATCTTGAAATCGAAGGGCCTTAAATTAATTGGGAGTTTTGCTCTCTGACGTACATCACCCATGGACTCAACGGTCCAGTCAAAAGCACTAGTACAGAGATCGAGGACAAATTGTGCGTCTTCATTTGCAAGATACTTGTTCACAGCCTTTGATTCAGCTTCAGCCTGAAGTGCACGTAAGCGGGGATTACCTATCACTTCGACGATAAGCCGTGCAGTAGGATAAATCAAGACTTCCTTTTCATCACGCATTATTGGAAAGTCAATCTCATTATGGGTAAGAGCTGAGTAGATTCTTTTTTCTGCAGCATCCACAATATAATGGTTCTCTGGCATGTCGAGAAGAGTGACCAAAGCACCAAGATCTCGAGCATATCGTTGAGAAACCTGTCTAGCTCCCAGAGAGAAGGAATATTTGAGTTCTTGGAAATTACTTGACATAATCTGTCCTCCAGTCTCTTTCATCTCTCAAATGTGGGTCTGTAATCATCCACACCTCTATCGTAAAACTTCTTTCCACATACTGCACACTTGAACATCTGTATGCCTCTTCTCATTGCCCAAGTGTCAAGTACACGATTTATCCTTGTACTTTGGCATTGTGGGCACTTTAGTCCACTCTCGTCATACGCCCATGGTGATTTACGACGATTCTCGGACATACTAAAATCGAATCCTTAGTTCAACAATTAAAGAATTACTACTTGGTTCCAATAACAACAGCTCGTATATCATTAACGCCTATTGCCTTAACATCAGAGAGACCTGCATTCGTCATGAGCCTAACGATATCATCAATTGAGTGTTTGCACATATGTGGATACCGCATTCGTGCATGTTCGTCGTCCATCCCTCGTGCAGCCATGGCTATTACAAAGGCATCTTCATCCCCTGAAACATAATCATACACTATGTAGGATCCACCAGACTTGAGTATGTTTGCCACTTGAGAAACAAAGTCTTGAGGGTTGCGGAGTTCATGTAGCATAAATCCACAGAATGCAAGTTCCACAATATTGGGTTCTAACGGAATCCTAGTGTTATCAAAATCAATCTGGATAAGCTCAAAGTCTTCAACTAGAGAACGTTCCTCAATTAATCTTTGAGCATATTCAAGCATCTCAGGACTCTCATCCAATCCTATGATTTTCTCAGCAGAATATTTGACAGCAGCATCATTCAGAAAGAGCCCCGGCCCACATCCAAAATCTATTACCACTTTCCTTGGACTTGTGCCAGTCAAATTATCCAGAGCGTTCCAGAAGAGTATATCGTATCGTCTGGAATACGATGCAGCCATTCGCTCAATACGTTCTCTATCTGACCAATCAGCCTTCGCAAGATTGTGATGAGACATATTACGCTCGTCCTAAGATGAAATCAGCTCTTAAAATCAGTCGCATAAATTCATGAAGGGTCTGTTGTTGAATTTCAGAATCGCTGTACAATTTCCTTAACTCGTTCTTCCGACTTTCAGGAGATGGACTGGTTGCTTCGTTGATGAGCTTGTAGACTGCATTTGGTCTCTCGATCCACCGACAGAGCTCTTCAAAGTCAGAGTTGAGAAATAGAACAACAGGAGTCTTTCTCTTACCATTGACTGTGAATTGTTGATGATAGGATGCATTGGCATCACTATCTAAAATTCGTAGTTCTACCTTCGGTGAGTTATCAGCAATTTTTGCTAGTATCGGCAGTGTTCCAGCAGTGTCTTCACATCTGTCATTGCCAATGACGAGTATCTTGACATTATTCTGAATGCTCTTAATTGTGTCATGATATGATTCCCCAATTATTAGATCATTGTACCTTGCCTTGATGATTTCTACATTCTCACGCGCTTTAGTCAGGAATTCCTTGTATTCTACTGCTTTTTTCCACTCTGTATTCGCTGTCACGGCAATCAACTCAAAAGATATGAAAGAATTCTATCGGAATAAGACCGATGTATTATTTAACGTGAGATTGAATAAAAGGTTTGTTCAAGGTATTCATACGACAAGAGTAGTTTCGGTCATCTGTTCTGCTTTTATACTGATTAATCAAGTATATACTCATCATGATAATCAACATGCAAGCATATTGCGGCCTCGACTGCTCAGAATGTCCAGCACACATTGCATACATCAATGATGACGATAGCATGCGGAGTGAGACTGTAGAGAAGTGGAATAGTCCACAATTTCCAGTCACAGTTGATATGCTTGACTGTGCAGGATGTAAATCCGAGGGACCACACTTTGCCTTCTGGTCCAAGTGTAACATCCAGCTCTGTGCAAGTAAGAGAAATGTTGAAACCTGTGCACATTGTGGAGATTATGGATGCGACACTCTTGAAGAATGGCTCACTCATGCGGGAGAGAATTCCAGAAAGAAACTAGAATCCATTCATGATTCACTCTAGAAATAGAATCTGAAGTGAATATGATGAAGAGAGCAGGAGTAGCAGACCTCAAACTTCATCCCGGCAGAGCACCCCACTGGCTAGTGAAACGGATGATCCCTATGGCGAGTGCGCTCTGCAAATTCATTGTTGATGAATTTGGGACAGTAGAACTTCTCAGAAGACTTGCTGATCCAGTCTGGTTTCAAGCTCTTTCGAATGTCTTAGGTTATGACTGGGATAGTTCAGGTTCGACAACCGTCACATGTGGAGTCTTGAAATCAGCACTTGACTTTGAGACCCATGGCATGGTTGGTATTGGGGGTAAAGGTTTAGCATCAAGAAGAGTACCAGAACAACTACGGGCTCTTGAGGATTATGGACTTGATGGAGCAGGACTTGTAGAGATCAGCAAGGCTGTAGCAAAGGTGGATAATGCCGGAGTTCAGGATGGTTATCAACTATATCATCATCTCTTCTTCGTGGATGCACAGGAAACCTGGACTGTTGTCCAGCAGGGTCTTAATCCTACGAATAATGATGCTAGACGATATCATTGGTCAGCTGAAGAGACCCACAGCTTCATTGATGAACCTCACACAGGACTAATCTCGGGGCGAATCAGCGATGCGGCCCTTGACATGACCTCTAAACAATCAGATGCGTGTAGAAGAGTGAGCATAGACATTGTCAAAGAAGACCCTACAAGAATCAGACGATATTTCGAAGATCTCAAATCGTATGGAGAATCCACACTCATCCCATGGCTGGATGACAGTGGAAAGAGTATAACACTACCCTCATACAAGGTCATTCCGACCAGAATGGACTGGAATGCAGTCCGCAGAGCATATGAAACTCAACCAGAGGACTATGAACGACTCTTGTTGATGGATGGATTTGGACCTGCTACAGTCCGAGGTCTCTCGCTCATCTCTGAGATGATCTTTGGCACTGCACCCTCTTGGTCAGACCCTGTACGAATGTGCTTCGCTTTTGGAGGAAAGGATGGAGTCCCATTCCCCGTTCCACGAAAGGATTATGATAAGGCAATTAAATTCATGGAGCAGGCACTGAATGATGCAAAGATGGGGAGACGTGAGAAGGTACTCGGACTCAAACGGCTTCGCAAGTTCGCACCACCCATATTGAGAGAGATACAGGCTGTAGCAAAGTAAAACCAAAGAACTCAATTCATCCTTTTATTAACAATTCATTGTCATGATCGAGATAGTTCCCTTCAATGAGGATATAACCTGCATCAAGACGGCCACGGAACAAGATGGCCAAGCTATAATGTTTGTCTATGCATATCTTGTAAGAAATGCTCTATTTGATTCAGGGTGCGCAAATGCTCTTGAAGAGGTACGTGAGTTCACTCAGAAAGTGTCCATAGATGCCCTCTATGTTTCACACTCTCATGAGGACCATGTTGGATGCTGTAGCATTTTCGATGGAAAAATACCCATCTATGCTAATGATCTAGCTCAGATGACACTACGAGCACCTCCACAATATGGAGAGTTCTTCAATTATGTCTGGGGACAGCCAGAACCAGTTTCAGCCCTGTCAAAGTTACCCGACAGTTTCTCAGTAGGAGATCTCGTCTTTGAGGTAGTTCCAGTACCAGGTCATACAATGGAGATGGTCGGTTTTTATGAACCTGAACAGAAGTGGTTCTTCTCTGCGGACGCAATACCCTTACCATCAAAAAAGAAGATTGCAATGCCTGATGAGAACGTACCGCTAATGGTGGCAACCATGGAGAAGATACTGGCCCTTGATATCGATATTCTCTTTGACTCACATAGAGGACCTATCTATTCACCAGAAGAGCATATTCAGACACGTATAGATTTTATCAAGGAAATTCAGAGAGAGGTTCAAGCACTACATGCAAAAGGAAAGTCTATCGATGAGATTCAAGTGGCATTAGAGCTTGAAGGGCCGTGGTATCTCGAACTTACAAAGGAGAGATTTGGTATCGATTTCTTCATCAAGTCATTAATCTGTGATAGACCAGATAGATGAACATGCCAACCAGTCTATTTCTTCTTCCGATGTTCATGACGTGTAGCGAAAGTTCTAGTCTGTTTCTCCTGCTCGCGTTGGGCTTTAATAGCCTTCTTTATTCTACGACAATTGATACGAGCAACACGACCTAGTCGACTGACACGCTCAGCCTCTTTCTCTTCACCTATCTTCTTGTACAGTTTTCGAGATTTCTCCCACGCTTCTTGAGCACTACAGAAGTCTTCCAGCCGTGCAAAAGCAGTAGCCTGTGCATCATATGCATCAGGGTCATTCTTCACACATTCAACCAACTGATTGAATGCATTACTCGCATCTTGCCATTCCTCTAATTCCATGAGGATGAGTCCAAGATTGCGTATTGCTGTGGGGTAATTCTTCTTTCGTATGATTGCACGACGAAGATGTTTTACTGACTCTTTTAGATCCCCTTGCTTATACATCACCATACCCATGGTATTTTCGACACTAGCATCCGTAGGGTCAAGTTCAGATGCTTTCTTCAGTGCCTTCATCGCGGACCGTAACTTTCCAGCTCTTAGGTTCACATCCCCACGAATGAGCCACGCTTCAGCACTGTCAGGTTCAAGTTTTGTAGCGGTTTCAGCAGACTTCAGAGCATCGTTGAATTGTTCGTCCAGACCAAAGGCGATAGCCCTACGAATGTACGCAGGCGTGAGGTCATCTTTGAGTTTCAAGGACTTGTTATAACTAGTAATGGCAGACTTGAGGTCTCCAACTTCAAGTTGCAGGTCACCAAGTCGTAACCAGACACCCCATTCTTCAGGTAGTTGCTCAACAAGTTTAGAGTAGCAGGCAATCTCTTCTTCTGCTCTACCTAGTACTCTTAGGGCTTGCGCCTTATCTCGGAGTGCATCAGTATCATCTGGCTTTAACCCAAGTGCAGTGTCAAATGACTTTAATGCAATGCCAGCTTTTTCTGGTCCGACAGATAAAAGCACCCTTCCTTTATTGGTGTGAGCAGCTACAAACCCGGAATCAATCTGCAATGCTTGGTCCAGACATCTCAGCGCCTCACCGAACTCAGTTCTCTGAGCATGAACAACTCCTTTCATGTTCCATGCAGCTGCATCATCAGGATTCTGGCGTAGATGCGCTTCAAGTGCTTTCAGGGTCTCATCAAAATTCTCCATTTGTGGTCGTGCTCTTTGATGTAATGAACGGTACAAAAGGATTGAGATGCCTCTTACAAAGGATAAAAGAGGATTTCTCTATAATGTCTTACAGCTATGAGACTTGATAGGATTAAGGCACTTATCTTCGATATAGGAGGTACACTCTATAGACCTGTATCAGACATGTGCTCATTCACTAGGGAATTCCTTGAGGAAACAGAGACGGGAGATGGTAGAGAATATTCCAATTCTGCAATTAGAGCAGCACTCAAGGAACCCGATGAATGGCTCACGGAGTACATGATCAAGAATGATGTAGATGTTCACTGGCAGCCAAAGCATGAGCACTGGCTCGAATATGACAGAATCCTGCTTGAGACCCTTGGTGTTCAGGACTCTAACGTAGTGCAACAGTATCAAGCAAAGTGGGATAAATTCCTTGAGGGTTCAAGACCTGAGATTATTGAGGGGTGCTGTTCGGAACTTGAGAGATTCCATGCAAAAGGATTCAAACTGGCAATAGCATCTAACAGATTCAGTGATCCAACTAACATTCTACAAGAGGATTCAATCCTTCATCTCTTTGATGTAATTGAATATTCCAATGTACCAGGTTATAAGAAACCATCACCGTACTTGCTTCTCCGTGTTGCAGAACAACTGGGAATCAATCCACGAAGATGTGCATATATCGGAAATATAGTGGAGTTTGATGTTATAGCTGCTGAGAGAGCTGAAATGATCCCCATTCTGCTCACCTGGGTTGATACTCATGAAATCCACAAGATAACATCAGATGTCATAGCGATAGAGCATGTTGCCGACCTCATAGATATCCTCTGAAGAGTGATCAATGTGAAAATGAATAGCTTCATTATGATGATAGATTTCCAAGTGGGATAATGGTGAGCGTTTCATGAGGTTGCGACCACTCACAGCAGTCTTAACCTTTCTGTTGATCGTTGGGTTACCGGTCACGATTCAAGCTCAATCAAATCATGTCCTTGAATGGGGAGTCGATATTGGTGATGAGTACACCTATGTTCTACAGAAAGCATTCTTTGCAAATCAGAACTACAGAGATGTTGCGGTTGCGGTCTTCCCATTTATTGCAGGATTGGAACTGGGACAAAAGGCAATCCTCAGTGTAGATGCACTCGATGAAATTCCAAACCCGATTAACGAATCATCGCAGATGCCAATCTCCTCATGCAGTATGACTAGAGGCAATGATTCCGTATCAATAGAAACTGACTTGCGAGGTTTCGTCGTCCCAATAGGGGACTGGGAATTCCTAACTGAGATGACCAATATAACGGATATGAGTGGAGTGACTCTTATTGACACTGAAGAAGAATGGGGAACGAAAGGCACAGCAACATTCCAAGCGGGGGATGGGAGCGTCGTCACTGTATCTATTGAGATTCGTTATGAGAAAGAGAATGGCACTCTCAACTATTTGAGAGAACGATATTCCACATTAGGTACAGACCTGATTGATATTATTGTAGTAAATTGGCATCCAGGAATGCCCACTGTTTTAGCAGCAGGGATTCAACTTGAAGTTATACTAATCATCTCAATTGGTGCAGTGGTTGGACTAATCATATCTAGTCTCATATACATTGGACGCAAAAAGAAAAAATCAATTGTACAACAACTAGGAGAGTAAGAATAATGAAACCACCAAAGGACGAGGTTCAGAGAGTAGAATGCTCTGGAGAGCGCAGTTCTGTCACTCTAGCAGTTGAAGAGGAGTTCTATTATCAGTTTCACAGACACGGCTCTGTGGGAGAAGATGCTGAATATATCATCGGTGATGAATCAATAATTTCCTACCTGCGAACTGAAGCAGAATACCTTCATCCAGAACACATGAAGAAACCCGGATGGACAGGCGGAGATGCGGAACGTGTGAAATGGTTCTTCAAAGCACTCAAGAAAGGAACAACAACGCTGACTATCAACATTCTCTTTCGTTTTGATGTAGAGAGTTCTTGTGTTCTTACCATCATAGTAGAATAAGATTCACTCTTTGAGAGCCCAGATAAAGTTGTAACCAGCAGAATAGAGAAGCTCGTCACCCCGCGTATATGCTTCTCGAAGTTCATGGAGCCCCTTCTCATAATCTTCATTACTAATCTTGTGAAGCATTGAAAATCCACGATTCTCTACAGTATTCAGAAAATCTTCTCCTAAACGAATCGGGTTGAAATTATACTCCTTAGGATGCACCTTATCAAAACCTACGTTCAAGAGGGTCTCTTCAATCTCATCGATATCAGGATACCGCTTCTTGTCAATCTTTGCAGTTGCTGGGAAAAACCGAGAAGTCTGTCTTCGGTCAATCTGCTTGTGGGATTGTGTGACAATACAGAGAAAACGAGAATCACCCAATATTCTGTGGATCTCTCTTAGCGAACTAGGGATGTCCTGAAGATGGTGAAGTACCTCGGTCATGTATACAAAGTCAAAAGAACCATCTGTAAATGGCAGACCTTCTGCAGGAGCCTGGACAAGTGGCACATGCGTAGTCTTCTCTCTGGTCTTTCTTAGCATACCAATAGAAATGTCAAGTCCTATAACACGAGATTCTGATGCAGCTGAAAAGAGAAGCATATTGT
>SDOA01000111.1 GCA_004524595.1 Candidatus Thorarchaeota archaeon | reverse complement strand
TTTCACTGCTTTCCCACAATTTCAAGCACAAGTTGTACAGCACTTGTTACATACTCAGAACACTTTAAACTAAATACTCCATCTCGAAGAGCCTTATCCCGTGCAAGTTTGTCTTTCATCTTAATTCCTGTCAAATCATCGCAAATTATAGTCTTGTGTCTTTCTTTGAAATTTCGAACAAATGTTTCGGCAGTTTCATAGGTGGCTTGTTTGTGTTTTTGGATATCTTGGGCATGTTGGCCCTTGATCACTCCCAGAGCTGCAATAGCTCCTGAAACAGCTCCACACACCTGTCCTTCGTGAGCCATACCTCCTCCAAAACCTGCTGTTAATTGTACAGCTTTTTCAAAATCTAGATTTAAAGCAATAAGGACTGATTTCAATACTGATTGAGCACAGTTGTAATCCTCTTGAAAAAACTCGCGAGACCGCTTTACACTATCTTCAATCATAATCATTCTTTCTAATAACTTACATATCAGGATTTTGCACGAGATAGTTTCTGATTGTTGACTAAATCTTTTGAGGGGGATTAGCTCTACTAACTAGAATCCATCCGACAACTAAAACAACGAGTCCTATCATGAATACTGAAGTTCCAAGATTATCAAATCGAAAATCAATATTCGCAAGGTTCCGGGTGATGGAACCTAAAATTAACATCATAAGACCTGTCACAGCAATTATTTTTGCTGTCTTTGTATCGGTTGGTTTTGTTTCAGTAAAACACTCCTCTTGTAAAATAATTGGCGCTTGTGAAACCTTAACATTGGTTAGAAAGAATCTTCTTCCATCCGATGAGAATTTGCCATGAATTGAACCTTCATCAAGAAGTTCATGAAGTAACCCTTTTGTTGTATCTTCATCAGCCGCGATAAGTTCACTTATCATCTCAATTGAGCTGACCTTACCTAGTTCTACTAAATCATGAAGCTTTCCTTTCACATCCGTAAGGTAAGGCAATGAATGATCTACTACCATTTTTTCTCACATTCCAAACAGATTTTCAAGAGTATATAACCTTAAGGCACTGTGCAGGCCCTCCCCAAAGAGTCGCAGGAAGTGTTCACTTCAGAAGTACTCAACTTGTTACCTGTATCAAAAAAAAGACACTCTCTAAATAGTAATTGAAAAATTGAAGAAGTTGATTTTACTTCTTCATGCTGGTTTTTCTTTTTCATAAGGTTGCCCAACAGCTTTAGGTGGTCTTGAACGACCGATTCCTGCAAGTGCAATGACCACCAAGATATAGGGAGTCATCTGAATGAAATTGTTATATGGTGCTAAAGCTGGAATTACCAACTGAATATAAGATTGAAGAGCCTCTAAGAACCCAAAGAAAGTTCCTGCAAGAAAACAACCAATTGGACGCCAACCTCCAAATATCAAGGCTGCAAGCGCTATGAATCCCCGACCAGAGGTCATCAGCTTTCCAAATCTTGTACCATATCCGATTGAGAGATATGCTCCGCCAAGACCAGCTAAACATCCGCTAATGATGACTCCTATAAGTCTAATAGTTTCTACATTGACTCCTGCTGCATCAAGTGTGCTTGGGTCCTCTCCAGCTGCTCTCAGACGAAGACCAAATGGCGTTTTGTAAAATATGAGCCAGCTGATAATAACAGCAAAGAACATCATATAAACAATCGGAGACATGGAACCAAATATATTACCAATGAAGGGAACTGACGAAAGTCCTGGGATCACAACTTGCGGGACTGGGGTGACTTGTTCAGAAACGCCCCTCTGGCCCCAAATTACTTCCAACATCAAGGTCGTGAATCCAGCTGCAAACAAGATGACTCCTGTTCCACTAACAATGTGATCTCCCTTTAGTTTTACAGTAATCACTGCATGAATAGCTGCTAACATGCCACCAGCAATAACTGAGACAAGTATTCCCATCCATGGATTATCACTGAAATAAGTAGCTGCAACAGCAGAGAAAGCACCAATGAGCATCATTCCCTCTAAGCCAATATTCACAATACCTGACCTCTCAGAATACATACCTCCAAGTGCAGTCAGTACAAGAGGTGTTGCAAATTGAAGAGTTGCTTTTATCAGCCAAGCAATCATTACTATCGATAGGGGATCGACCTGCATTATACCACAACCTCCTTTTCTAGCAAAACATCCTCTTTTGTTGCACTAAGCATAATACCAATGATGAATCCTATTATGCCAAGAAGAAGTGCAGTGAATATAATTGAAGAAACTTGCAGACTGATTCCAATCAATAACATGATGAACCACATAATAGCTATAGAAGACGTAAGACTTGTTCGACGTTCATCACGTTTCAGGTTGAAGATGACAATAAGGAGACTTCCTATACTCACTACTAATCCGAGGAGAAGAGTAGTAAAGTTAGTACCTATTACTGAACTAGTGACAATTACTCCGAGAAATGTTCCTAGCATACCATAACCTAGAGATAAAAGACTCGCAAGACCTGCCTTTGGATTATTCTTAATCCAACTTGCGTATCCGACTCCATTTTTAGAAAGCCAATCTACAAGTCTAGGAGCTGCAACAAAGAGAACAACAAGGCCTTGAATGACTTGCACCATCTCACTCGGTACATCAGCATTAGTCTGCATAAAAGAACCTCCTGCTTTCAATGCTCCGAAAAATAAAGCTCCTCCTAGTACACCCCATGGATTGTTTCGACCGAGAACAGCAACTGTGATACCATCAAAACCTAATCCTGCTGACCAGCCATCATAAAAACGGTGATAATATCCTTGGATTTCAAGTGTTCCAGCAAGACCAGCAAGTCCTCCGCTAAGACCTAATGCTAAAGCCATGTTCTTTTTGGCATCAATACCAGCAGTTCGTGCAGCATCCTCATTTTGACCAACAGCCCTCATCTCATAACCCATTACTGTCTTATTAATGAAGAAATTAACAAGAGGAACACATAGTAGTGCAATGATAAAGGCCCAGCTTAAAAATGGGCTGCCAAGTAATTTATCAATTTGCGCTGTTGGTAAAATGAAAGGAGTTACGCTTCTAGAGTCTCCGGGATTGTGCATAGGACCTTCTGAAACAAGCCATTGTGTGAATTTAACAGCAGCATAGCTTAACATCATTGTTGTAACAACTTCATGAGCTCCGCGATATGCACGTAGTATTCCAGGAAGAAGTCCATACAACAGACCCGCAATAACTCCAACAGCAATGCATGCAAAAATATGAATCCCGAGAGGTAGAGCAATCATATACCCCACTGCAGTTGCAGCTATTGATCCCATGTAGAGTTGTCCTTCTGCACCAATATTGAACAGACCGCATTTAAATGCGAGAGCAACAGAGAGTCCAGCAAGAAGAAGCGGAGTTGATTTCCAAAGAACTTGGTCAAAATTAAGAAGTGCTCCAAGTCCTAAAGAAGCAAAAGCGCTCCCAGGATCATACCCAGTGGCAATCATTATGATAGCTGCTACAAAGAGTGCCATCAGTATGGAAATGATTGTGTGACCGATTGTCTTCTGAAATTGAGGAGAAGCAATTTTGTTTATGATAGTAGAAACAAAGTCTATCTGTTCTGTTTTTTCTTCAGAGATAACAATTTCCTCAGACATTAGACAGTCACCTCCTGTGAATTATTTTGTCCTGCCATAAGCAACCCAAGCTCTTCTGCTGTTGTTGTTTCAGGGTCTCTAATTGCTACTAGTTCACCATTGTATATTACACCAATTCTATCTGACAGACTTTGAATTTCATCAAGTTCTGCTGAAATTAACAGTACACCCACTCCAGAATCTCGAAGGGCAACAAGGACATTATGTATGTATTCAGTTGCCCCAACATCTAATCCTCGTGTTGGCTGAGCTGCAACTAATACTATAGGATTAGAACTAAGCTCTCGTGCAACAACTATCTTCTGTTGGTTCCCCCCAGATAGAGTATTAGCAGGATCGAAGACTCTGCCTATCTTGACTGAATAGTCGTCTACTAGAGTTTTCGCATTCGAACGAATATAGTTTTGATTTAGAAATCCTTTGAAACCCGCTTTCTTTGAAGAAAATGGTTCTCGATAATGGTTTCCTAATGCTAAATTCTCTTCAATAGTAAATTGGAGCACAAGACCTCTTTTATGACGATCTTCAGGTATATGAGCTAGACCCGCTTCTCTGACTTTTCTTGGGGACTTACCCGCTACATTATATCCCTGAATTATAATTGCTCCACTTTTGGGTTTTACTAGTCCTGTGAGGACCTCAATAAGTTCAGTCTGACCGTTACCCTGAACACCTGCAAGACCAAATATCTCTCCAGCTCTTAAATCAAAAGAGACTCCTTTGACTGCTGGTAATCCCCGGACATCATCAACATAGATATCTTCGACAGACATTACTATATCTCCAGGTGATGATGGTCCCTTTTCAACCCGAAATACCACTGGTCTCCCAACCATCATCTTTGCCAGTTCCTCAGGAGATGTTTCCTCTCTCCTCACGGTACCAACAAGTGCACCATCACGGAGCACTGTAATTCTATCACAAAGTGCCATTGGTTCTCTAAGTTTATGAGTGATGAGGATGATTGTCTTACCACTCTCTCTAAACGTATTCAGAGTGATAAAGAGTTCATCTACTTCTTGCGGAGTCAGCACACTTGTAGGTTCATCTAAAATCAGTATCTCTGCGTTTCTATATAATGCCTTGATAATTTCAACTCTCTGTTGAAGTCCTACAGATAAATCTAGTATCTTTGCATTTGGATCGATAATGAGACCGTTATCATCAGCAATTTTGCGTATCTTTTCAGCAGCTTCATCGAAACCTAGAGGAATGAAGTTCAATATCATATATCGGATTGTTGCAAGAGATTCAACAATACTCTTTCTCACAGCATCCAAGATTCGTATTCTTACCTCAAAATCTGATAATTTTTTAATAAGGAAAGTGATGATTTCAAATGATTTGTAGGACGCAACAATTGCTAATGCAAAAAATATTGTTACTATCGTCCCATTTATGAGCCCAAGAAAATGATAGAATAGAAATATTGAGAAAAGGGAGAAAATTATGGTTGCTAATCTTACTGGTTTGTTGATTGTTTTTCCAGGAGATTCATACCCCATCATGACATTCTCGGTAACAGTAAGAGGTTGAATGAGTTTGAAGTGTTGATGGACCATACCTACACCTCGGAAGATTGCATCCTCTGGCGATTGCAAGGAGACCTCCTCTCCATTGATTTTTATAGTACCTGAAGTTGGTGAAAGCAATCCATAGAGAATATTCATTGCTGTGCTTTTACCTGCACCATTTTCTCCAAGAAGTCCATGAACCTCCCCACGTTCAATTCTCAGTGTGATGTCCTTATTCGCTTCAACACCACCAGGGAATGTTTTACTGATGTTCTCAAGCTCTACAGCGTAGATATTCAGCACCTCCAAACCGCTAAGGGTAATCAAAGGTCTCTGGTTATTTGTAGTGGCGAGATGCAATTGCATTATTTAATGTTGATGTATCAGAAAAAATAGAGAAAAAGAGAAGAAAGAGGGTTAGAAAACCCTCCTCTTACATTGATATTTGTTCTAATAGTCGTCCGGGATGACGAATGTGCCATTGATGATACCGACTCTGATCATCTCAACAACGTCAACAACATCGGGTCGAAGAGTGAGTAAATCTTCATTGACCTCGTAGTCATGACCATCATTGGAGAGGTCATAGAATTTTAGACCACTTGTGTAGGTGCCAAGGACAGCATCATACATTAAGTCATAGGTTGCGACATCAACACGTTTGAGCATTGAGGTCAAACCGACGGTTGGTGGCTCAGGATTGTCTTCATCTTCACATCCAAGATACATCTGAGGTGAGTCAACACCAATGACCCAGAGTGGATGTGATGAGGTTGCATTCTCCTCCAAAGCCGCCTCAAAGGCTCCAAGACCAGATCTACCTGCTGCTGCAAAGACAATGTCAGCACCACCAGTATACATACCTGATGTCAAAGTCTTTCCTGAGGGGATATTTGCCCAATCACCAACATACTGAGCAGTTGTTGTCATATTATTTCCAGGGTTCTCGTAGTTGAAATACGTATAGTTCGCGCCCCAGAAGTATCCAGCTGCAAATTTCCTGATGAGAGGAATGTCCATTCCACCAAGAAAACCAACTTGGCCAGTTGTTGTGTACATACCAGCAATTGCACCGACTAATGCAGAGCCTTGGTTCTCAGTGAACAAGACTGAGGCTACATTAGTGTAGTTTACTGGATCAATGAACATATCAATGATAGCAAATTGCTGATTGGGATACTCCTCTGCAACTTTCATTACCGCATCAGCTTGGTCAAAACCTACACTGATAATGAGATCATATGGTTCTATAAGACCTGCATGTCTTGCATAACCTCTGATCATAGACTCATAATCACCTATTGCACCTGGTTCTGAGTATGTGAAATTGATGTTGTGTAAAGATTTCGCTTTGTCGGCTCCTTCTTTTACGCCATCATTGAAGCTCTTATCACCCAAACCACCAGTAGCAAAGACGATTGCTATATTGTTTGGATTATGTACTGGTTGGATCATCAGATAGACACCAAAACCAGCAACTCCAATGACCGCAATTACGACGATCGCCAGAATTACGTTCCTATTCATGTTTGTTCTCTCCTACGGATTAATAAAGTAAATCCGCAAGCTATCTAGTCAATAGCTATTGACTTAGACTTATACTGTAACACAGTGCCTAAAAAGGCTATCACTCTAGTGTACTTTCACTTCTTGCCGAATATAAGTTCTGCAATTACTAAATTTGTCCATCCACTCGATGAATCATTATTAAGGAGCTTTTTCTCAGAGTATTACGATGAAATCTACGGTCCTGTTAACAGGTGCATCAGGTTCGATGGGTGGAGAAGCATTCAAAGAGTTATTGCAGAGACGATCAAAATATGATATTGTTCTATTAGTAAGACCTTCAAAAGCGAATGTAAAGGCATTCAAGAAATACAATCATACGAATCCCCTTACTTCAGAGGGGAAAGAGGAACTGGAAAATAGGGGTCTCAGAATTGTCTGGGGAGATATCAGCAACTATCAGGACGTTTTAAGAGCTGTAGAGGGAGTAGATTATGTTCTTCATCCCGCAGCCTTCATTGCTCCGGCAGCAGATCATAATCCGGACCTTGCTGAGAGAATCAATGTCGGTGGAACTGAGAACATTATTAGAGCCATAAAGGCTCAAGAGAATGGAGCTGAGAGGATAAAATTCGTTTATGTTTCATCTGTAGCCATCTACGGTGACAGACTAGCTCCGATCTACTGGGTACGAACTGGAGACCCTCTAAAACCTAGTGTGTATGATTTTTATGCAACAACTAAAATTCGAGCTGAAAGGGCTGTTATCGAGTCTGGGCTGAAATACTGGGTGTCTCTCAGGCAGACCTACATAGCTATCCCTGATGCAATGAGTCTGATGGATCCTATCATGTTTCATCAACCAATTGATCAGCATATCGAGATGATTACTGCTGAAGATGCGGGATATGGTCTTGTGCAATGTTTAGAAACTCCAGAGGATTTCTGGAGGAGAATTTACAATATGGGTGGGGGTTCGTCTTGTAGGTTCATCTTTTTCCAGTACATAGATCGAATGATGAAGGTCTTTGGCCTTGGGGACTATCGAAAGATAATGGAGCGCAATTGGTTTTGCACTCGGAATTTTCACTGTGCTTGGTTCTTTGATAGCAATATTTTGAATGCATATCTTGGCCATTGGCGTCAGAGCATAGACGACCATATTGAGCAAGTACGATATGCTGCTCCTTGGTATATGAGGATAGCAAAGGTAGTGCCAACAGGTCTCATAAAACGACTCTTCATTAAGAAGATGGTCTGCGGTAAAGATGGAACGATGAATTGGATTAAAACTAACAATAGAGGACGTATCTCAGCTTTCTGGGGTTCGTATGAGAAATGGAAGCAGATACCAGATTGGAACACTGATATGCCAGATGTGACAGCAGATTCCATATTATTGGACCATGGTTATGATGAAACAAAGAGTGATGATGACCTTACTATTGACGATATGAAAGCAGCAGCGATTTATCGAGGAGGTGAGTGTCTATCAGATGAGAGAGGTGGTATGAATGATAGACTCGTTTGGCGCTGTGCCTTCAGTCATGAGTTCGAAGCCAGCCCAACATTAGTCCTAAAAGCAGGACATTGGTGTCCTGAGTGTTTAGCACCTCCATGGAACTATGATGAAATAGCCAAACGAAATCCCTTCTTTGCACAGGTGTATTATACTAATCATGACAAAGAAGAATGCAATTATTACGACGAACGCTGTTATGAGGATATTCTCTAGAAATAGAAAATGCATCCTAACAACTGCTCCTTTATACGCTCTCCTTTAAATTAGTAGACTCTGGAAGACCCAGATCAATATTCCGTAAAATAGCTTGGCACAATTCGCGAACACAATAGAAAGAATATACGATTTATACCGCATGAATATTATTATAATTGAATATATTTCTTAATTAATTTAGAATTTCAGGTTATGAGGAATAATTACGTTGAGCTCCAAATCTCCTAAAGAAATGATGTTTAAAGTAGTTCTAATAGGTGATGGAGCAGTCGGTAAAACGAGTGTGCGACGCAACTATCTTGGCAAAGGTTTCATTACTAGCCATATTGCAACAATTGGTGTTGACTTTGCACAAAAATATGTTCAGGTAGATAATAAGACTGTTCGCCTTGTTATCTGGGACCTTGCAGGACAGACCGGTTTTGAACGTGTCAGGAAACATTACTATCAGGGTTGTAGCGCACTCATATTGGTCTATTCAGTTGTTAATCGAGAAACCTTTGATAATTTAACGTGGTGGTTGGTCGAGTCGTTCAAATATAATCAGACCATACCTCCAACAGCAATTCTAGCAAATAAGATTGATCTACGAGCTGAAGAAGTTCACCATCATGAGGTTACCACTGAAGAAGGTAAAAGATTCAGTGAAATGGTTGCAGAAAGATTAGAAATACCTACAGTCTTTCTTGAAACGAGTGCGAAGACTGGGGAGAACATACAAGAAGCATTCACTGAATTAACCAGGATTCTTATTTCAGAGGAAGCTGCAAGCAAGGCAGAGAAAAAGTAACTTACTTAATTCCAATCTGATTATTCCTCATATAGACTAATGATTAGGTGAACAAGATGAATGACAAGGAGCTAAAAGTAAATCTGGTTGACATCAGAGGACCTACTTCAGTGCATATTGATGCTGAGATTGATGCGGAGGGAAGTCTCATTATATCTGGACAAGATATCGGAGAAATTCCCCTGGAGCATTTTGGTGATGCGGACTATGAGTACTGGGTAGTTGTTCCAGAGAACCAGAAAAACAGACTTCTGTTGGTTCTACTAAAGTCGATATATTCTGAAAATACCAAACTTGTTACTAGTTTCATCAATCTGCTGAAGACCCATAACATTCAATATGAGTTTGGTTCATACACCTAGTTGCAGAAAAGACAACATCTACTAGTGATTGCTATCAATCCTATCACACTTATTACTTAGAGCGGGGGGCGAATGTGATGGATAATAGATTTCGAAAATTCAAAGCTTCAAATTCTTTGATATGGACCTCTCATATATTCAATGAGAGTTCCTTGAGAAAGCCGAATATGCAATCAAGAAAGCTGTCGAACTAGATCCTGAATACGGTATAGCCGCGCGTATCTGAGTGTTTCATTGCATAGACAGGATTATAGTAGAGCACTGACCTCAATGATATGGTTTTTGATAAACACGGTATTGCATTCACTGCTCTGAAAAACTAGAGGGAACAAGTTCTCTATGTTCATCTTGTGGCAAAGAAACTTTCTTCGTTGACCTCTCTGAAAAGACCTACAACGATATTGATTAAAGTGGTATGTACATCTGACCACAACCAATTGGGTTTAGAAACGAATATATGAAACAAAATAGTCCTTTGGAAAGATTGCTTCGAGATTCTTTGCTGTTTCACTTGTGCACTCAATCTCATTAAGCGACCTCAACATGATGGGTGGACTTACACCACCAATAATCTTGGAGAGCTGAAAAGCATTTACTCTTAGATCCGGTTCTTGATCCACTCGTTCAACCTCTAACTGTCCATCATTCGGAATCAAGGAATATGTACCCGAGTTCCATGAGCAAAATTGATCTTCGAGTTTGAGGATGACTCTCTCAGTAACCTCCCTGGGAATGCTAACATGATGACAATAATCAATAAAATCTATCACGCGCATCATCATTGAACCATATATCTGAGATTCAGTCATACTGTAATCTGATATGTAATGGCGGACAGGTGTCTGATAGTCTGTATACCACGTCACCTTCGCTGTGTTCACTGCATGATTACTGACTAACTCAACTATAGATGGAAAGACCTCATCATATTTGTATCTAGTGTTTCCGACTGTAAGATTATAGATTGGGTGCCTTTCTGCAAAATGAAAAGCAACTGTACCCACTGGTTCATTATCAGTCTCAAACAAGAAGAAATGACCGCGTTTGATTGTACTAGTAAGATAGTCCTTTGAACACCAGAATCGCGATCCAAAACGAGTCATTGATTTCTCTACTTCAATTGCTTTTTGAACATCATTATCATTTACCGAGAGTTCACGATATGTTATGTCATCACGAGTTATACCTGTTCGTAATTGTTCCTTGGCGAAAATATGTCTTGCACGTTTCTCGCCTAGTGCATAATCAAATTGTTCGTAGTAAGACCTCTTGAAAGGGTCAAGAATCGAGAGATATATCTTCTCTTCGCGCATCCGTTGAAAAGATACCTTGAATAATTCTCGTATGAGACCTCGGTTCCGATATGCTGGGTCAGTCGCGACTGCCCAGACTCCACCAAATCGAAGTGGAACTCCTCGGATGATATTGTTATCCTCTTTACTCGCGAAGAAAGAGAGGTTAGCTACAACCTTATCCCCATCAACGGCTATATAGGCCCAATCTTCATTCTCAGGATGATTCCATCTTTCAATCCATTCCTCTTTTTCAACATCTGCATAATTACGTTGAGCCTCAAATGCCTTCCACATTACACGGACTGCTGATTTTCGATCTTCTTCTCGTGCTTCGCGAACCTTTATCATAACAAGGTTGAAAATCAATGCTCTCAAGAGGTTTATGGTCTCAACATTGATAGATCGTATCTTAATCGATAGACATGTCCGTTCATTCTCTTTTTTTAAAACGTAGCTAATTTACACAATCATATGCAACATATTTTTCAATAATGATTCATCTTACTCATATTCTTACAATTCTTTCCTTTTTACGTTAATATATCTCCGAACCTCATAAGTGCTAAAATTGATTAGGGATTGATGCGTCTAACATAGTGGTGATTTTGCTTGGAATGGCGGAAACATACAAAGAGAATTTTAGAACTTAAAGAATCAAATACTCAGATAGATATGAAAGTCAGAGACCGTCTGCAATCAATGATCAAGGAGATGTTGGACAAAGATGTAGCAGTCAGTCTAAAGTTTCTCATTGATTTTCTACATCTCCATAAGGATCAGAATGATGCAATACAGGAATTGAAATTGCACATCAATCTCATGGAAGGAATTGATTATGGTGTCATCGTTGATGACAATGATCAGTCAGTCTATTTATTCTTCATAAAGAAGAAAGAATGATAAATCAACTTTCTTAATTTCGCTCATTGAGAGAAAATATGGCAAGAGTAGAAACTCTTGCCTAAATTGTTTCTTCAAACATTTGTATGAATTCAGAAAACTGGTCTATTCCTTTCTGCCAGAACTCCTCTGTAGTTATATCAAAACCGATATCTGAAGCGAGGTCTCGTGGAGACCTGCTGGAACCTGCTGACAGTAATGTCTTTAATTTGGGCACGAACTCCGTCCCCTGCTCTTTATACAGCTTATACATTGCATAGACAAAGAGCTGTGCATAGACATATGGGTAATTGTAATATCGATAGTTAGCAATAAAGAAGTGAAGCTTCATTGTCCACCACCACTTCATTTCTGGTAGCCACTCCACAGCATCTCCATACATCGTATCTCGAGCATTTACCCATAGATCCGAGATTGTTACACCATCTAAGAATTTACCTTTCTTTAGTGCTTCATAGAGCATGGTTTCAAACCAGACTCTTGTTGAAACCTGAAAGGCAGCTCCGCCGAAACCATCAAGAATTGAAGCAAGAATTGCCTGTTTCTCAGCTTTAGATATATCCTGTGCTAACATTTTCTCTGCGAGAAGAAGTTCACCAAAGATTGAACCGGTTTCAGCAATACAGCTACCTATTTCATAATTATGTGGTTTTTGAGCCCTTGTGCCAAGGTATGCATGCATTGCATGACCTAGCTCGTGAGCTGAAGTAAAGAGGTCACCAATTACGCCATTGAAACTTTGAAGGATGTATGCGCTATTACCTGAATGCCAAGTCGCGCAGAATGCACCGGATCTTTTTCCAGAACGTACTTCTGCATCAATATGACGTCGTTCATACATCTCATCCATCCATTGACCGATAATTGGATCAAAATCTGTATAAGCGTTGACAATTATTTCTCTCGCTTCTTCCCAGGAATACTTCTTACTAGGAGAATTGGGTAAAGGAGCATCAATATCCCAATTCCCAAGTTTTTCAAGCCCCATGGCTTTCGCCTTGAGTCGTAGATAATTCTGGTAAGTTCCAACATTTTTCTCTATAGTATTCATAAGAGCGTTTATGGTCTCTTCATCTACATCGTTTGCAACGTAACTCTGAGTCATAGGAGATGGCCATTTGCGTAGTTCACACATTGTTAGATGATCAGAGCAGACCGCCCGAAGAGCAGAGGACCAAACTATATCATCTTCACCAAGTCCACTATATACAATTTTATGAGCGCGTTTTCTCAATTCACGGTCAGGATGTTCGTATAGACCAATTATTTCTCCATATGGTAGTGTCTTTTTTTCACCATCAATTTCAATCTCATAGTTTCTTGTTGCTAACCAATCGCCCTGCAAAAGAGACCATGCTCTTATCCCGTTCTTATCTTTTGCAATAATTACCTGTTCTTCCTCTTCTGAGAGCATGTGAGGTATTTTTATCTTAATCTTCTCTAGACTATGTTTGTATTCACTCAAGATAGGGTCATGCAGGATATCAGGATTCTTTGAAAGAAGTTTTCCAAGCTCAATTTCCATAAAAGCAAGTGATTGTGACAAGAGAGCATAAGAATTTCTGTATTTATCGTAGAGTTTCTTAGCAATATCAGTATTCATGTCTGCAGAGTAAATGAGTCTTGCGTAGACAATTGGTCCTTCATATTGAAGCTCGAACTCATTAACTGATTCAAGCATATCTAGAAGTTCTTTTGCTTGAAAAGATTCTATCTTACTTCGATATTTCAGCCGCATCTCTTCTGCTGCTTTGACAGCAGCTGTCAATTGCTCTTCGATGTAACCTGGGTCATCGAATTCCACCAGCTGAGAGAGG
>SDOA01000017.1 GCA_004524595.1 Candidatus Thorarchaeota archaeon | reverse complement strand
TTCCACAGGCTTCCCCGCGGTTAACCGCAAGATGATGGCACTTGTCGCTCCTTCTTTGTCGATCACCAAATGACATACACGTCCTTCAGGGTCAGTACTTCGATTTGTGTAATTCTGTCTATATTAAAGATTCTGTTGTAAAGCCCCTCTAGCGGATTGACACTTCAAAGAGCGATATTTTGAGCAAAATTCTCAGAATCTGGATAAAAATGCCTCTAGAAGGCTCTAGCACAAGGCAAAACGTATAATTGGAGTTGGTTCAAACAACTCATTAGGAGAGAGAATGTTTGAATCCTCGACTTTCGCAGCTTTTGGGCATCATTCTTGTGCTACTTTCTATTGCTATGACCTATTTTGTATATCTGGGTACGATAGAAGTAAGTGAACAGGATTTTCTTACCCTTATTGCATCTTTCATGATTGCTTGGGGAATATTTGCTCTTCCATTCTTTATTATTGGACTATGGTTATTAGCTAAAGGAACACATGAAGCAAAGATTGGGGATATATCTGGAATGCTAATTACATTAGTTCAAAAAGAAGGTCGAATTGGAGTTGCAGCTGCATCACATGAGCTCCGGACAGACCAAGAGACCGTAGTTGATGCAGCAGAGAAACTATCACGCCGTAAATTACCTCTAGTCTATCTTGACCACCGAACATCTGAAATTGTGAGCCCCGGAGCAGTTTCACTCGAGGAGAGTCTGCTCCATCTATTGCATGCACAGAGAAGAATGAGCTTTGATCAAATTGCCAAAGTTACCAATTCAACAGATGTTCAAATTATTGAAGCTGCAAACAAGCTCTCAAAGAAGGGGCGATTCAGAGGTACGATAGATAAAAACTCTCGAGTCATCTACACACAAGAGGCTGTTGCACAGCTTCCCAAAGCTGTGACTGACTGTCCCAACTGTGGAGGCAAGTTAGAGGAACCCGTTCTTCCTGGAGAAGAGGAGATTTGCCCCTACTGCGGGCGGCTCATTACCAACAAGCTGAAATAATTGGTCTATCTCGCCGTATCTTCCATTGGTCTATTATCTTTGAATCATCAACTATGTAGTAAGCATCATGAAGATTGGCTGTCAAGCAAGAGTGATTAGGGAGAATCCTAAGCATTCCATTAAACTCTATTTTTTCAAATATTGATGGACTTGTAGCCCTCACTTTTCCATGTTCCTGTGATATTGAATCAATTCTTAGTGATGATTCAAACGAGTCATTTTCATAGTTTGCATAGATTTTTCCATATTCTTTTTCGTCTTCATGAACAAAAGGTCCTAGATCTTTTGACAGACTAGTTGCACCTGCATCAATTACAAGATGATGTTCATATTTTCCAATCACTCTTGTTAATATTGTGAGTGCACAATCTTCTATTTTGCATGATTGGAGTTTTACTTGGCTGTAGTCATAAAAGACGTAGTTGCCTGGTCTAATCTCAGTGATACCTTCCATAATCTTGTCTGTCAATGATATTGTTGGCGTTGATCCAATGCTCACTATCTCTGGTTTGAAGCTTTCATTTTCGTTCTCTAACTTTGTGGCAAAATTCACCATTACTTGTTGTTCTTGGTGAGCAATTTTTTTCACCTGCTCGATGGTCTTGGCATCATAAGAATGCCCAGCATGCGTTAATATTCCTCTGAACCTGAGATGATTACTTTCTACTATTTTCTTTACAAGTTTGATGGCGCTATAACTGTCTGGATCAACACCACATCTGTGATAGCCGCAATCCACTTTTAGAAGAACATCTGATATTGATCCATGTTCTTTGCTTCTCTCATCAAGTGTTTCTATTGCTTGATGGTTATCAACAAGCAATTTCAATTCAATTCTATATGCAATGTCTAAAGCAGTATCTATCTTATTAGATGAGATTGGAACAGCATAGGTGATGTGGTTGAAACCTGCGTCAGCGAAAATTGAGGCTTCATCAAGAGTAGAAACTGTGAGACCTGTGGCTCCGTGTTCGCGTTGTAGTTCTGCAATTTCAATACATTTGTGTGTCTTGATATGTGGACATAATGCAACTCTATTCTGCTTTGCCTTTTGTGCCATTCTCTCAATATTTTTCATCAGGCGATTTTTATGGATGAGAAGACAAGGTGTAACAATTTCTGAGATTTGTTTACAATGCATTGTGACTCCCGTGTTATTGTATCAATTTGTACTACAAAAACTCTCGTGCTTAGTGAGCAAAGTTCTTTTGATGTTGTAAGATTCATTATATCCTGATTCCAATGAGCAAACTTTCAAAGATACTGGTTGAGATGTTCAAGCGTGAGAGTGAACAGGCTCGCTTTGTGCTTGAAGCTGCAAAGGATGCTGAGGTGAAGTTTTCTCCCTATGAAGGAATGAGGTCTCTCCTTGACCTTGTGAATCATCTTGCACAGATTCCCATTATTGATTTTAAATTCTATACAAAGGAATTTGAAACCTTCGAACAGGTTCAAGAATGGGAGAAAAAGCTGAGAAGGTCAGATATTCCTAAATTACTGGACGTCTTTGATGATGGAGTAAAGACCATCATGAAGTATATTGAGAATCTATCAGATGCGGAAATCCTGAAAAACAATCTCAAAGCATTTTATGAACAAGGACCTGATAAGAACTGGGCACAATATCTACCAGACACCACTACTCATTTAGCTATGCATAAGATGCAATTATGGATGTATCTCAAACTTGCAGGAGTTCCAGTAAGCATGTGGACGTATTACGGTGTGCCAAGGTAAGCAGAGATTCTTACGTGATTCCGTGTTGGTCTCCTCGAATTCGTCTACGAAGATCAAGTCTAATTTTGTCAATCTTGTCTTTCATACGACTGGTTTGAGGCCAGAACTCTTTAATCTCATCGAAACCATGGACATCCCAATATAATGGACATGCTCCATAACAGTAATCGAACTTATCGCATTTCTTACAACCTTCTGGGGCAAAATCTTTCGCTCTCCAGAACTGGCTTGCTCTGTTATACCAAACCTTCTCAAAACCATCTTTTAACAGGTTGCCAACAGGTTCGCTAAAACTTGAACAAGGTAGTAATCCACCTTCTGCATCTACTGAGAGTAAGCCATCACAACAGGCACAACTCTTTGCTCCCAATCCATATGCAATCGGATTGAAGAGACACACTGGAGTAGGAGCATACCAGACAAATTGAATACCCTTCTTGTTCGCTCTTTTTTTCACGCGTTTGACTATCTCTTCAATCTCCGAATATTTGATCTGCAGCTCATCTCTAAGCTTAGCTGCACTTCCGGTGTATATCACCATGTTCATGCTAAAATAAGACAGTTCGAGTTCATCTGCAAGAAAGTCTACTAAATCTTCTAGGTGGTCGACATTAGGACGACATATAGTAGTATTACAATGAGTGTAAATATCGGTCTCTCGAAGATTCTTTACTCCTTGTACTGTCTGTTCAAATGCTCCTAGTACCCCTACGATATAATCATGTGTTTCACTGTTTGGCCCCTCGATAGATACCTGTGCACTGTTAAGCCCTGCATCAACAAGTTTCTGGACAAACTCCTTATTACTGCATCGTCTTCCATTTGTGATGAGATTCATCCTGAGCCCTCTCTCACGACCGTAAGAGATAAGCTCGAATAAGTCATCTCGAAGACTAGGTTCTCCGCCAGTGAAAGATAGACTCGGGACTTTAGCATCATCGACAATCATATCGATGATTCTCTTGACCTCCTCCGTTGTCATCTCACCTGATTCTCGATAGGGTGAGAATGCATAACAGAACCTGCAAGCGTTATTACATCGATAGGTTAGAGCTATCTCACTGAGCACTGGATATTTTATCTCGCCTGTTCCAAATGGTACTATCTTTGCAGTCTTGTAAGTGTAGATATTCTGATTACCTGAGACCATGTTTCTGAGGTCATCAACAAAGGCTGCAAGATCATTCAACACTGTCTGTTTCTCAGCTCCCGCTTTCACGAAAGCATTTACAATTGAATCAATATCCAAACCATCGAAGAGTAGTTTCAACATCATCATAGCTGTTTCATTGAGATGCATTACCTTGTTAGGACGTAGAATGAGGAGATTATCCTCAGGTCTAGGAAAGAAGTAATCTTTGACATCTTCTATAAATGAAGGCACCCAAGAGAGATCCTCAAGTGAATAATCATATTGAGGTATAGAGTCTGTTGGCATCAATTTAACAATAAGATGTGTGTATCTTAAGCATTGGGATTGCTTAGAAATATTTGATTCTTTAATCTGAAAGGCTTAAGTATCTCCCAGTACAGAAAAAGAATATTATTGTCGTGGAGTGTTTACAATGAGCACGAATGAGATTGTATTACCCTATGGTAAAATCAGCAAGAAGAAACTAATCATGCATTTCAGCGCATATGACATGGATCTCCCTGTTATTGCGGCAGGAATACGAGAGAGGATGGATGTATTCCGTGAGCTTGGCGTTGAATTTGCAGGATTTGGAACAGAGATACCTGAAAATATGTCCGAACAATCTCCAGCGCTTATCAAATGTTTCTTCGAGTACGTGGGAGAAAGTGGAGATGCCAGCTTAGTTCTAAAACGAGTCTATCACTTGGTCTGGGGAGGAATGATTCAAGAATTCCCTGATCTTGATCTTTGGGCTGCTGCTAAGGCGGACTTATCCAACCTGACAATGGCGCAAGCTGAAATCATTAGAGCAAGAAAAGAAGAATGAATCTAGGAAAGCGAGGGTAAATATTGAGATTAAAGATTGGGGTTCTCCTCCTTTCTGTCATACTCGTTTTGAGTTTGATACCGTACACATCTGCAGAACAAGCTGAAGCGATTCCTGCTTCTGATCCAATTCTGAATAGTGTTTATGTTGATGTTGTTGTATTGTTAAATGGAAGGATCAATGTCACGTATTTTATTACTTTCACAGCAACAAGTGACGGTTTAGGTGGTTTTGATCTTCTCGGAATTCAAGAAACTACAATTTATGATGCAGATCGGGCATATGCTGAGTGGGGTGGAAATAGGTATAATCTTCTTGTTTCTGAAAAGACAGGTGGTTATGGGCTTGATTGGACTCCCCGAACTCCAAATGGTGAAGAAGTCTTAATTGTATTTGGGTACTTCAGTACAAACCGTGTAATTGAGAAAACAACCTCAAGCATATATGGTGATTTGGGCGTTTTTAACTGGGCTCCAGTACAATGGTCTATTGAGGTTGATTTTGAATCTGTCCAAGTCATTTATCCAGTAGTAATGGATCCTGCATGGATTGAACCTAGTCATGGAGTTACAATAGAAGGTGCTGAAGCAGCTGGGTATGTCGAGGATGAAAATCAGGGATTATGGCAGGATTCATCCCTATACGAATTTGATGAAACAAATCTTCTCGCATATCCCTATGTTTCTGAGTATAGCCCCCGCAATTTCACAGTTAGTATGTCTCACTCTGACTTGGATGTACATGACAAGTTCAGAGTTTTTCACTATACTAACTGGAGTATCTATGCACCATATCTTATACCCGGTGCTTTAGGTCATAGTATGGTCTCATATGTCAATGCAAAAGCAAATCAGGTATTTGACTTGGAATTAGCGGTCTACAATTGGGGAGATAGTGACCTTGAAGGTGTTACAGTGACAATGTCTATCCCGGAAAATCTAACTCTTGTTAGTGGGACTGCCACGACATATATTGGCTCTCTTGGTGGTGGTGAAGTTTGGTACCTCGTTTATTCATTCACGCCTGATAATCTACCTGACATTTTAACGATTGGATTTCTGATATCTGCATCAAATCTGAATACGACCGAATGGAAGAGCTTCACATGCGATATCTATGTACAAGAGTACATACCACCATTAATTAATCCAATTCAACTGTTCTTCGGAATCACAGGATTCTTAGCTATTGGAGTTGTTTATTACGGATACAAGAAGGTGACACGATCCTATGGTGCGAAATGGTCTGTAGATGATACCACCTATCAATATGAATCACCAGAGATATCGATTCAGACATTTGGTACTCCTGGAACAGTCGCTGAATTGGATCCTATAGAATCTGCATTCTTCGTAAATACAACACGCCAGAAACTGGTTTCAATGATTCTCATGTCATGTGTCAAGAAAGGAGCAATTCGTGTAATATCAACAGATCCTCTAAAACTGTCAATCACTGGACTTCAATTTGATGATCTCACGTACTACGAAGAATTGTTTGTAAAAGCTATCATTGATAATGAATTGGACCCAACTAAAATTGACGAGATGCTAGATGAGATTGCCGAGAAAGTACAGACAAGGTCGTGGGATGCTGATTTTGAAGCTACAAAGACACATCACGATGAGATGGTTGAAGGGGCTTGGGATGACTTAGAGCGTAATCCTACGCTTGATGGGCGAGTGGATTATTACTTCAATCGACGTTATCATGATAGTTGGGCATGGTATTGGCTCTATATGCATCCGCGTCATGATACTGAGATTAGCCGAGTATTCACGAAACCTTCACCTGGAATTGCACCACCTCAAGTTCCGGATTGGTTTGTTGGTCTATCAGAAGCAACAGGGAATGCAATATCCAGTGTTGGCAGAGTTGTCGGAGATGTTGCAAAAACAACTGGCCAGATAATGAGTAACGTGACCAAGACAATTGGCAGTGTCGTTCAAAATGTTGGCGAGATAATTACGCAACCATTGAAACCTCTCATTGAAGGAACAAGTAGATGTGTGTCGCACGATGCCTGTCATAGTGCCTGCGTGTCCCATGATGCCTGTCATAGTGCCTGTCACAGTGCATGCCATAGTGCCTGTGTATGCCATAGTGCATGCCATAGTGCCTGTCACAGTGCTTGCGTCTCGGGAGGATTCAGATAGATGCCCTCTCCACGAACTACGATCTTCCATCTGAGCGATATTCATATTGGAGAAGATGGAGTTTCCATAAATGATCTTCACAGTGTGTTAAATCGAATTGAAAAGAAAGCAAAAGATACATCTTCAGCCCTTGTTGTTGTCACAGGAGATTTGACTACTGAAGGGCTTCGTGAAGAGTATGAAGGTGTCGCATCTGCCTTTGATGGATTCTCCGTACCAAGTGTGATCATTCCGGGGAATCATGACGAGAGGAATTATGGGTCAGCCATCTTCGAGGAGTTCTTTGGAGAACGATTTAAAAAATATGAAGATGAGAACATTGCTCTCTATGCTGCAGACAGTGCTGAGCCTGACAATGACGCAGGTCATGTTGGCAGAGTAAAGTATAATGAGATTAAAGACTTCTTCAATAAATCCAAAGACAAAGTACGAATCTTTGCTTTGCATCATCATCTTGTTCCAGTACCTCACACAGGTAGAGAACAGAATGTGGTTGAGGATGCTGGAGATGTACTTGCTGTTCTTGATAGTGCAAGATGTTCTATAGTATTAAACGGTCATCGTCATGTTCCTTGGATTTGGAAACTAGGCGATATCCTACTCTGTAGTACAGGCACTCTGCTCTCTAAACGAGTACGTGGTGCAATGACACAGTTACATTCACGAATTGAAATAATGGATGAGAGTGTTATCATAACACTATGTCAGAAAGATGGTGCTGAGAAAGTTTTTTTGAATACACCATTGAATACCTAAAGGCACGTTGACGCGTCGCAACAATTGCCTAAGCAAACAACCAGATTGGCTGTACTGATGTAACATCAGAAATATATCGAATCACAATTAATGTAGTTTTAACTACACCTCTTACAACTACAACAGTATTCTCTTCCAAATCATCTGCAAATCCCCATTCAAAACCTATTGATCCAGAACCATCATTAATAATCACCCAGTTTGTTATGGTTTCAATATTCGTAATCCTGCCCTTGACAGTGACAGCAGTCCCATCGTCAATATCAAAATCATTAATATCGTCAATTGGAGTCACGCCAACTAAGCCATCATGATAGATGACAACTGCACATGCAACTAGAGCAATAATTAGAACAGCAACAAGTATCTTTGAATTTGAGCCCTTCTTCTTTTTTGGCATCAAAAATCCCTATCAGATGTGAATCAAATTCTCTAAAAAAGATGCTGTCAAGAGGTAAGTACTAAAGGACTATTAAAAAATCAATAATTGGTAGAAATGGACGTATCAGAGAAATATGTTCGTCTGTGTGGCGAGGTTTCGAATTTCACACAAGAAAAAACTGGAACAAGTTTTGTTGATGCCTATTTTGGACCAGAACCTCTTAATCCAGAATATCAGTCAAAAGAGAAGAGTCCTGAGGAACTAGTGATTGAGATTGAAAACCTCATCGATTCTGTGAAGCATGAGATTACAGACCCAATTCGAGGTGAACATCTACTTGGCGAATGTCATTCAATGAAGCTCGTCGTAGAATGGCTTAATGGAAAACAGATGTCTTATGGTGATCTAGTACATGGGCTCTTCCATATTCCTACCAAACAATTCTCTGAGTCTACAATTGATGAAATGATTTTGTTACTTGACGAAGCCTTGGCAAACTATCCTGGTGGTGAATTACGCGATCGTGTAGAGCGATTTACAAAAGAAGGCGAAATAACGGGACTTGAATTGAAGAACCTAGTTGAGAATGAGCTTCAAACAAAAGCTGTCGAAGTCGGACAGTTATTCAAGAGCAAGATTTTCTCATTAATGGGAACCACCGTCACTGATAATGGTGTAGAATACCAGACTGTTACTGGAGCTCCATGGAGTGGTTACAATTGGTATCAGAAGGGATTCAAGTCACTTAATCAGTTCAATCTTGATGTCACATTTAACAAAAATACCCTGCAAGGAGTTATCTATCACGAGTACGAGCATCATGTATCCAATCTATGGCGCGAGAACTATTATCTTGAACATGGTGACCTTGAGCTCTCAGTAGTACCTTTACACACAGGAAGATGTGTTATTTCTGAAGGCACTGCAGATACTGCGAAAGAATTCCTCAGTGTTATCGATGAAAACCCACATATCGAAATTGCTGACGCTCTCTATACTCTTAGAAGGATGACGAGTATCAATGCTGCTATCATGCTTAATGAAGAGAGAAAAAGCATCGATGATGCAGTGGAGTATATGTATGAGCGTGGGTATAGAAACCAAAAATCTGCAAAGTCATCGATTGCATTCATTGCACCTACACTACCTGATGGTCGTCCTAATTTCTGGGCGCCATATGTCTTTACTTATTTCTTTGGAAGAACGGATTTTGTACTACCCACATTTAAGAAGGCTGTTGAAAATGATGAGCTAGCACGATTCTATCAGACATTATATCTTAATCCTTACTCAGGTTCTAGTGTAACATGGAAAAAGGCATTTCATTGGTTATAACTAATGATTGCTATAACTGGATAGAAATCTTGAACGAACCCACAAAAGTGTGATTAGATCCTATATCTCTCCAGACTCATCTTTCTTGTTAGGCTTTATAGAATCTAAGTACTCAAGAGCTTTGTCAACATCGCCCTTACTTTCTTCAAGTTGTTTTATCCTCTCTAGCCTTACAGTTCTCCATGTTCTAACAGAGGCAAAAAGAACTACCGTTCCTATTCCTATCCCTGATATGGCTAAAATTAAGAGAAGCGGACTGGGTGGTTCTGTGGTAGCAGTAATGGTGGTTGGTAATTTCACGAAAATCTTCACAACTATTGACGATGGATTCCCCTGTGTATCCATGACTGTGACCTTAATATAATACCATCCTGATGCAAGATTTCCCAGACTAGTCAGGAAACCTTCGTTTGTGATTTGGAACCTAGTTGTATCGTTGACTGACCACTGCCCAATTTCAGAGAGATCTGTGGCGTATAACTGAAGTGCGAGCTGTTCACCGAATTCTAGTTCTTGGATTTCTGGTATCATTGTCCATTCTGGATTTGTAGTGTCATCGACCTCAATAATGATAATTACACTTGCATGGAGTCCATGTTGATCTGTCACGTTGATCTGTATCGTGTAATTCCCGACATTCAAGACTGTCTTTGATGAAATGAACCCGTTTGAGTCTATCTGGAAATTAACAGTATCATTCATCCACCAACCTAACGGAGCTGCGAGATCATACACTTGAAGTTGATATTGGAACATATTTCCAAACTCAATTGTCTTATTCTCTGGATATGTTATCCATTCTGGTGGGATTGTATCATTGACAATTATTTCGATGAATCCAGTTAAAATATTCCCGTGAGTATCATTCAAGTAAATATGTAGTCCATATGTATTGACTGCAAGAATGGTATTGTTTTCAATTACACCTTTGTTGTCAATTCTAAAGTTTGTCCCATCACTAATCCACCAAGTATGCAATCCTGCAATGTCTGATGCACTCAGTGGGTAAACGAATGTGTATCCATACTCTAGAGTCTGATTTTCAGGCATTACAACCCATTCAGGCGTGATTGTGTCGCTTACATTCACTTTGAATGATTCACTGATGGCATTACCATTCATATCTGCTACAGTTACATTAACTGCAAAAATTCTCTCTTCGAGCAGAGTATTGTTACGTATTGTACCTTCTGAATCAATGCTAAAATGATCTGTTTCATTGAGTATCCAACTGCCTATTCCAGCAGCATCATATGCTGAGAGACTGTAGACGAAAAATTCTCCATATTCCACTAGTTGATTCTCTGGTGAAACAATCCAAATCGGATCTATTGTATCTTGGACAATTACGGTGAAGGTCGAATCTATTGTTCTTCCCCAAGTATCATTCACAAAAACCTGTAAACCATAACTGCCAACCTGCAATAATGTTGAGTTTGTTATTTGTCCAAATTGATTAATTGAGAAGTATGTAGTGTCATTGAGCCACCAAAGACCCAATCCTGCAGGAGTTGATGCTTCTAGCACATATTGAAATTCCTGCGGAAACTCTAAAAATTGATTCTCTCCCAATATCACCCACGCAGGAGAGGGGATGTCAAGATGAAGATAGAGTCTATCGATTTTCCATACATCTGCTGTACTATCACTACTTGATCGATTTGTATCACGAATCTCTATATAGCAAGTAGGTCCTATAAGATAATCTGTGACACTGACCACAAAGTCATCTTCACCATTTGATGTATAAACTAAATTATCTGGTGTTGTATCTCCTGCGGCAAAGCGAAACTCAATATTTTCTGTAGATGAAGAACCATCTGCAAAATCAACTACTAGATTTTCAATAGTATATTCATCGTGAACCACATTGTCAAATCGATACACAGATTGGAAAGCATGGTACTGATAGGTGTATCTGGCCTCAATAACCCAATTGTTTGCACGAAACCATTCTTCACCCCCAAAACCATATTCTACTCTTACTTTGAAATCTGAGACAAAATATGCTGATGATGTTGAGCTTATTGTCTGCACTTCCTCTTCTCCATCAACTAACTCTGCAATTTTCTGCCAATCATTAGAATCCCAAAAATATACACTCACAACTCCCATCTCCCCCACCCATTCTCCAGCAATATTCAGTGAAAATCTTACTTCCGCACAATTTGCAGCACTAAGATCAATATTCTTGCAATAAATCCAACCAAATCCAAATGAACTATCATCTCTGAAGTACCCACCTCCGTAGGTAATGCCCGGGTTTGATATATACCAATCAGATGGTGTTCCTGTAAATATATCCTGCCTGAGTTTTTCACTCCAGTTACTGCCTGTATATTGTACTTCTGTTAGAGTTGTCCTATCTCCAATTGTCCCTCCGTTATCTTGACCCATTCCGTCTGGTGGGTAGTTTGTGTGGTCTCCATAGGTTTTAGTTGTGACAGCATTGACATAATCATCTTGTGCCTCAGAATTAATGAACTCCGGAACTCCAATGATGATTTTATTAGTTGAAGAATTATTGACTCCTATGTTCGACATAGTAGTGGGATTTGAATCATCTATAGCAAATAATGGAAGGACTGCAATTAAGAGACTCAAGGTAATTACAATGACAATCTTTCTAGCGCACATACTACCCTTCTACTCCAGTGTTTATAGAATCGACTCTTGAATCTTTCTTACCTTTTCGATATTTTGAATGCGACCTGATTCTCTATAAATATAAAAAAGAAGAAGAGTGTGACGGATTGAACCATCACACTGCAATGGATGTTCTATTGACTTCCCTGTGCCTTATTGTAAGCACGATCAAGCTCTGCATTCATTGAAGCTGGAATAGCAACTTTGCCCGTGATGTCGCCCTCTTTGCGTCGGATGAAGACATATAGTAGAGTAACATAGACGATATCGAAGGTTCTTAGGACTAACGTACTTGGAATTGCTGCGAAAATTGTGAAAACGATAGCAACAATCAATGTCATAAAAATGTCGCCAGCGAACCAAATCCATCCGAAGAGTGCTCCAAAGAGGCCAAAACCAATGAACATCATAAAAGCAAGGACACCAAATCCCCAACGGACTCCGGTTTCCTTTATCATGACGTCGACAAAATTCTTGCGTACCAATCCTATACTTCGTTTGATAGCTTTAGTTGCGCTTAGTTCCTCTGCAACCATAGCTGGAATTGTAAAGTAGTTAACCAGCATCCAGACCCAGCCCATAATACCTGAAGCTGCTGCGCCAGCACCCCTTCCAACTGGACCTGATTTTCTAGTGACTGCTCGTATCACCATTTGGACTATGACCACAATGACTGACATTATACTTAGAACGACCAGTCCTCCAATAACGCCAAGTGATGCTTTCACACCATCGCCTAGTGAAGGATCCTCACCACGCATGTAGATATAGGTGATTCCTGAAGTTGTAGCATATGCGAATTTATAGAAGAATATGGTCACAAACAAATACACTACGATGCCAACAATGTAGCCCCAGTCTGTTTCAAGCATAAATTCGTGATTTGGATCAAGAACTTGAGGCATGAAATAGACAAGAATACCTGCAAAGAGTAATGCTGATACCAGTGTGAAGACCATGGCGAGTAGTGGTGGTATGAAAGTGCCCTTCTCATCGAGTGTCACTTGGCCTGTCAGCTTGATTATCTCACCAGCTCTTCGTACCCTGTCTCTAAACACCGTGAATAGCAGGATTGTAATGAGGAGTGTGAACAATCCTGGGATCATGATTGGCCATGATGCACTTAACGATGCAAGAGGGATAGCTCCTGTAATGAATAGGAATATCACGAGCCCCCAAGTCAGGAGATTCATCAACCCTGCGCCAATATAAATTAATGCACCTCCCAGGCGTCTAGCTGCAACTGATGCACCTAATGCTAAGAGGACACTCAATCCAATGATTGCCGCAAGTCCTGCAACAAGTAGCCACAAATTATCTGCAAGAGTTGGAGATAGGAGTGTGATGATAGCTGTTATTTCAGGTTGATATTGAATCCATAAATTCCATAAAGCGTAGCCTCCGAGACCTATGAATGCACCAAAGACAATCAAAAGACCTGCAATTGCACCCTTATGGCTTGGATATTTTTTCTTTTTTTGATAATCAATAAGATCAACACTTGTCAAAATGTCGTTCCTCCGTTTGAAACGCGATTTGTCAGTAGTATCCGTGTAACAATGCAATATTAACATTGGCACTGATTTTTTTTTAGCCAGTATGGTAATTTATTTCTGTGAAAAGGTATCATTTATTGACATGGACGAAATTAGCTACTGTGAACCAGGTCACATATTTTGTAGAACCCAGAAGATACTTCTTGCAGTTGATGGAAGTGAGGGTTCTGCACGTGCAGCAACTGTAGCGTTCGAAGTTGCACAAATGACGAAGTCAAAATTATTTGTTATTCATGTTATTCCCATTCCACTTGTAAAACAAGTTGCTTTGATGTCTGATGGTGACGCTGATGAGATTCTACTCAAATATGCTGCAAAAGGAGAAACACTACTGGAAGGCGTTAAAGATGCTTCTAAGGGATATGGATTAGACATTGAACTAATCTTAGAGCGCGGATCGCCTCCTGAACGCATTGTTGCACAAGTTATTGAGAAAGGCGTTGATCTCATAGTCATTGGAGCTCGAGGTGCAACTGGTGGTGGAAGTCGTTCTGGACTTGGCAGTTCAGTTGAAAGGGTCACGTATGCTGTCGATATACCCGTTCTTGTTGTCAAATAATCTAGTTCCGAAGTTTTAATTGGAATGCTCTCCATAGTATGTACATGGAAGAAATACTATATCAATCACCAGATAGATTGTTCTGGAGAACAAAGAGGATTCTTCTTCCAGTCGATGGTAGTGAGGGCACTGCAAGAGCTGCTACAGTCGCATATGAATTAGCAGAAATCACGAAGGGGAAAATCTTCATTCTGCATGTAATAAATATTGGAATGGTCCAACAGATTGCTACCATGTCAGATGCTGATTCGTTAGAAGTACTCACTAAGTATATGGTTAATGGTGAACGATTATTAGAGGGTTACAGAAGTGCGGCATCTGAATTTGACCTAGAAGTTGAATTGATTCTTGAGCAGGGTCTCCCATCCGATAAGATAATCGATATTGCATTTCAAAAGAAGGTTGATGTCATTGTGATGGGATCCAGTGGTGCAACAAGTGCTGCACGTGGCTCTCTGGGAAGTGCTACAGAACGGGTAGTACGCAAAGCTCCTTGTGCTATACTCATAGTTAAATAGAGATTGATGGAGATGAATCATTATCACTCATCTCCATTGCCATTTTAACCAAATTGGTAACGCTTAACATCTCCCATGCTGGTCTTGCATATGCGAGAGTAATCTCTTTTGCATCTTCTTCCGGAATTCCAATATCTCTAAGAACTTGATAGAATTCTTGAGCTGATTTCTTTACTTCTTTACGACCCTTACGTATAGACCACCATGTTTTTGCAAGTAGTTTTGTTCCGCCGCTCATTGATGTCAGGATGATTTTTCCAATTGACCTGACTTTTCCCAACTCTAGTCAAACTCCTCGTCGAAGTCTTCATCCTCATCTTCGAATTCATCATGGTCACGGTGTTTCTTCTTTCGCTTGCTAAAAGAGGTTGATGACTCATCACTGACCATGTTGATGAATTTACTAAAATCTAGAGAACTCACGAATTTTTTCGTCATCTCAAGGGCTACATCTTCTGGTAATCCTTCAGCAACTAGATTGTTATAGAATTGACCAATCCCTTTTGCCATATTTCCTGCGGCCTCTGGACTATAGATACTACCAATGAGACCTGAGATTAGCTTTGGAATCGACTCATTCAAAGCACCAAATAAGTCTGGCAGTACTTCTGCTACTTCTCTAAGTTCATCTATATCGCTGGAACTACTTCTTTTCTTTCTCTTCGGTTCTTCATCAGAATATTCATTGCTCATTGAATTAATCACCATGTATAGTATTGTGTGGTCACTTTCTATATATAATGTGGAAAAAAGTGACCAGTACGTTTCCACAAAAGTGCGCAAATAACACATCAATCCCTCACGAGATCAAAATATCTCGCTCTTTCATCTTCATCTTCTATAATTTGTAAGATTTTTCTTTGAACTAGTTCATTAACTCGTTCGCGAACAATTCTTCTTGATGCTGTTCCTCTTTCTGCTCTTACTGCAGCTGTTATTTGGCTAATATTCAAAGGACGAGAAGAGTTGTCAAGAACTTGGATTATTCTCCAGCTGATATCATCTTTTTTGAGGTCTCCAAATCGGGACTCTAATCTCTCAGCTTTTGTGAATTTAGACATCAGTCTGACCAGACCATCATAGAATTCAAATCCTTCTCGAATCACCTTTGCGGATGATCTTACTTCTTCTATGCCTGGTCCAACTCTCTCAATCAAGTATTCAAGCCTGGCAAGTCTATCTGAGATTTCATCAAGACGACCTTGGACCTCCTCAAGAGTAAGGTCTTTACTCTTGCTAGTATCCTTTAAATCGGATATTTTTTTCCCTGCCAAGATATTGTCGCCAACTTTAGAGGGCTACTAGAAAGTCATAAGTTTGACGATATCAGCCTAACTGACATAGATGAATCAGAATTAGTGAATTGTGTGTGAGAAAATTGACGGACAAGATTGCTGAAGATAGCAGAGAAAATGTTCTGCCTCTCAAGGAATTATTTCATATAACACATTTCTCTAGATTTTATCGATTATATGTTCCTGCATCGATTTTGGTTGGGCTTGTTTGTGGGATCTACATGGTTGTGTTCCAACTACTCATCGACGGAACTACTATCTTATTCTCACCTCTTCCTGTATATCTTGCGCCAATGATTGGAGGAGCATTCTCTGGTATTATGATCTATTTTGGTCGTCGTGAGATTCAGGGAAGTGGCATTTCAAAAGCAATAGAGATGACACATAAACCAGGTGGACTTCCTCGAGGAACCACCCTCTCAAAGCTAGTTGCCACGTCGGTATCAATTGGTTCCGGAAATCCCGTGGGACGAGAAGGACCTGCAGTATTAATAGGTGCAGGATTGGGGAACCATATCGGTAGAAGATTAGGATTTACTGAAGATGCACATCTACGAGTCTTTCTTATGATGGGTTCTGCGGCAGCGACAGCTGGAATTTACAAGGCACCTCTTGGCGGTGCACTCTTTGCAACAGAAGCTCCCTATAAAAGGGATGCAAGACTTGGATATTTTGTTCCAACCGTAATTGCAGCACTTACATCATTCATCGTCTTCAGTGCACTATATTCTTTTGTGACACAGGATGGTGCAGGACCTCTCTTTACTTTTGACGCAGTCTTTGAGTATACATTAGCAGTTACACCATTCCTAATCTTCTTTGGAATTGTTGCGGGACTTGTGTCTATCCTCTTTGCAGTCAGTTTGATGGCAACGCGCAACTTCTTTACTGTAAAACTACCAGATTGGGCGGATCCTATTTTTGGTTCATTCCTTGCATGCATTGTAATTTTTGTAGTTGCATTAGTTGCGGACCCAACGATGACTATAGCTGGTATGGGCTACGATGTTATTAACAATCTTGCAGAGAACCCTCAACCAATCTTAATTGTCATCATTCTTCTTTTCGGTAAATTATTCGCTTCGTCTTTCGTTGTAGCTGGTAGAGTATCTGGTGGTGTTCTAGCATCTTCATTATTTGTTGGTGCAATGCTCGGTTCAATATTTGGAGAGATTTTCTTTCCCGAGAATATTCCTGCTTTCATTGTACTAGGAATGGGTGCTGTCCTTGCTGCAAATACAAACACACCTGTTGCCACAACAATTATGATGCTTGAGATGAGTCTCTCGTTTGATCTAGTGATACCTCTTGCGATTTGTATCTCGGTGTCATATCTTGTCAGTGCTGGAACATCTCTTTACGAAGGACAAAAAATTTCTCGTGATGATGAGGCCGCTGATTTCTATGCATCATTCAATGTTATTCCTGAGCGGAAACCAACTTATGGAAAGCTAAGGACACCAAATGATGACTCAGATGATGATTCAAATGTCATCAATCAAAATTCATAGACTGATTATGCAGGTGAATAAATTAATAGGTTATTAGAACTATATTTGTTGATTGGAAAGAAAAAGTTCTGCGTGGACATTTCCAATAACCGCAGATGTGCATGGAGGATAAGTTTGTGAATCGAAGAATTGTGAGCTCGCTACTTGTTACGTGTCTGTTACTTTCAAGCATCTCAAGTTTCCTTTCTATTTCATCTCAAAATGATGCTCAATCTGAGAATTCTGTCATTCTGTCACCTTTAGATATTAATAGCCTAACAGAACTGTATGGTGAAATTATTCCTGTTGTTGCAAAATTCAAGAATGGTTTAACAAAGTCGATATTGAATATACTTGCTAATTTGAATCTGGAATTTAGCTTGGGTAATCCCACATCAAGTCATATTGGACCGTACTATCTTTTAGATGGCTCTGCTGAGAGTCTTACTGCATTACTAGATCTCAACATTGTTGCAGAGATTTCTGCACAGACACATGTACAATTTCTAGAGTCCACCAGAGATGTTTCAATCCCGGAAATCAATGCAGATGATGTCTGGGAAATTCTGGATGCTTATGATAGAAACGTGACAGGTCAAGGTATATTGATAGCTGACTTGGATTCAGGGGTTGATTGGCGGCATCCAGATCTTTGGTTTGCTGATGGTGGTGAGTATCAATGGTTAGAGAGTGGTCCTCCCAATGCACAGTTTGATAATGGCACTGATGGAGTTGAACTTAATTCTGATGGTGTCATTACGGCTAATGAGGTTCTATACGCTATTGATCTCAACAATAATGGTCAATTCGATATTTCTTTCGAATGGATTTGGGCTGACAATGTTACACAAAACGGGATTCCAGACATTGGGGAACCATTCTTTGTAGTCAATGATACTTCAGGAAATGGTCTTCTTGACCTTGGCGAATCTTTAATCATGTTAGGAACACCAAAGACAAAATACATCTTTGAAAATGATGGTAATCCTTTTCCGCAATTGCAGTCATGGGTTCGTGGAGTTAATCTTACATCAAGTACCCACACAGATGATAGTCTTTACGGAGGTGGTCATGGAACTGCTGTTGCAGGAATTCTACTTGGTGGACAACTCGGCTACAGACAATATGTTGGTGTTGCTCCTGATGCTGAGTTGATGATGATCCGTGTGATTGGTGATCAGGATACTTGGCTCTCTATAGAGGAAGGTCTTGCAATTGCAAACAATACAGGTGCTGATGTTATTCTCACTGAAATTGGTTCCTGGACGTATGAGTATCTTGATGGTAGTACCTTGGCAGAACAGATGATTGATGCTCTAGTAGCAAATGGAATTCCTGTTATCTCACCTAGTGGAAACCTTGGTGGAAAAATGAAACATGCAATGTTCACAACACCCCCCTCCGTTTCATACCTTGTTGATTTTACTATTCCTCAGCCTGATGGAACATATGTACTTGATGATATTAAAAATGTCTACATCACAGTTCTATCAGTAGATTCAACAGATTTTGCCCTATGTGACTTCCAATTGATAATGGATCAGTCATGGTTTCCTCTTCCACCTGCAGTATTTGATTTAACCCCGGGAATTGGGTACCTCAACTTTTTCCCAGAACCACCCACACCGAATTATGTTGTGGAGTCATTCATATCATCATCATCACGGGGGACGAGTATGCTGGGGATCTGGATTCATGGTAATCTGCCATTTACTAATGTTCCCCCATGGCATACATTAAATATTACAACTCCAAATCTCACTGAATTTCACGTTTACATTTCTGACGATCAGAGTAGTTGGACTGGCGGATGCATATGGATGAGTGATGTTTCTGATGATTATGAGATATGCTGGCCTTCGACAGCTGATTTAGCAATTAGTGTTGCAAGCTACCGAACACGGAATCTTGTGGGTGGGGGTACCATTGGTGATATTGCGATTTTTTCATCGCGAGGACCTCGTATTGATGGTGTTCTCAAACAGGGTGTTGCATCACCAGGTGGGTATGATGTAATTTCTGATTATGCTGGTGGCTCTGTGTGGTCACAATGGTTCAATGCCTATGGTGCACTTCCTTTCAATCAGCAATTAGGGAGTTACAGACTATTCAGTGGTACAAGTGCATCTGGCCCTCATGTTGCAGGATGTGCTGCTCTATTGCTCCAGGCCAATTCCACTATTGGAAATCATATTCAACTAATCATCCAATCGACAGCAAAGGCTGATGCATTTACAGGTGCTACACCCTCTGATACTTGGGGCTATGGAAAGCTTGATGTGAATAGTGCTATCCACTCAGTGATTGATGACTTACAAGGTCCAATAATTGAAAATATTGAGAGAACCCCAATCACAGTCTATCAAATAGACACAGTGACAATTACGGTTGACGTTTCAGATCCTTCCGGTGTTGATACTGTCACCCTCTCTTACTATAATGGGTCGATTTACTTCAATGTTACAATGACTTGGACTGGCAGTGATTATGAAGGAGTAATTCCAGCGTTACCAGTAGGAACTGTTGTTCAATATTGGATTCAAGCAAATGATACTGCAGGAAACTGGGCATTGGTTGGTCCTTTAAGCTATACTGTTCAAGAATCAACCACAACGACTACCACTACAACTACGACTACTACAATGACAACTACAACTGAAACAGAAACCAGCACTGAAACCGAGACAACCATAACAACTACCGAATCACATCCTGATTTGTTGCGACTTGCTTTACTATTATCAGGAATATTTGTATTGACAATAATCTGTATTATCATCAGTCGCAGGAGCGCAAAATGACACCGTAAACCATTTGACTACATGATATGTTACAACAAGCCAGGAGACTTGCAGTCTGAGCAGGTCTTATATGTAGTTCACACATTGCCAAAGTAACGACGATACAAAATCTATGGGGCAGAATTATGAAACAGCTCGGCGAGTTCACCTTAAAACTGGGTTCAAAGAGGGAGATGCCCGTTGAGGTACTCACAGATAATGAGAATACACTTATCGTCATCGATTGTGGATGTTGTAAGGAGTATCTCTCTAGTAGATTGCCTGGTGGTGTTCTAATTCCTATCGCCACATCTCTCAAAACATTCTTCGGGGAACGTGGTATGCGAAATATAGATGTGAATGTAAGCGGTGTCCGTATGCGCCGAACATACAAGGGTCTCATGGATGATGATGACGTCCCTCAAATGATAAAGGAATTAGAAACAGCAGTAACTAAATTTACGCGCAAGAAAAAAGTGTGAGATTCAAAAAGGAGAAAGTGGAGGGTCTAACCCTCCAGATTGATTATTGGTTCTTTGTTTGGAAATCTTTCAGGTATTCTGCTAGCTTCTTAACACCTTCGAGAGGCATTGCATTATAGATTGAGGCTCGCATTCCACCAACTGAGCGATGTCCCTTTAGACCGATTAGATCGTGTGAAGCTGCTTCTGCATTGCATTTTTCTTCAAGTTCAGGTGTTGCCATCGTGAAGGTGACGTTCATGAGAGAACGCGATTCAGTTTTTGCATGTCCCTTATAGAACCCATCAGATTTGTCAATGACATCATAGAGAATCTTTGCTTTCTCACGATTACGCTTCTCAATCTCTTTCACGCCGCCAATTTCTTTCAGGTATTCAAGGGAAAGTTTCGACATATAGATTGCAAATACTGGAGGTGTATTATACATAGAATCCTTTGCGTGGGTTTTCCATTTCAACATAGTTGGAGTTTTTTCAGGAACTCTCTCCATTAGATCCTCTCTTACAATTGCCAGTGTAACGCCTGCTGGACCAAGATTTTTTTGTGCTCCTGCATAAATTACACCAAAATCTTTGACATCGATCTTTCTTGCCATGAGATCTGATGACATATCACAAACAAGCGGGACATCAGATGGCACTTTTGGCCAATAATGCCATTCAGTACCATAGAGTGTGTTGTTACTTGTAATATGTCCGAAGGCAGCATTATCACTAATAGTCACATCTTTTGGAATATAACAAAAGTTTTCGTCTTCTGAAGATGCAATGACTTTGACATCACCATAGAAGCCTGCTTCTTTGATGGCTTTCTTTGACCAACCACCTGTATTCACATATTCCATGGGTTTTCCTACGACTTGGAGATTAACAGGGACCATAAGAAATTGTGTTGATGCTCCGCCGCCAAGCCATATTACTCTGTAATCTGAAGGCACGCCCATAATCTCTCTGATGAGACCATCAGCTTCCTTCATAACTTGTTCCCATTCCTTAGAACGGTGTGATATTTCCATTACAGACATTCCAGTTCCTGCAAAATCTAACAATTCATCCCTAGCTCTTTTGAGCACAGGTAATGCTAAAGTTGCGGGGCCTGGATAAAAATTGAATACGCGCTTTGTCATCTTGTTCACCGTAGTTTATTGATTGTAAAACCTGTCCAGATCTTTGGATGGAAGAATGTGCTCTTCTGAGGCATCACTTCGAAATTCTTCGAAACTGCCTCGACCTCTTGAACGCGTGTCGGGTTCATAAAGAAGACGGCTTGTGCACTTTCCTTAACAGTGTTAATTGATTCATCTACAGCGTCTCCAATTCCTTTAATGTATACAACGAATCCTCCACCCTTCATAGTTCCCTGAAGCAGCTTTTCTTTGTCAATACCAAGCATTCTATCCAGAACAAGAGAGTGCAATATCGCGACATCAAGTTGTCTTAATTCTGGAGATTTGTCTGGTAATATCTCATCCATTATTTTGTCATTACGTAATGTGAATGAATAGAACTTGCCATCATTCATAAATAGACCGAATGTATGCTTTCCTTTTTCGAACATCTTATCCATTCGATTGAACATTTTATCCTTATTATCAAACACTTCAAGATCAAAATGCTGTTTGATATTTTCCAAAAGTTTCTCTTTTGAAAATATATCAAGATTCTGAACAAGCCTGTGCGTGGGTAGAACGACTAGACCTGGATTTGATATGTTGACAAATGTAAGCATCCTGTATTTTGCTGTTGCCAAATCAGGATTCTCACTTGAGAGTGCAAGTGCCGTCTTGTACCTATGATGTCCATCAGCAATGATAACATACTTGTCCATCATATTCTTGGAAATCGCAGTGACATCATCTATGTCATCAACTAGCCAAATTCTATGTCGCACTCCCTCAGAATCCGTAACATCTGCAACCGGTGCCTTTTTCATATTATTCTTAAGGATTGCATCAACACTACCCTGATGATCTGGGTAGATGACAAAAATCTGTCCAAAATTAGCCATAGCACTTCTACAAAGGCTCAATCTGTCTATAATATCCTTTGGAAGCGTTTCTTCATGCTGCAAAACACCTGAGAATTGACCTGAACTCGGTGCCTCTTTAGCGAAATCTTCTAACTCAATAAGGCCTATAAAACCAAATCGAAAGAGCTTATTTCCATCTATTTCAAAGTCTTGGCCATAGACATAGAACGACTCTCTGTCATCCTGTTTTAGTACTCCCTCTGAAATCCACTCATTAAGGTGGTCTCTAGCCCTAGTATACTGATTATTATCATCAGTATCATTATCTTTTGGCTTATTCTTTATAATCCACGCCATGTTATATTTGGACAGTCCCTGCAATTCGTCTACCTTTGCGCCCTTGATTATGTCATAAGGAGGTGTGACGACATATCCTAATTTACCGACCTTTGATTCATCAAAGCGGTAAGCTCGGAATGGTTTTACTCGCACCATAGTAATTACTTCCTTCCTCTAACTAATACTTTTAGCAGAGGTTCTGTGAGTGCGGAGCACAAAGCACCTTTATCATAAGTCTTTCTTTCTGTCTACAACTTTATTTGATTTCACGTATTACCTACGAAGGCTTAATCGTCAAACTTAAATGAAAATCTGTAAGTTACGCGAGAACCCAAATCGATAGGGGAGAATTATACTTGGAATTTTGCGAAAAATGTGGTGCTTTGATGCTCCCAAAAAAAGATGACGATAAGAAGAATCCTGTTCTAAAGTGTCGTGAATGTGGGCATGAAAAGTCCATTAAAGCCGATCCTGCCTACAAGGTTGAGTACAGGATCAAACATTCTCCACGAGAAAAGATCGTTGTAGTTGAAGAGGAATCTCGTCAATCAGATGAGATGACGGAAGACGAACGACGTGAACGACGAAAAGAAATTCTAGAATATTTTGAGATAGATGGTGAAGACTGACCTACTGATATCTTTAATATCAAGTATTCACTAATATATCTAGCAACTAAGAGTGAAATCTGTATGTTATCTTAACTCATTTTACAATCTCGTTTTTTTTTGGGATTGTTGTATCTTGCAAAGGAGGATTTAACAACAATGGGAAATGAACTCCATTATGATTATCAGAGCTTCTTATTATCGAACGGAAATATCGCTGACAAAGTGAGATTGATTAATGCTGACAACAAGATCCCCCCTGCTCTTCAGGAAGAAATTATGAATGAGCTGAAGACCATCCAGAATTCTGATGGTGGCATCCCCTTTGGTTTTCGGAGAGGCGCTCCAAGTTCTGTAAAAGAAACTGCAGAGCTGCTGACTTTGATTGTCAAGTTCAAAGACAAGTATAAAGATTTGATTGATACAATGTCATCCTTTCTTGTTACACGTCAGAAAAATGATGGTGGATTTGCAGAATCTTTGTTACTTGACCCCTACATCGAAGACAAATGGGGCGGAATTGGTCGAGATTGGTACCCGGTAGGAAAGAGTGTAACTTGGCTAACTGCCAAAGCACTGGAATCCTTATGTCTTGCGAATTATGCTGAAGAAGATAGATTGAAACGGGCTCGGGATTTCTTACTACATTCTCAACATGAAGATGGCCATTGGCCTGATTTTATTGATCGAAATATCTCTGATCCTCTCGCAACAGGTAATATTCTTGATGGACTGAAAGCAATAGGAGTACCAAAGGATCATAAAGTGTATATTAATGGTAGAGCGGCTCTATTGCAGCATCTCTCTAATTGTCTGGCATCAAAATCCATTTTTGATTTAGCTGACCTCACAGCATTTGGCAAACCAGAATCTGATCGAGAGAAAGAAATTCTCAAGAATGGAATTGAGCTTATTATTCAGACCCAAAATAGTGATGGTGGGTGGATTCCCCCTGGAGCTAAGAAAAGTGATCCCGAACTCAGTTCAATTCTGCTCTTAGAATATAAAAAGGCTAATGAACTGCTTTAATCTAGTGTTCATCACTTAATGGGGTTGATATTAAAATAGCTCTTTTGTATAAAGAAGACGCAGTTGCGGATTGATTATTCAGAATCCTTTACATAGGAGTATGTTCGTAGAATCCTCTAATAAGATAGACTTGGAAATGTGAAACTGATGAACCTCAAAGTACGAAGAGATGACGATGTAATCGAACTCAGAAAAGTCGAGTTAGAGGTATTATCTCCTCCTCTCTTCAGGACTCTGGTTGGTTATAATTCTTTGAAACGATTGGGATATTCTATCTCATTCATTCGTCCCAAAAAAAGTTCTAGTGGCGATTTTGAAAGAATTCGGTACAACTTCATTGAAAGAGGTATTATGACACGTCAGCTTGAAGGTCAACTTGAACCTGATATGAAGCGTGGAATTTTAAATCAATTACCTCGTGGTAACTTTTCCATTATTCTTCTTCTAACGCAAATTCCAAGGCGTGGAGTCAATATTCGACTTGATAAATTTGAATACGAATTCCTTGGTTGTATTCTCATGAGGAATGATGAAACCTTGGATATTGTTATGAATACCACATCAACACGAGACATCTTACTTCCTATGTATCCTGAAACAGATTCTGTTGATAATAAAACATGATCCTATATCTTACTGGTAAAAGGCGTTGATTTCTTTTCTATACGTTTGAGTTCATTCTTTTTCTGTTTAACCTTATACCCAGCATATGCTGCTCTAAGAAAAAGTAGACTAATTGGTACTATATACCAAATTGCAAGTAATGTTAAATCAAATTGTAGCATTCTAAATCTAGACTGATGAAGAGTGAAAGGAATTAAAGCTGTTGCATCTGGCATGAGTTGTCCTCATCTTTATCTAGAAGTGATAGATCAATAGAAAGAGGTGTTCCCCATATCCAAGAGTTCAAGAGAAATACCCAAGACGATTGCAGCATTCGGAGAAAAACAATTCAAAGATACTGGGGCTAAGTCAGTTGAAGTCTTGCGAGTCAAAGCTGCTGTAATAAGGAAATATTTCCAACAACTAAAGGGAATATTGTTTCTTGTAGCAGTAATCTCACTAGACCGTGTTCGTGTCTATTTCTTCAACGCTGCTGGAGTCATGGTCATTGGAGAAAATCTAGAACAGAGTACTTATGATGTGATACGGAAAAGTTCAAAGCTTGTTGTGAAATTTGAGAAACCCAAACCTCTTACACCTGAAGAGATTCGAATAGAGGCAACACAGGAACTTCGAGATGCACTTGGAAAAGCTATCCGAAAAGTTTCTCGATTCATTGCAGCAAAAGAACCATCCTTCCCTGATATTTTTGTGACACAATTTAAGTTTCCTGAACACTCTCAGAGCTTTGGGCTTCAAATAAACGATGATAATGAATTTATCTTCGAAGAGAAAGCACTCTCTCAAAAATGGGTTGAAGGGCTATTACTTCGAACAGCGTATCTCGTCCATCTCAATAAAACTAGCCGGGTTTCACAAGCAGCATGTTCAATTGGAAATGCAATTGGACTATCTCTACTTAAAGAACCAATCCAGCAATCCTGGTTACAAGAATGGCGAAAGAATAGCAAGGAGACTGAGTGGGCTCCGGTAGTCAATCATTTTGTAAGACATCATTCAACATACTCTCCCGAGAGCTATAGTTGGATGAAGACCATTCTAAATGATATAACAAATGATTTGGATTATTACGGTTGGAAAGAGGCTCTTTCAATTGTCCATGATTCCCTTGTTGTACCGCTTCGTACCGAAGATTTCCATGTTATTGATGGCTTCTGTAAGACCTTATCAAATCCAAGGCAATTAGAAAAACGCCGCTATACTCTCAATTCGATTCATCTCGCACCACGAGTTCTGTGTGATCTTTCTCCAATTGGTATGCCCCTCACTCTTGCAATTACTGATACTCTGAATCACGAGTCTTGGGCTCAGGTACATTACCTTATAGGCAAGAAACAAAGATACTTGGAGATTAGCACCTCTGGAACGGAAAAAATCACTTCAATTGAATATTGGTTGAATATTGAGGATATCTACCCCTCTTCTGGAGGTCCGATATCTCATGGTCAAAACATCATAAGACGAGCATTGGAAAAGATTGGTATTATTACACTAGTCGACGGAACATACGAAACAACACTTTCGATAAATGATGACCGTAGCATTGATACCAAAGAACGTGCTGTACTGGAACGACTCTCCTTGGGTAAACTTGAGATATTATCAAACACACTTGTTGGCTCTCCAATGATTCTAAACACTTTAATTCAGAAAGGATGTATCGCACTTCTGCCAGAATTCTACCACCTTGGCATCGAGCAGGAACTTCTCCTTCATGGACCCTATGATGTACTACATACATTAGTACGGGGGTCTCTCGAGGCTACATTATTCCGTGTTCACGATAAAGCCTATGCTGTTGTCAGTTCTCCCAGCAGTTGGAGAAAGCCTTTGCTTTCTTTAATGATTGACTCTAATGTCGAACTTTATCCAATAATCTCTGTTCAATCAGCAAGAGGGATTCTTCGTAATGAGGTTGCATTCTCAAATTCTGACAATTTAATCCAATGGAGTAACAATCTTAGTTGATTATCTCAACAATAGTCCCTATTGCTCTAGTGTTTGCTTCCCGCAGAACGATTTTATCATTGATTCCTACTGCTTCTGGCGATAATAGAAATTCCAACCTCACTCGGGCGAAATCTCCAACACTGAGAAATTCCGCATCATATATTTTCTTCAGAACCACTGTTTGTTGAATGGTGTGTGCCTGCAAAACTGGCGAATATCCCTCAGATATTCTGGTGGGATGTCGAGTGACAACAATATTGGCTTCAAATTCCCGACAGCTTTGCATTTTCTCTTGAGGATCAGTAATTATTTGGCCTCGCCGAATAGTATGCTTATCTACATCTTTTATGTCGAATCCGAAGAGGTCACCTGCTTTCACAGTATTAATACGGCTCTTGAACATTTCAATACTGAACAATCGACCTTCGTGAAATACTTTATTTTTATCCGGCCCAACTAATACATTTTGACCTTGTTTAAACACACCTGACTTTACTGTACCTGTGACAACCACATTTGTTCCTTTTATTCCTCTATAGACTTTATCTACATAAGCTCGTGCGGTATCAGTTAGGGTCTTGGTTTTAGAGTTAGAGGGTACACTCTTTAGAAGTTCTGTAAGTACCTTCAATGATTCTAATTCAAGAGCAGAAATAGGAAGAACCGGTACAATGACGCCATGACCAATCTCTTTGACTACAGGATAGACATCATCGAGTGACCTTACTATTATTGGGATCTTGCCGATATCTTTCAGGCTCTTTCTAAGTACGTTGAATACAACTTCAAGTTCCTCTGGTTTTGTCTTGTCAATTTTTGAAATGACAACAAAAAATGGAGCTTCTTGGCTTGCCATTAGTATCAGATGTTCTCTAGTTATTTCATCAAGTCGAGGAATTCCTGTTCTTTCTTCTTCTTGATTAATCAAATACGACTCTTCAGGGCCTGGAACTAGAACGAGTCCATATTGTGCGTCTGCTCCAAGTATACTTCGAATCATAGTCTTACTGTACTCTCGATGACCTGGTGCATCGAAGAATGTGACTATTCTCTCTGATTGGTCTAGGATACGAGCAGACTCTTCTTTACTTAGAGGATTTTCCAAATGGAGTACTTGCCCTTGTCCATCAAATCCCATAAAACTAAGATGAATATCCGCAGTCTGTCCTCTTGTTATTTCCTGTGGATGTGTAAGTAGAAAAGATCTAGCACTCCCTTTTCCATCATCTGGTCTACCTGTCACCAAAGCTCCAATCAGACTTGACTTGCCTGAATTGACACGTCCTGCGACATTTATAGAGCAGGTTTCTTTTACTTCTGGAGTTGCTAAACGTTTCAGAAGATAGATTCCTACTAATCCTTTTGGAGTTTCAACGCGTTCTTCTTCGACTATCTCTACTGAAGCCTCTTCACAGAGTTCGTTGAGGATTTCTTCAGCTGTCTTAAGACTAGATTCAGAGATACCATGAACATCCCACTCTTTTCCTCCTATGTCCTCAATGCCTATTAAAAAGAGACCCTCAAAGGGATTTTCACAAGTCATGTACTTGATTCTTGTGACTAGCTTTTCACGTCTTTCTTTTTTCAGATCAGTCCTTGTAAGTCTACGTTTGAATTCATTATGTCGACTCTCTCCACTTTCGAGAATCTTCAAGATATCATCATGGGATGTCATTGATTTTTCCCCATAATACACGATTGTCTTTTCTTGTAACAATATAAGACATACTGACTCGCTTCTCCTACGTTTCTGATGCTCTCAGGAATATTTTGTTAATAATTTCAATGGCTCCCTGAAATTCTGTTGGATCAATTCCTTCATCACTTAATTCTCTTGGGAATAGCTCATTAAATCTTTGTACAAAAGAACGTAGCTTATATCGAATCTCAAAACTTTCCTTGTCAGCAATCAAGGTGACAATACGAAGTTCGGTGTGTTCAATCATTACTGTAAAGCCTTCATGATTTATTGATCGTAAGAGACCACCTTGACCCATAATCTCATCTGAGAATACATTAATAGCTGAGATGAAACCACTAATCAAAGAACTATCCATTGTAAGTTGTTCATCAAAGTGGTGAACAAAAACAGGTAATCCTGACCCTCTTTCAAGTGTAATTAAAGCATGGAGATTTGGCTGAGGGATGTCGCGCATTTTTGAAGATGCAGGTTTAAAGCCGCTAAGTCGATCGAGAGATTTCGTGACTGTTGATTGGTCAACCTTTTGGATTTTTGAATGTTCGACAATAGAATCGAGTCTGGTTTTAGCTTCTTTTTCTAATCGTGGGTCTTCTATGAATTTTGCTACACTTAGAGCTCTTTCAATATCTCTTTTAGATTCCCATTGTTTACCAATGATTGAAAACATATCACCTCTTGCAAGGAGCGACTCTGCATATAGTGCCTGAATACCTTGTTCCTTACCAATTTGAATCAAATCATTGAGATGATACCCTGCTTTTGAGAGATGTTCAGTAGACCTACTATCACCATAAGCCCTGACATAGGTACTTGCTAGTTCAAGTTCAGCTCGTACTAAGAACTCAAATACATCCTCTTTCTTTGCAAACTGTAAGAGCTCTTCAAAAGTAGCTATTGCATCATCATACTTCTTTTTTCCTGATTCATTGATTCCTTTAGCAAATAGATAGGCTGCCTTTTGCATGGGTTTTTCTGATGTTGTCGCAATTCTCTCTGCATTTTTCAAATAATCTAGGGATTCTTTAAAGCGGCCCGTCTTTGAGAGAAAGATGGAATACCAGGTATAGAGCTCGATTACCCCTCTCTTTGTTTTTTCTTCAAGTCGAATACCTTCAAGCAGATATTTTTCTGCTTCATCAAATACTCCCAGAACTGTGCAGATCTCTCCAAGATTTGCAAGAGCTACTGTTCGTCCAGCTTCAACATCCATTAACTCTAGTGACTGTTTAAAATAATCAAGTCCTTCCTCTAGTAATAATGCATTGAGCCTTAATGTTCCTAGATTGTTTAATGACATTGCTATTCCTAATTTGAAACCCAGAGTTTCACTTATAGCCATGAATTTTCGGTAGTGTTGCTCTCCCTGTTCAAAATCGCCTTTAAAATTGCAGATATGCCCTCTAAGATTCTCAACAAGAGCTAGAAACATCCTGTGGTTCTTTTTTATTGCCATACCTTCAAGAGTATCAGCAATTCGAGCCGCTCTTACGACCTGTCCAACTTCTTTGAGAAGTGTGCCAACAACATATAAAGTGAACATGGTTTCAACTAAGGGATTTTCAACTTGTTCAGGGTATTTTTCAAGAAGATTGTCGAACTCCATCACACATACAATAACACTTGTATCCTGTTCAGCCGCTGCGAGAAGGACTCTTACTGTACTTAATCGAACCTGATCTGACGAAAGGGAATCTTCATCGACTTTGTCTTCGAGTATCGTTAAGATGTCTCTAAGCCCTTGAACATCAAATAGAACAAACATTACTATTGCTCGAAGTGATAGAATTCCCACATCGGTTGAATCCGTAGACATGAAGAGAGCTTCTGCGATTCTACCACGAATAAGACATGCATGAAGACCAATTGCTATGACATGTTCATTTGGATTCTCTTTCATGCTCTCCTTTGTAGCAATCTTGGTCACTACATCAGTTATTGCTTGAAAGGAGTCTGTACCTTTTTTCTGCATATCCTCCATATCTTTGAATATGCTAAACCATGGAATTGTTTCATCATCCCTATAGATTTCAAACTCAGAAGGCACATACTTCCTACTCAATTTTCCCACAGTTTCTTTTTTTATCATGTATCGTATTGGCTGTTTTGGTTATCGATTGCACTTTCAGTCAAACAATAAAAATCAGGTAAGATGATTGAGACCACAGCTACTTTACTTTTTACTTATGACTTGAGCAATTAACTGTTATTTTATCCTAAGGGTAAAGCATATCAAGACATGGCCAAGAAGTGAAAGAACAGCCAAGCCGAGGGACTTCAATGTATCGACACTGCTTCATACTAACAATGTTGTTACTATCAACAATAACAGGTCCTAGTATATCTATAATTACTACATCCGCCTATATTGATACCAAAGCACCTTCTTCATTGATTGAAACCAGACTTGAAAAAGATATTGCTTCAAATCGAGAACTTGGTTCACGTGCGCTCTTAGAATTTGGCAGCGAACTTACCGAATCTCAAATTTCTCAAATTGAAACAGCTGGTATTGAATTTGTGAGACGCGGGTCATCCATAGTCAATGTGGGAAGAATCTATTCTGCTATTGTTCGCAATTCAAACTCCCTCACTGAAATTGCCAGCCTAGGTCTCATTCGAGCAACATCAGGTAATAGGCAGTATATTCCTTCCCTGATTTCATCTGTTCCTGAAATACGAGCTGATGATGTCTGGAATAATCTCCAACGCAATGAACAGAGTATTGATGGCTCTGGTGTTACAGTTGCAGTCATTGATACTGGTGCTTATTGGCTTCATCCATCATTTTGGCGCGCTTATGATGCAGAGTTTGATTTCCTGAAATCAGGGTCTGACTATTATGTTGATTTGAACAATAATGGAATTGCTGATTCTAATGAAGGACCGATTCGTGCTACAGGTGGATTGAATAGTGGTTTTTTTGATTACGCATCGAATTATATGTACATTAATGTAGATGGGTCTAGCGGGTTTAACTATGCAAATGGTGACCGTTGGATTGGTGGCATTGATGCAGATAATGATGGGTTCATTGAATTGGTTTCTGATAGAGCTGTTATTCTAAATGTTTCGAAGGTATCTATTCTATATGATCAGTTCTCATCTAATGTATATGTTCGAGGAGTGAATCTTACTCAAGCAGTATCGATTGGAGATTCAAATGATAGCGGTCATGGAACTCATGTCGCTTCCACCATTGCTGGAGGTCAGGTTGGTATGACCTCATTTGTCGGAGTTGCTCCTGGAGCTGACTTAATCATTATTCGAAGTCCGCTTACTTCAGCAGACATTATTGATGGAATAAGTTTCGCTGTTGAGAATGATGCTGATATCATTAACATGTCATTTTCATCCTATCTTGGCTTTCTCGATGGTACTGATCCTGAAGACTTGGCTGTTTCTGAAGCATTTCTTAGGCATGGTGTCCTATCAACTGCCGCTGCTGGGAATCTGGGTAGTCGAAACAAACATGCAAGATTCAATGTATCCTCTGGGGAGAGTGGTGTTGTTCTTCTCAATGTCAACAATGAACCTCAATATTCTTACCTAAGCCTGCTATGGCGATCATCTGATAGGGATGAGCGCATCATATTGTCACCACCCTCAGGTGATTCAATAGACCTTGGAGAATATTCTACAATTGCAGGCAGTTCGTTTGCATTAACGGAAGATACACTTTCTGCATATGTCTTCTGTGATATTAGTCCTCGTGGAATGAATAACATAATTATTCAAGTTTCTACAGCGAATCATGATTGGTTGGATGGAACTTGGGATGTAATTGTAGAAAATCCCTCGGGCGAGAGTATATGGGTCGATGGTTATGCCTGGGATGGTTCTTGGGACACTTTTAACCTCAGATTTCTAAGTCAGATAGATAATTTACGTACCATAAGTTCACCTGCTACATCTGACTTCGCAATAGCAGTTTCATCTTATTCTGAGTATTCAGGGACTATAACTTCCACTTCAAGTAGAGGTCCAAGAATTGATGGAGCTGCTAAACCCGATATTGCAGCGCCTGGTGTGTCAATTACAGCTGCGAGAAACAGTATAAGCAGTCTCTGGGCACAAAAAGAAGGAACCAGCATGGCTTCCCCTCATGTTGCTGGAACCATAGCTCTGATTCTTCAGGCTGAAGGAACTGATAACTCTTGGAGGACCTATTCCGCCCTTGTAAATGGTGCAGGAGGTCTAACTTCGCATAATGATATGGCAATAGCTGATTTTGGTCATGGACTATGTGATGCAGCTCTATCTGTAATGCATGTGCTCAACGAAACGATGAAGTTAGATTCATCGCAATCCGATTGGTCAATTGTAGAAACACTTGTGAGTGATCCATTGGATTTTGATATTTTACCCGAGCTTGACATTCGATCAGTGAAGGTCTTTCAACAAACCAAAGATTTAGTATTTTCAATCACAAGCACTGTACTAAGTAATTTCTCAGGAACTAATATGCTCAGTATTGAATGGGATATAGATTCGAATCCTTCTACTGGTATTAATGGAGCTGACATTCTGATGAATCTTACTTCTAATGTACTGGAGATATACGAATGGACTGGCTCAGCTTATGAAGTATCAATGTTACGCGGGTCATGGTGGGATGATTCGATATCTACATTTGTAAAGGTTGAAGGTCTTAATGAAGGAACTAGGGGAAGTGTTATCGTTGCTACACATAATGCCACAATGATGTATGTTGATTCTACTAGTTCTGTTAATCTTGTTGATATATGGAGACCATTAATTCAATCTCTGACGATAACATCAGAAGATGATAGTTTACTTATAGCAGTCTCAACTTATGATAGAGATTCGTCTACTGATGACAGATCTATTGGACTAAGTATTGTTGATGGTGACTTGTACTCACTTAACTCATCGATTATTTTAAACAAAAATCATATAGAATACACTGTTGATTTGGACCTTGTCTTCTCTGGTTATATTACCAGTCTTTTCTTTAATGTGACATCAGAATCTCAATCAATTATCTCCCCTCTTGTCATGTTATATGGACCAATCAGTAATTTCATACGATTTACTAGTGCAATCCTTGACAAATCTATTATTAGAATAGGTTTCTTAATCGATGAGAAAATAACTGGAGAAATCGCTCTCGAAAAATATGAATTGACAACAGAAGTAATGATTGGTTTTCAGCACTCCTCAGGAATATGGCGTAACTTTACGCTTTATGGAGCTGGTCTCTATGAATTTGTAATTGCTTCATCTGGATTTGCACCTGGTACGTATGACGTGTTCGCAATTGCTAAAGGTAACACCATCACAACAACACAATTACAGTTTGCCACACTAATTGTCATAGAGGATAATACTCTAATCATCGTAGGTATGGTTGCGGTTATTTCCGGATTGGTCATCATATTAGCAGTCAAACGAATGAAAAAATAAAGAGGAATTAATAGATGAATATAGTAATTATTGGATATGGTCCTGGCGGAGCATCTGCTGCTATTGCTGCTAGAATGTTTGATTCAAAAGCTGACATAAAAATAATCACTGAAGAGATAGATGAAGCACATAGAAAACCTGGAGCTTCTTTAGCTTTAGAATTCCCAGATACTGATCTACTTGATATTAAAGACTGGTCATTTGATGTACTATCAAAGAAACGAATCAAGGTCCTTCCAGGGACTTCTGTTGTCAGAATCAATCCCGACAACAAGGTGATTGATATCAAAGGACCACAAGGGACTTCTGAAATAGATTATGACCGTCTAATTTTAGCAACTGGTGGGATACCTAATCTGCCTACTATCCTTGGAATTGATTTACCTGGAGTCTTTACAATTCAAACAATGTCGGATACCACGAAGATTGGAAAACTATTATCAGGAATGGAATCAATCGCAATTGTTGGTGCTGGTTTTAGTGGTCTTGAAACTGCTGAGCGGCTTCTAGAACTTGGTAAGGAAACCCATCTGATAATTCGTTCACGACTAATGCGTCGTCAGCTTGAAGCACCAATGAGTAAGGAGCTCCTCTCAAGGCTCCCAGAAAATCTGATAATTCATCAAGGTGAAGAACCTTCGAAGGTGCTTGGTAGCAGTAAGGTTGAAGGTCTCGTACTTGCGGGTAAGAATCACAAAATAGATGCAGTCATCTTCATGACTGGAGTAAAACCCAATGTCAAACTAGCTGCACAGATTGGTCTCAAAATTGGCGAACTTGGAGGTATCATAATAAATGAGAAGATGGAAACCTCTCAAAATGATATCTACGCTATTGGTGATTGTGTTGAGATGGTTGATCCTCTTACTGACAAACAGTTACTTCTACCTGTTGGAAGTGTAGCTGCTCGAGCAGGTAGACAAGCTGGAGTTGCAGCTGTTGGAGGTTCGAAGATTTACTCCGATACGGCAACACGTCTACAATACGATAGGATTTTCGGAACAGATATTGTATGTATAGGTCACTCATCAACAACCGCAAAAAATGTGGGGGTTAAGACCTCAGTACTCTTCATTGAAGATCCGCATGAATTCACGAAAGTCGCTCTTGTGACTAATGAAGAAGGCGTTCTTATAGGTGGTCAAGTACTCGCTTCAAGATTGGGTGCAAGACTTGGATTTGAGATTCTTGATAGAGTTGAATCAAGTGCAATACTAAAAGAAAAACCACTCTCGAAACCTCGTCATGAGAGGTTGCAAGAATACATTGAACAGACCTTTGGACCTATTCGATAGATGGTTGAGGAACTTGCCATTCCTCATCATCACCACTATCAGTTTTCCTTTTCCCCCTTCGACCGGCACCATATCGTTGCCAACCAGAGTAAATTATGCCTGTAGCAACTATTCCAAGGAGTGAATATGTGACTGCTTGGAGAAAGAAGTCATCCGCTGCATCTACTGGAACTAGAATTGTCTTTTGGAATATCTTAACATTACCTGCGTCATCTATTGCGGCAACACGGAATGAATAGAAGCCGCCACTATTGAAGATAAAAGTAGTTGAGAATTTGTAACCCAAGCTCTCTGTAACGCTTCCTGTGATATTAGTTCCTAACGGACCTATGATGCTCATCGACACGACATCAAGGTCATCATCGAAGACATAAGCGGTCACATTAGCATGCTCTCCAAAATCACCCTTCTCAAGTACAACATCATAGATTCTTGGTGCATCAGGTACAATTGCTGAAGCTAGGTTCCTCAAAAGCCTGAGATTATCTGCTCCAAATCGGATAGCATCATAGAGTATATCATCATATAGAGTCGAACCATCTCCAATAACATACACATGTCCAGAACCATATTCTGCAGTAGCTACTATTGCATGAGTCTTATTAGAGTCCTCCCAGAATAAACCTTGCGCATTTGCAATAGATGAATTTACTGATAATGTACTACCCAGAATAATGTAGAGACTTTCTACACCCTCCATCAGAGTATGATTCTCTGCTATACTACCAGTATTTGCATCATAGATTTCTCCATACTCTCCAACACCAACACCAATACCTCTCTGCTCGCACTGAATTCCAAAGGGTTCCAAAATTAAATTGTAATAGTCTATAGCATAGGATGCTTGAGAGATTGATGCATCCCAGAACTCTGATAATACAATCAGTGTTCCTCCATTTGCAACAAATTGATGGATGGCTGATATTTCTCCCTCAGTATATGCAGTCTCAGTGTCCATAATCATGAAGATATCTGAACTGGATAGTGCTCCAATATCTATGTAGCTCCTCTGGCTGTCATTTGGATTTCCGAACTCTGTGACTATAACTCCTTCTCCTCTCAGGTATTCTGTAAAGTACCCATAATACGATGGATCATCAATGTCGCCTTGAGGTCCTGTCGTGTGATGTTCCATATCAACCATCAATCGGCCACCAAAGAGAGTTATTGTAAAACTAAGATCAATTGAAGCAATTGTCGCGTCACCTTGAGTAAGATTCAGCTTACCTGTATATACTCCCACTTCGGTCAATGGGAGATCTTCCGGAACTTCCAGCCACATTCCAAAATGCGAATAGCCTGCAATAACTGAGACCTGTTCAACATTAGTTTTGACATAACTACTAGCATTTCCACTAATGCCTATGCTTGTTGTTCCAATTGAATGCGTTGAGATGATTGTTATATTTTGAGGTGGTCGCTCATCACCAATGATGAGCACGTTGCCACTCCATGGCAATGTTGGGAATCTTCTAGGTGTCATTAGGGTTATATCTCGACTATAATCAGTCAAAGCTTGTGATGCCGCTGTAACATTGATTATACCCCATCCCTGAATCATTGGATCGAGAGCAAGATCTTTTGCTGAGATCATTAAAGCTGTTTTTGTTTCCTCAGGAGTAAGGAGGGTATGATTCTGTGCTAATAACGCAATTGCTCCAGCAACGATAGGAGTGGATGCTGAAGTGCCGGACCATTGAGTGTATGTATTTTGAAACTGTGAATAATTATATGAGAGATATTCATAGGGATTTGCATCTTGAGAACGACCTGAAACAACTTGATAGCCTGGTGCTACAATGTCCGGTTTTGCTGAATACCCTGCTGGTTCTGATGTAGTTCTTAAGACTGGACCAACACTACTGAACGCAACAACTCCCTTATCGCCGGTAGATGATCCCACAGTGATTGCTTCTTCAACAATGCCTGGTGAATTTATGGAATACGCCTGTGGACCTGAATTACCAGCTGCAATTACTACTGAAACACCAGCATCCACAGCCGCTCTGCTTGCAACAACTGATGGTTCTATTAGATATGTATTATCTGTCCATATTCCCCCTAAACTGAGACTGATAACATCAGCACCATTATCAACAGCATACTCAATGCCTTGAGCAATCACAGAGTCGTCGCCAGCACCTTCATCATCTAAAATCTTAATGATTAGCAGGTCTACTCCTGGAGCAACACCTGTGAAGTTACCACCATTCGCGGTCCCGTCACCTGCAATATTCCATGCACAAGCTGTTCCATGACCATTATCATCATAGGCTTCCATTCCATCCGAAGGATCATTGTCATCTCGTTTGTTAATGTAATCCTTGAAGTCAATTATTTTGTCTTGTAGATCGGGATGTTCCGCATCTGCGCCACTATCAAGTACTGCTACTACAATACCACTACCATTTATGCCCTGAGCCCACATATTTTTGGCATCAATGATTTCTGTAAAGTGTGTATAGTCATTTACATCAGTAGCTACTATGAACTCTTCAAATGGGGTCTCTATAGCTAACTTTCTGGTAATATCCAGTGTGAGACCTACCACATCAACATTCTTTGTCAGTCTTACAACTTCGCTGCTCTTAATATATAATGAAACCATCGGTATCAGATGAAATGCGTGTCTAATTGTTATACTGCTTGCTCCAGAAGCCAAGATACTCGCAATCATGTTTTCTGGTGTTGAACCTTCAGGAAAGTGAGCAACGACTGCTAGAATATCATCCGGTTGAGCTGCTGCTACTGCAATCGCTAGGTTTGCACTCATACCAAAATGAGTACTATTCTCTGAGGTGGCGGTCGATCCCCACACAACATTTGGTGTGAATAGTAATGTTCCGAGTATGAACATGGATATAATGATTCTATGAACTGCGCGCATCGTAGATTGTCCTTCCACGCAAAACGCTTCCGAGAACAAAATAAGGCTTTTCTTACCTGCTTTATTGTGTTAAACTGGTGAAATTATAACGTATTGGGTAGCTCGGAAAATCCGAGAAAGGAACACAAAACTGTTCGTGATGATTATTATATGTGGGCGTCAATGAGCGCCTATAATTCATTAAGGAGTGTAAAATCAAGATGGGTGCAAAAGCACATACATACGAGCGTAGACTTCAACTCAAACATTTTTTTGACGATCGAGACACAGGCCAAACACGCCGAACCTGGTTTGAGATGCAGATTGCATTGCCTGAAAAGACTTCAGAGGGCTGGGTTAATGACGGGAAGATTCGTTTGATGATTGGAGAAGATAAAGACTTGAAGGCTTCATTTCTCTTATCAATTGATGAAGCTAGCCGATTTGTCAAGAGTTTAGAGATGGCCATAGAGGACCATGAAGCCTTAAAGGCAAAACTCTGGCAAGAATAAATTATTGATGGCAGATCTGTCCGTGTTCTTACGTAACGGACAGAGCGCTAATTTTGCGTGTTTAGATTTACTACTAGTTTTTCCAGAATAGTTTTATCTTCTGAAACATATCTCATCATTACATAAGTTGGGAGGCATCTCAATGGATTGTTTGTTGTTCAAAGATGGATTGAAAATACTTGTTACTTTTGGAACGCCCATGGATGATATTGTTGCCACCTTACCTTATGTCATCCCCTTAGTATTCTTTGCCATCACTCTCTTATTATATCAACGACATCTACCACAAGATAATATCACAAGAAACCTGATGGTCTTCTCGAGCCTATCAAGCCTGATTATATCTTTCGGGCTTCTGTTGTATGCTGCATCAAGCGTTCTATGGTGGACCTTTGGCTCATGGGCTAGTTTCTCTTCTGGACTTCAGGCAGTCACAGATTTCATTTTTAGCTCTGTTGGTACCTCTCTTGTTTATGTAATTATTATTGGTATTTTATTTACGGTATTTTCATATTTCGTGATTTCTCCTCCAAATCCTGATCTCTCTGGCCTGCGAGAAGATCTCAAACTTACTAAAGAGGTTGCATATCTTTCAAAGCAAGCACTTCAGAAACTTGAAGCTGAAAACAAGAGACTCAATGAATTTATTATAGAGAAGGAACAGGCGCTCACCACTCTTGAAAGTGAGCTTGAAACTATCAAAGCCGAGGTAGCGGAGCGGGAGACATCAATAGAGATAATGGAGGAGCAGCTAAAGTCCAAGAAGATACCTTCCAGTGCTGAAGATACACTCCGTGCTCAAATTGCAGAACGAGATGCGAGTATTGAATCTCTACAATCTGAAATAGCAGATTTACGATTGACAATTGAAAACACTGAGACCGCAACAGCTCCATCTATCGATTCAGGGAAGATTGACCAATTACATTCGCAGTTACAAAACCTGAACGCACGATGGGAGGATCTTCTTCGGAGATCTGAAACTGCATCCGAAGTATCTGATAGCGTTATCACCGATCTTGTAGAGCTCATCTCACAAGTAGAATCTTCTGGAAGAGAGGTGATGGTAAAAGAAGCATTTGTGTCTCTTATTGAAGGTCTTGGTAGATCAATGACCCGAGTTGCCAGAGAGGCTGGAAATATCGAAGAGAATGAACCAAAGATTGAGCTCATCGGTGCAATCATAATGGTAAATGAGATAATTGATGCTGTCAAAAAAATGGTTCGTGCGTAGAAAAGGTTCATGACAAATTCAACTTATTAATAATCCTCTTTAAGAAGTAACAGTCATTTAATACATCAACCAGTCTTTGAAGAAAATAGTGTATTTGTAAACACATTGAAAAAATAAAGCAATGATAGACTCCTAAAACAGATAAAAGGCATTATGGATACTTAATATCATTATAGGAAAATAAGTGTACTTGATTATCAACATTCGAGCAAAATGATTGTTGACCATAGTACAATTCTTGCACAATGCTTAATAGATACAATATTCCTTTTCGATGTTAATCACAATACCCGTGGAGAACGCTGAAGAGGAGACAGCTGATCGCGATGCGATGAGTTTGGAGGTTTTATTGCGTCCAGAAGATGTCATCGATGCGGTGATGATGTGTTTCTGTACGTTTTTGTTCTCTACAATATACGTGAGGAGAAAATAAAAAATGAACAACCTGAAGAAAACAGCGTCCATGTTTATGATTGTTGCCTTTACCGTTACAATGGTTATGGCACCATTCACGCCCATGGCACGAGATTCTCCGCAGGTTACCACACCTCAGATTTCCACGCCTGAGCAAGTCATGATGGATTTGAACCGCTATTTCCAAGAGCGGAGTCTTGAAGGTCCACTTGACTCAGTACTTTCTAGCTACAAGGCGACAGGAATAATCCCGTCTGACGTTGCCCTCAATGTGGATGGTGCGTTAGGCGCTCTCATTACTCTTGAGGAAGGTGCTGACATAGCTGCATTTGAAGAAATAGTCAAGGTCAATTGGAAAGTTGATCTTGGTGTTGCAACTATTGTAAGCGCTTACATCGATGGAGTAGCTGGTGTAACAGCAGTTGAGGAATTCGATGGTGTTGTAACTGCCTTTGCGGACCGTCTTTATAATCAGAAAACTTCCGGTGTTGAATCCAAGCCAACCTTTGAACCGGTCACTACTGAACCGGATGCATACGTGATCAATCCATACATTGGTGCAGATTACGCATGGGCTCAAGGATATACTGGCGATGGAGTTCGCGTCGGAGTAGTAGACACAGGTGTTGACTTTACTCATCCTGACCTTGTCGGTGCCCTTGATATGGGTGCAGACAACATGTCAACCAGCTTTGATCCAACAGGTTATGGCTTTGGAGTCAACCTCTATCGTGTTAATGCGACAGTTGTTAATGCTACGGAATATCTGGCTTTATCGGGCTGGAACATGCTTAGTTATGAGATGGGTGGCAAGTGGTATGTCAACTGGAGTACATGTGCTCATGGTAGTCCATACGTAAACAATCAGGGTGGTCTATCCAACCTTGACTGGTTCATGGATGCCTACTTGGCTGCATGGTATGGCAATGCTTATCCTGGTCAGGCTAACCTGACAAACTACTACAATACAAAGTTCAGGGCAGACACAGAGATTCCTGCTCCACAATATGCATCTGGAGGTCCAACTTCCGCCTATACACTAGGTAGTCCCTACTACACTGTTGGATACGTCTTCCAGCAACGTTCCAATCCATACCTGAAGGTCTTTGCACCGGCACTTGTGTTGAACGGTAGCAAGATCATCATTAACTGGAACGATACGAGAGCCCACACTGACTTGTGGAATAACGTCATCTATTGGGAGCAATGGGACTTTGATGACCCTGCTGCCTGGGCGTACTATGATGCTCTCTTAGACAACAGCTTCGTTGATGACTTTGAGGCTGGTCTCTGGTATGGTCACGATCCTGACCCTGTCCATTCACTTCTATACTACGATTATCCAGATGGTGAACGATTCGGACTTGGTACTCTTGCTCATGTATGGGAAGACAACATCTTCGGTCTAGGTTTGATTGATGGTATTGGTCTTGCTGGTCGTGCACTCGGTATCATGTACGATGGAAACGGTCACGGTACATTCTGTGCTGGCGAGATTGCTGGTCAGGGTGTCACTAGTTTCCCTGTCGGTCTGAACTATTCAATGCAGACATTGAAGGGTGTTGCACCTGATGCAAAAGTTTTAGGTGTGATGACTGTAGGTATCGCTTCTGAGTTCATGTCCATGCTCTGGACTGCTGGTTTCGACTTTAACTGGGGAACTGGCTACTTTGAATGGAATTATGATAGTGCACACCAAATGCACATCACGAGCAACTCGTGGGGTTGGGTAGCTCCGCAGTACTACGAGCTCTGGGGTCAGTACTCACTGATCTACGCAGCTATTGGTACTCCTGGTTACTTTAACGCCACATACTATCCTGGTGTCCTACAATGCTTCTCAGCGGGTAACGCAGGTCCTGGTTATGGTACAACTACACCACCGAGAGCTCCTCAGCTGATCGGTGTTGGTGCAACAACCAGCTATCACACATTCCAGAACTCGTATGGTCCAGACCAAGGATTCGATCAGATTGCTTCGTTCTCGGCCAGAGGTCCTCTAACCCTTGGCTATCCGAAGCCTGACATTCTTGCTCCTGGTGCCAATAACTACGGTATCGTGCTCTATCATGGTGACATATTCTTCGGTACAAGTACTGGGTATGCTACCTATGGTGGAACATCAATGGCCTGTCCAATCGTGGCTGGTGCTGCAGCTCTCGTTATTGAGGCTGCTGGAGTATTTATGCCTGATAAAGTAAAGACAGTCCTTCAAAGCACAGCTGATGACATTGGCATGGACCCCTTGGCTCAAGGTAACGGTCGTGTCAACATCACTGCAGCAATAGATTTCGTTGATGGTGCCGCAGGTACTCTCTGGTGGAGCTATGACTCAGTTGCCAACTGGGCATATGAGACCAATGATGCCTGGGAATACCGAATGATGCCATACGACCGTATGAACTTCATGAACGACTCAATTCCGACCCTCTTTGGAGATACCAATCTGTACTATGGAATCCTCGCTCCTGGTGCAACCAAGAGTCTGACATTCCATGGTGAGTTAGCAGGTGGTGCTCCAGTGAGTGCTGGAACCTACACATGGCAAGCAACGCGGTATGTTGTTGATGATATCTGGTCCTTTACTTATGAGACCTCGATATACAATGAGACAACCTCAACAGGTAATCCTGTCATGAGAGCCGGTTGGTTCGAATTAGACACTGAACTTGAGGCTGTTGAAACTGGTGCATACGCCGCCTTTGCGGCTTCAACCTATGCAACAATTCACATCTCTGGTGACTATGCCACATTCCAAGGTGACAACCTCTGGGCATTCGTTTTTGATTGGGATGACACATCACCAGCTAATGGTGTGGTTGACTACTACAACAGATTCACTGGTCTTGGTGATGAGATCACTCGCTGGCAATACGGTGGCGGAACTGCTAACAACATCAAGATGGACTTGAGCCATCCTGACGGTCTTGGCACATTGTTCCCGAATGAAGGTATTGTCATGGTGAACGACCAGACAATTCGAAGCTGGCCATACACTGACGGCAACAATGTCACAGTCACAATTGTGACTTGGGCTGAAGTAGTTGATACTCAGATTACTCTGGGTGACAACGCAGCCGGTGGTATCTGGGCGAACCTGACCGTTGCAGCTGACTATGGTGTCCATCAAGGCTTCATCAAGGTCACGGATGGTGCTGAAGTTGTGCACAAGATCCCATACACCTTTGGTGTAATGGCTGAGTACGACGCTCACGATGGTTCCGTAATGCAGATAGCTAACGGATTTGGTACTGACCTGACTCCATACGATCCAGCATTCATTAATGCAGGATGGGATACCTACTATGATGGAAGCGACCATGGATCCTACATCGTTGATGTAGTAGATGCAAATGTTGCCTACCTAGGTGCAAGAGCAGATTGGACAGGAGCTCACACTGATGTGACTGTAGCGATTGTCGATATGACTGGTGCTTCACTTGCGGACTCCGCAGATGCTGTGGGTTCAATTGGTTCATCATCAGTTGCTATCGCTCATATCCCTGGACCTGGGCGGTATATCATCTATACTACAGTGAACAGTGTGGAAGCACTTCCTGAAGGTTTCATCGTTGAAGTCTTCGGATTAGATGTCCTACCTGAACCAACTCTAGAGATGACCTATCATGCCAGAGATGTTCCTACAACACCTCTCATTGCAGGCGGCAGTGCTGTTGGCGACCATGTTGTTGTGAATGCTACCTGGGTTGATCCCGTTGGAGGCATTCCAGAGTTGACCGTCACCTCAGTCGAGATGAAGGTACTCTACGGAACACTCTTCGTGGGCATTGGTGACCTAGTCATTGCACCTGGTGATCCTGGCAGCCAGTTCACTGGCACTATCGATCCAGCATTCTATGCTTGGGAGACTGTACCTGGAATCACAAACGGTGACAATGTACGTGTGGTGTGTGACTTCTCGAATAGTGATAGTGATATCATGGCATGGTGGTCTGATACGCCAATGGATCAGAGAAGCTACGGCAATAACCTACTAGGTGCACAGATGGCTACTGGAGCTCATCCAGAAGTAGGCTCATTCACTGCCAGTAGAGATGGTGATATCGACTTCGGTATCCTGAACTACGATGGTGCAGCTGGAACTTACGAGTTGCGTGTTGACAATCGACTTGGTCTTGAACCAGATCGTGTCTATGCCAATAACTTCCAGATTGATACCTACTACCTACTAGCTAACCAAACCTACTCTGTGCTTGTTGATAGCGATACGGGTGTTAACATCCACTACTCAGTGGAGTTTGCTGACATCTTCATCGGTAACTTCTTCGCACCAGAAGTCACAGTTAATGACCCAGCTCCAGTTACTGGAGATGAGGACAGAACCTTTGACATAAGCTGGAGCGTAACCGATAGGAATGCAGATGATACCCACTACTACTCGCTATGGTTGAGTAACGACGATGGTGCATCTTACATGCTCCTCGCTCAGAACCTCACAGCAACAACATACAGGTGGAACTCGAGTGGATGGATGGAAGACTCGTACATGTTCAGAGTACGAGCCTACAGTCTTGACTTCACGATTCCTGACTTGGCTGATGTCAGCGATCCACCCGCAGGGTACTGGCCTGGTGACTTTGCTGATGGCTTCTCAACAGCAGTCGATGCAGGTGATATACCAGTAACAACTCCACCTCCAACAACAACGACTACGACTGAGACAACAACCACAACCACAACGACCACGAGTGAGACAACAACCACAACCACAACGACCCCACCTGGTCTTGATCCTCTCTTGATTGGTCTTGTAGGCGGTATTGGTGTCGGTGTCGTCGTAATCCTCATACTCTTCCTCATCAGGAAGAAGTAGGTTTATGCGAGTCGATCCTTAGTTTAAATAGGGGGATTTTTCCCCCTTACTCTTCTTTTTTTCTATATTACACTCATGTAAAAAGGCACTAATTATCTAACTACTATTCGTGGAAATAGAATGTTCCAGCACAATTGGATAAGATGCTAGCTACAATCAGAATGAATCTCTTGTCATAATTTCCGATATTTGTCTTCTAGGTCGCGGATTTGGAAGACCACCTGAAATTTTTCCTATAGGAATTAAGGAAACTGGTCTCATTCCTTCTGGAATATTCAGAATTTTTCTAACCGCTGATTCATCGAAGGCACCTACCCAACAGGCTCCGTAACCTCTCATGTGAGCTGCTAGCAAAATGTTTTGTGTCAATGCAGCTGTGTCTTGAAACACATATAACGAGGAACCCCTTTCTCCATATCTCTCCGCAGATTCTTGTGGGACTGCACATACTACAATAATGAGTGCTGCCTGTTTGATGAAGGACTGCCCCAATACAGCAGATACAAGTCGCTCTTTTTGATCAGCATCAGTAACTAAGACAATTCGCCAAGGCTGTTTATTACCTGCACTGGGCGCACTGAGACCTGTCTTTACTATTTTTAAGATTTCACTCTCAGAAATAGTTTCACCAGTGAACTTTCTGATAGACTGACGTGTTTCAATCTTCTTTATACATTCATCGCCCATTTACAACACCTCTGGATTAATAATATTGACTGGAATCCTCCCTGTCAGGACTGCACTTAGATTTTCCGCACACATTTGCGCCATCGTTGCTCTGGTATGAACACTTGCACTACCAATATGAGGCGTAATCACTATATTTGGATGTTTCAACAGTGGATTCTTTCG
>SDOA01000110.1 GCA_004524595.1 Candidatus Thorarchaeota archaeon | reverse complement strand
GAAGAACCAGCAATACTACAGATACATAGGAAAGACTTCGTGAAGAAAATAATGTCATTATAATGCACATCTAGAGCCGAGGTCAATTCTTGATATAAGCATTAAGGAGGAGGAAGATACTAACCTGCCCAAGTATTCTTATCATGGATAATTATTCACCACTCGTGTTCGAAATGAAGGTAATAGGTGTGGATGTAGGTGGCACGTTCACCGACGTGATGATGATTGATAGTGACACTGGAAATCAATACATACACAAAATACCTTCAATCCCAGGCAACCAAGATCAAGCTGTACTAAGAGGTATTCAGGAGATTCTTGCAATTAATTCTCTCACACATGATGATGTTGGACTCATTGTACACGGGACAACAGTAGCGACAAATGCCATGCTTGAACGAAAAGGAGCTAAAGTAGTCCTTCTCACTACAGCAGGTTTCGAGGATATCTTAGAGATCGGTCGACAACAAAGAGAAGAAATCTATTCTATTTCAGCATCGAAACCTGAACCACTTATTTCAAGAGAGAACAGAGTAGGAGTGATTGAGAGGTTAGATTCTGAGGGAAACACAGTAGTTCCATTATGTCAGAATGAGATTGAACGAGTTATTAAGGAACTCAGTAAGAGAAACTATGACTCCATAGCGATCTCACTATTATTCTCTTTTAGAAATCCTATCCATGAGATGGCTTTTCTTAAGAATTTACAAGACCACTCACAATCATATGTAGTTGCGTCCTCTCAGGTCTTGCCAGAATTTAGAGAGTTTGAACGAACATCTACTACTGTGTTAGAGGCATATCTTGGACCATTAGTTGCAGGGTATCTAGAGAAACTTGATGGTTCGCTTCAAAGGTTAGTTCCAAAGAGCCGATTGACAGTGATGCAATCAAATGGAGGAACCATATTAGCCTCTCAAACAAGAGGAAAAGCAATTGGCTTAGCTATTTCCGGATTAGCAGGAGGGGTTATTGGCGGATGGGAGATAGCTAAGCAAAATGAAATTGATAATGCAATCACACTTGACATGGGAGGTACTAGCTGTGATATAAGTGCAATTTCTGGAAATATCATTGTTCAGCCAGACAATGAGATTGCAGGACTACCACTTAGAATGCCTTCTGTTGACGTCAAAACCATTGGTGCAGGCGGTGGAAGCATCGCTTGGATTGATTCAGCAGGCATTCTTCATGTTGGACCTCAAAGTGCTGGAGCGAGTCCAGGACCGGCATCATATGGGAAGGGAGGAAAAGAAGCGACAATCACAGACGCTAATGTTCTCTTAGGAAGATTGAATCCTGATTTCTTCCTTGGTGGAAAAATCAAATTAAGATTAGAATTGGCTCATAATGCCATTGCTAATATTGCTCAACGATTAGAGTTATCGATTGAAGAAACTGCATTAGGAATAATTCGTATATCAACTGAAAATATGGTCCAAGCCATTCGTGAGGTCACAGTGGAGAGAGGTCATGACCCACGTAACTTTGTTCTCATTCCATTCGGAGGAGCAGGTCCAACTCAGGCGGTCGATATTGCTGAATCACTCAATGTGAAAAAAATCCTTATTCCACCGTTTCCAGGTATAACTTCTGCATTTGGTTTAATCTGTACGGACTTACGTGTAGATCTGATGCAGACGGTTCTGATGAAAGCTAACGGGTCCAATGCTAAGATGCTAAAGAAATCGTTGGATGAGCTCTCACAACAAGCTGAAAAAAGACTTGTTGATCAAGGCGCAAGAAAGGGAGACATTCACAAAGATTTCAAGATAGATATGAGATATAGTGGGCAATCGCACGAGCTGACAATTCCAATAATGCAGGAGGTGGATGATCTCCTATCAGAATCGATAGCAACTTTTCAGGACTTACATTCACTATCCTTTGGCTATAAGATGGAGGGGAGAGAAGTTGAGTGGGTTACTGCAAGAGTGACAGCGCATGCAAGAACGAAGAGGAACACGCGATACAAATGTGATATCGCTGAAGAAGCGTTTCCGAGTGGAATGCGAGAAATCATCTTAGCAAGTGGGGCTAAGTATAATGCGGAGGTCTATCTAAGAGACCATCTTGGAATAGGGCAGATAATAGAAGGACCTGCAATCATAGAACAGATTGATACAACAACATTCATTCCTAATGGTTGGGAAGGTGAACAATTGTCCAATGGGACATTATTATTAAGGAGGTTATCTTGATGATTGAAGATCCTATAACGTTTGAAGTCATCAAGAACGCGCTCATCTCTTGTGCACGAGAAATGAGTCAATCTCTTAGAAGAACAGCCTTCAGTCCGAACATCAAGGAACGTCGTGATTGTAGCTGCGCGATTTTTGATGATAATGGGCATTTAATTGCACAATCCAAAGATATCCCTGTTCATCTTGGTGCAATGCCGCTCTCAGTCAGATCTTGCATCGAGATATTGGAAGATGAACTCATTGAGGATTCGATGGCTCTAGTAAACAATCCATTTTTAGGAGGATCACATCTGCCCGACCTCACTCTTGTCGCACCTATTTTTTCCGAGGGAGAGCGAGTGGCATTCACTGCTAATCGGGCACATCATGCTGATATTGGTGGGGAGACTCCTGGATCCATGCCAGGACTTTCACTCTCAATCCATGACGAAGGAGTCCTAGTTGAACCAAGAATCATTGTCACAGATGGAAAACTCCAGTTGGTGAAAATCAAGGATATTCTCGATGCAACTCGTACACCAGATGAGAGAATTGGAGACCTTTCAGCTCAAATCGCTGCCAATCATGTTGGTCGAATTAGACTTGATCAAATTGCACAGATTCATAGATGGGAAACCTTACTGAGGACATTCACTGACCTAAAAGCATATTCAGCGCAGATGATGACAAACAAACTCCAATTCCATGAGAATCAATACGGAGAATTTACCGATTATCTTGATAGTGATGGCGCAGGAAATTGGAATATTCCAATTAGAGTATCAGTGAAGATTAAGGATGGAAGAGCAAATGTTGACTTCACAGGAACATCCAATCAAGTAACAGGCAATGTGAATTGTCCCTTAGCTTCAACACTCTCATCCGTGTATTATGTGTTCATCACTCTATTTGGTCAAAACATCCCAATTAATGAGGGGTGTTGGAGTGTGATTGATGTAAACGTACCAGCGGGTTCTCTACTCAATCCTAAATATCCTGCACCTGTGTCAGCTGGAAATGTAGAAACATCTCAGAGAATTGTAGATACAATCTTAGGAGCACTGAGCAAGATTCTCCTAAATCTCGTTCCAGCGGCAAGTCAAGGAACAATGAATAATTTGACAATTGGAGGTATAGATTCCAGAAGTGGTCGTGCCTTTTCATTCTATGAAACCATTGGAGGAGGATCTGGAGCATGCAATGGAAAGAATGGCGTTAGTGCAATTCATACTCATATGACAAATACTCTCAATACACCAATAGAGTCACTTGAGTCAGAATATCCTCTTCGTGTCAAGAACTATGCAATCAGAAGAGGAACTGGAGGTTTGGGAAAATGGAGTGGTGGTGATGGTGTCTTACGAGAAATTGAATTATTATCAGAAAGAAGCACTGTTTCAATTCAGTCTGAGAGACGCCTTCTTGCACCGTGGGGTATTGCCGGAGGTTTAGAAGGAGTGAAAGGGAGAAACAGGGTTGTCTATCAAAACGAGGAGCATGAACTGCAATCAAAGACTATTATTGTAGTACCTAAAGATGCCATCATCTGTATTGAAACACCAGGAGGAGGTGGATGGGGCCCACCTCAACCTGAATAGATATTGATTACACTTTGACAGAAACTGCACTATTAAGAGCATTCACTTTTATTATCTGTTTTTTAGCACCAGCGGTTAGTGTAACATAGTAGACAGGAATAAGATATCCTTCGAGTTTTGTAAAGGTTAGAAAATGAGATGAGACTCTTTTAGCATCCGAAGGTTTCTGCCCAGCCATGGCTGCTACTGCTTTGACGACTTTTTCGAGACTATTGAATTTCCCCGTAGCAATTGGGGCTTTATTAATCCAAGCTGCAGTTGCTGTCTTCTTTCCAGGACCTTTCAAGACAGATTCTAATGCCTTAGCAGGACCTCCAGTTGCACCATCGAGAACCATACCATCTGTGCGTTTAATTTCAAACAATTCAACAATGTCTATCTTAATTGAAGGTCCGGGAACATCCTTCCCCTTTTTTGGTATCAACACTTCCTTTCCTACCAAAGCTCCCTTTACTTGTTCATTGACACTAATCTCTTGAGGACGTATCCTCAGGAAAGATAGTTCCAAAGATGCATCATATATGCAATAGAAGTCATATTTCAGTGACGGTTTCCCTGCTTTGATTTCAGCCGGGCTGGCACCTAGTATATCTGCCCCCTCAGCTATTGCAATCTTCTCTGCTTTTTCAGAGTTGATTTTCTCAGTGAAATAGTACATCTTTTTGCTCTTTTCAACGATTTTCATTTTTGCATCAGCACCAGTCACCTTGAACAAGGTTGGTGATAATGTCACACTCTTTTTTGCTGCTTTTTTCTTCTTAGCCATAGTGCTATCGCCAATATGCTAGTATCGTTTCTACTATATGTTCTCTTTGGCTTGTGGAGTTCATTACTTATGTGCAAACGAAACTTGGATTGTATCCCCTTTTTCGTTGATTTTTACAAAACCTACTCTTTCAAATTGAAGAAAAGTATCTTTGGCTAATTCGGTTAAGCTAGGCTCAGCAAGACCTTGAACAATTGAACCATTAATCAGTGTAATCTCCACTGGTATCGATCCTTCTTTTGGTATCCAATGGATTATAGGTCCGCCAACAGCACGCACATCTTCCACATCATAACTCTCCAGATTCAGGCTGATTGGTTTTGTCTTTCCGATAGTGAAGTTCGCGAAATCTTTCAATCGAAAGAGACCACCTTTCTTCAAACTCTTAAGGTCTGATTTTTGAAGTCCAACTTCCACAGTACCATCAATTGTATGCAATGGTATTTTTCTAAATCCTCTTTTTGGAAAGTCAGGGTGTACAGGAACTTTAGCATAATCAAGTGTGTTTCTGTGAATAGTTACCCATTCTGGGTCTTCAACAAAGAAAGCACGGGGTGCATCAGCATCTCTGATTTTCCTGTTCTCAGCATAGATAGATTTCATTGAGATTGAAATATCAACTATGCTCAGACCAAGATCGAGCATCACCTTGCGTAAGGCATCAGGATGGATACCTCGTTTTTCAAGAGATTGTAGACTCCATGTTCTAGGATCATGCCATCCATTATAGGTACCATCACGAACCTCCTTGCTCGACTTGCTCTTGCTCAGAGTAGCATCCTGGAATTTTAATCGACCATAATACATGAGTTCTGGTTGTGGCCAATCATAGAGATTCCAGATGAATTGCTCAATCTTACCTTCTTTGACAAGATCCTTTCCGCGAATAATATGTGAAACTCCGAGTTCGTGATCATCAATGCCCCATGAATACTCTAGCAATGGCCAAACGCGATACCTAGAACCAACTCTAGGATGTTCTGTTTCAGAGATACGTAGAATTACATGGTCTCTCATTGCAGGATCAGGATTTGTCATACCAGTCTTCAAACGAACAGCAGCAGCTCTTTCAGGATATGTTCCATCAAGCATCATTTCCCAACGTGCAAGATTCTCTTGGACCGCGAGACCTTGACATGCACAGGGTATTCCTTTCACCTTATGCATGGTTCTCCAAACTTCAGCATCGCAGTCACAGACATAGGCATCCCCTCTCTTAATTAGATCGACCGCATATTTGTAAAATATATCAAGCCGGTCAGATTTGTAGACTGTTTTGTGATATTCTACACCGAGATAATCAAGACTCGCTGGAATAAGATCAAAGGCATCAGGCTCAACTATTTTTTCAGAAGACCCAATTGTGTCATCAAATACTAGAATAAGTTCACCACTGTATTTTTTTACATAATAATCATTCAGAATTACCATCCGAGCATTCCCAACGTGAAGAGGACCAGAAGGAAATGGAGCAAGACGCATTACAACCTTCGACCATTTGTCGACATTAGGAAGTTCTGGTAATTCTTTCTCTTCAGATACTTCGACACGCACCTGTTCAACAAGGAGTTCAGGAGCAATCCTTTTGAGTTCTGAGATTTGATCCGAGAGAGACATCTTAGCAACTGCAGAAACACTTCTTTCAACTATACCCTTAATCTCTCCTGCACGGGAACGTAGTTCAGCGTTCGATCCCAAGAGGGCGCCCATTACAGATTTAACATCAGGTTTACCATCATATTTTATTGCATTATCAAGCACAATCTTTCGAATTTCAAGCTCTAGATCATCCAAACAGAACAGCTCCATCAACACACAATTCGGATTTCATTTAACTTTGACTGGAAATGGAAAATTCTCTCAAATGTATGAAAATACTACCTCACGGAGACGCTTATTTAGATTTTTTTCGGAATTTTACTCTAGTGAAATGGCCTCGGGTGCTGAATCGTGTCTGAGTTAAAGTGTTGTAAAAGATGTGGTGCATATTTGACCTGTGATCACAAAGGTGAATGTTGCGTAGAGTGTGATTACTTCGATCCCATAGATATGGTCTGTTTAGCGGGACCTGAAAGAAAACAGAATAGTATTCCACGACCAAAAGTCGAAGAGGATGAAAAAGAGATAGACCCAGCCACATTTTTATTCGAGGATGATGATGAAGACGAGGATTTGATTGAACTTCCTCCGGAACGAGATGCCGATGATGAAGATGAGGATGAAGATTTTGATGAGGACGATGATTTCGAATTTGAAGATGATGACGACGACTGGTAAGCCTCAGCTATCATCAAGTCAAAAGAGCATGGAAATATATTCCAAAAAGAGCTAGAGCAATAATCACCAGAAGTGTAGCATTACTAATAAGATAGTGCCTTGCATACTTCTTGGATATCTTTATTGGACCAAGGGGCTTTATCCCTGTGGGAGCTTTTTGATCTGGATCTACTGCAACCCATAAGATTTCTAATGGATTGGCATCACTTGGAAAGATATCGAGATAGAGATGAGATGCATATCCAAGTAAGAATAATCCGGTGATATAATACTCGACCTCCGCGCCTATACTTAGATCTAGCAATATTATCGAGGACCCTGCAGAGAGTACCCTTGTTGTCACATTGACTAGAGTAGTAAGTGTGATGAGAAGAGGAAGCATTACTGAATGGAAAACAATATTTCGATGCCTTTTGATTCCTAGAAAAGGAATATCCCAATCCGGCATTATTGCACCTGTAATAGTAATCAGTGCTCCAATGAAGATTGAAATATTACCAATGATAGGAATACCAGTATACCATTGGTAGACAATAGTACCACCCAAGGAGCCAACGCAAAAGGTGACGAAGAACATTGCACCTACTGCACTCCGGTTACTGGTTGTGCGGGCGTGCATATTCCTATTTGGTGCTCTGTAGTAGAGAATTGGAACTGAAACAAAACCTAGTACTATACCTCCAATAATGTAGAATCTAAGAAGTTCATAAAGAGTTCCCAAATCAGATTGCCAGACACTAAAAGCGTAGAGTAAAGAATACAGACCTACAAAGAGGGCAAATGCAAACACTATGTGTGAAAGTCGATTCATCCTTCAAACCCCATGTCCTAAAAGTCTACTAATATTAACTTGAAAATCTAAACTTATTTCTTTCCCCCAATCAAGCCAGGGAAAAAGTATTGAGTACTTTTTGAATAACTTCTCTGTTCTTTTGCCACTCCATTCGTAATTAGGAGATTTAGTGCATTACGAACTCGTTCCTCAGTCCAATTTAGACGGATTACAACATCTTCCATTGTCAATTTCCCATCATTATGAGCAGCTAGATCCAGGATTAATTGAGGGTCATTGGTCAAGGCAACAGGCACAAATTCTACTAGAAGAGTGCCACTCTCAAGGGGTGAAAGACCCTGAATCAATCCTTCTTTTGCCATCTCACTAATTATGTCTTCAATCTCCTCAGATTTTGAACTCCAACCCAGATTATCAAGCCGAACCAAGAGCTCCGAGAATAACATGATTCCCCCAAATCTCTTTGAGTCTTCTGCCATCCTTAGAATATCACGTCTTAGTCCATCAACCCGATCATCCCGTTTTAGAAGTCGTTTCACCATACCAGTCTTTTGTTTAGCTTCTGCAATCCAAGACTCAGGTTCGTATCCTAATTCAGTGAGAAGTTCCAGTAATGCATTCCTGTAAGCAGGAATGCCCAATAAAGTAGTGCCCTGTTTTTCGAACGCTTGCCATAGTCGTTCACGAATCATGTCTAACCGTCTAGCACGGTCAACAAGTTCATCGAGACGTAGTGACAGTTGTTCCTCATGAGAAAGAGGTGTTAGTGTAATAGGAATAACAACATCATCAGTCGATGTAAGCGAGAACTCTACTGTTTTTTCAATATAACCGACTGCTCGTGCTGTTCCTTCGTAATGACTTCTAGGAAGACCAACGCTTGCCATTCCAGAATTATCAGATTCCAGAATCAATGCACCTAGCTCTAATTCTGCTCTAGCTACTGGATTTCCAGCTTCATCATGAAAGTGGAATTTTACTGAACACATAGAGTCATCAGTCATCATAGGCGTAGCAGTACGACGTTTCTTCCGCTTTGATTTTATTTCAGGAATAGATCCGAGGATAGTGAATAATTCATCTACAAGGGGTCGTTTTGCCAACGCATCGCCGAGTAGTGATTCGGCACCAGTACGAAGGTTCTCTCTAGCCTTGGAATCTGCCAATAGATTTCTATCTTGTGACGCATCTCTAATGAACTTCCGAAAAGCAACATCATTATTTGCACGTTCTTCAATTAGAGAAGAAAGCCCATCAATCGCCCGAGAAGGGGATTCAAATGGGTCTACATAATCACGCCTTCGGCCTACTCGTTCACCATTCATATTGAGGTGTGATAATGGATAGACTTCAATCTGTAATTGATCCTTTCTAGAAAAACCTGCAATGAAAAAGGGTATCAAAATTACTGTTTTTCGTTTTCCTGATTCATCTATTCTTGCAGGGACTGACATGTCACTCAGGGCACTCAAATGGTTGCGAACCTGTTTTATCACAGTGGTTGACTCTGCCAGTAGTTCATCTTGACCAACAGAAAGATTCTGCGTGGCATTTTCTAAGGAGGTTATAATCTCTGATTGTCTTTGTTGATCCCTCTCAAGGGCAGCCCTTCGAGCTTCGAGGGTCTGATCTATCTCATCTAGACGGACACTTCTATCCGAAGATTTACTCGAAGCAATTTTATGTCTCTCAGATTCAAGGCTATCAATTTGTTTTTTCAATGACCCAACTCGTGAATCTAATCTAGAAATGACTGGAATAGATTCAGTCCTACGAGCATTCACAATTGAATTTATTTTAGGTTGAATTTTATCAAGTATTTCAACAAGCTCCTCTTCAAAATTGCTAAGCACTGAAGAGGTGTTTTGAAGCACTTTGATTGACCGATCAAATTCGGATTTCCCAATAATATCAGAGAGCACAATAGAATAGTCGTCAATATTTTGATGAGATGGGCGTTCAAAAATTCTGGAAACACCTCTAGCAATTAGACCAGAAAAGAGACCTACCACAGTTGTCGATGGAGATTCAAGATATTTCTTGACTTCAGCTCGGATTTCATAAATACATTTTAACAGCTCATCAGGAGATGAAGCTTCCTCAACTTTCTCTTTAACTTTTAAAAGATTAGATGATTTGATTTCTAGAATTGATTCTGAGGTTAATCCTAACAATTCTATCAAGAAAAAGCGGTTTGACTCATGCGAAGGAATTACAGTGACAGGAAGGTAGCTCTTCAGTATAAATTCTAAATCTCTTCCATCTCTTCGCTCCATTGCGCGAAAGACCATAGCTGCAAGAACATAATCCTCTGGAACAGCTTGTTCCATAAGTAGACCACCTGCCAGCTGCAGCTTTCTTGTTGCTGTAACTGGTACAATGATGCTATAGCGGTCAAGGTCCATTTGAATTTCCCAATATTTGAGTTATGGGAATGCTTTTCATACTTTCTTATGCAGAAATAATTAAGCGCGATTGAGGTAATGGTCACCAAGAATGAAAAGAGGCTCTCAAGAGATATTGCCTTTTTGCCCCATCTGTGGTGAGTATAAAGGGGTTGGGCGATGTCAAAATTCTGACTGTAAAAAATACTCAATTAAAGAGGATAGAGAGAATCATAATAAATCGACAAGGTGTGTGATTTGCTCATCTGAGGCTGTTAATTCCTGCTCTGTTTGTAATCGATTGTATTGCAGCAATCATTCAATAGGAATTACCGAAACACGATTAGTTTCCATCAAGCAACATATCGGAATGTGTATAATTTGTAATGCATTAGTATGTGAACAATGTTGGATATTCAATAAGGAAGGAAATATCATTTGTATGAAACACCTTGAGTCTTGAAATCACCAGATAATGAGCAATAATGAGTAGATTTACGCGTTTTCACTGTAGGGGTTACATGAGAGTCAAACATTTATGGGGCTATTGTGAATTCCAGAATGGGGCGTAATATGCCAAAGGCAACTTTCATAGTCCATTTAGATGACTTTCAAGGGTTCATTGTTAAACATCGATATCCTTCAACACTCACACTTAATGAGAAGATACTCAACCTTATCTTCTACGAGCAGCAGAAGGAAAAGAAAGAGGAACTTAGCTATATTGAGGCAGAGGGGCAGAGGATTGTAACATATAGCTCTATACTTCATCCAGGATTGATGGTATGCTCAATTCTTGACCCAGAGGAAGACTTCGAGTCGCTCAGAGTTGAGCTGGCAGGATCAGGCAGATTGCTTTTAGCTTTGATCAAAGTAGATGCTGAAGTATTCTCACTTGAAGAAGTATTACAGAGTGGTAGTACTTTGAAAGAGTTGACTGAAGAACAGAAATTTGCAGAAATATTCTTGACTCCATCTTCAGCTCTATTACTCGAACGAATGGAAGCAGAGGGCATAGAAAAAGCTGCAAAATTATCAATATGGCTCAGAAATCAAGTACAGAATGATGAGATTGATCTTCGCGAAGCAATGGTACCTCTGATGGAGTCAGGAGTCGTAAAAGTGGAACTACTTGGTAAGACTTCAGAAACAGTATTCCTTATCAAAGATATTTTTGGTTACAGACAGCCCCCTAGAGAATCAATTTCAAAGACAAAAGAGATTATGCCAGATCTTGCAGAGAAATATGCAGATTACATAGCTGAGTTCTTTTCTCCACTTCCACCAAATAAGGGGTATAACCCTACACTGCCTGTCGATGATCCAAACTCACCTATTTTTGAAGACAGAGAAAAGATTTCACACATTTTAGCAGAGAGATTGCAGTATAAGGTAATGACTGCTTTGAGAGAACAGCCACTCTCGATAACTGACATTTCTCATCAGACTGCACTTCCAGAGTCAGTAGTGCAAAAAGTACTTTATGCGTTAGAATCAGAAAAGGTAACAATTCGATTTGAGGATGAAAATCTCTGGGCTTTATTAACTAATCCAAAGATTGATTCATTTTTACCGGAATATGTCCTACCCAAAATATCTAAGAAGCTATCAGATAAAGAAATATCGCCTGAAGCAGCTCGCAGGCATCTTGAGCTTCTCATGCAAACTTGGGGTGAAGCAAAGTGATTCGTGGTGTTTATGTACTTGGCGAGCAAGGAAATATGATCTATTCTAAGGATTATGCAAAGAGTGATTCAAAATCAATAATGGTAGAATTTCTTGTCAACCTCACACAATTCCTACATTCAGTAGACTTAGATGAGAAGACTGAGCACATGAATGTAGCAATTTCACGGATTTTCTATTCACAACGAAAACCATTCACCTTCATGTTTGTGGCCGATAAAGCCGATGACGCTTCACAGATTGAAGAGAAGATGGGGCAGCTTGTAGATTCGTTTATGAGAGATTATGCTAATCTTGCCTTGGCAAACCAGTCGCTTGATGGATTTGACGAGAAAGTAGATGAGATTGCGGTAACAATGGTGAAAGTAGCTATCCTTGGATTTGCCGGGGTTGGTAAGACAACCACTCTCCATCTGCTACGAGGAGAAACCTTACCGCTTGTTCATGACCCAACAATTGGTGTCTCAATTAAAAAGTTGCCAGAAGAGGTTGAGAATGCCAATATTGTCTTATGGGATCTTGCAGGTCAGTCACGCTTTAGCATCCTTTGGGCAAAGATGATTGCCAATGCTCAAGTTGTCATCATTGTGACGGACAGTACTCTTGAGAATGTTCTTAGAAGTAAGAAGTTGGTTTCACTCGTTAAAGATGAGGTGCCTGATGCAAAGGTGATTGGAATTGCTAACAAGCAAGACCTACCGACAGCTCTCACTCCAGAGCGTGTGGGACAGATTCTGGGTATCCCAACCTATGAATTGGTGGCTATTGATATCTCATATCGAGACCGTCTAATACAGATAATCAGAAGAGCAATTCTCGAAGGAAAGGCAGAAGCTAAGAGTGCATGAATAACACAAAACTAGTGGCCAAACTCCTTCATAATTCAAAAGAAAGTAAATATGTTGATTGCATTAATTGATAATAGAATAGAGGCACATATGGTAGTATTGAAGTCTGAGAAAGGGATTAACATTACATATACGAAAACAGAAAATATCTCAATAGCAATAGCGGCACTTTTACTAATTGGATAAGTTGCTATGTCAAAATGGACATCGTATTTTGATAGCTTCAGTAACGCATTTTCATACTGTGTGGGTTTCATTTTCTTTGTGTCCAAACAAGAGCTCGAAAAGAGAGAATCTTTTACGTCATTGGACTACAACTAATCAAAAACCATTAATAATACTAAATGAATGCATCAAGGCAAAGGTTAAGAACCAAAATAGGGGAATTAACTCTAAGTGGCGCAGATAGGTGAATAGAACCATGTCTTTCGATATAAGCGCAATAATGGAGAAACTAAAAGAAATCGAGGATTTCGCTGAGAATGTGACTGAAACCAAGAAGCTTGCAGATACATTAGCGGAAAACTTTACTAAAATGAAGATGTCAATTAACCAAACCATCAACGATAGTTTTGCTGAAATTGCTAATCAGATTGAAGCTTTGAGGCAGAATATGGAAAAGATGGAAAATGTTAAGACTGATGCCCCAAAAGTTGAAGCTCCGGCTCCGGCATCAAAACCGGAACCAATGCCGGAGATTAAGCCAGCTCCAGAAATTGTTCCTGAGCCGGAACCAATTCCAGAGCCAACTCCTGAACCAATTCCGGAGGTAGAGGAGCCAGAACCAACTCCAGCTGTGGAAATATCAGAAGGTGACGATCAGCTAGATTTTCTTCTACAACAAAAGGATCGGATGAAAGCACAGCTTACAGATCTACGTTTTGATTACATGCGTGGATACATCCCAGAAGATGAGTACAAAACAAAGGAAGCTGAGCTTGATACGCAACTAGAGGACTTAGACAAGCAAATTGCAGCTCTCAAGTAAATAACTATATGAAGAATTAAGGCTCCTATCCTTCTCGGAGAAGGAGCCATCTATATTATTTTATAATTTTATCCAATTAACAGAATATGAAGGGAAGTTCGATAATATGAACCACCCATACATCATGCTAGTTCTGATTATTGTTTGGTCGTCTTCTTAGGTTTCTCTTCCTTCTTCTCAGCTGCCTTCTTTGTCTCTTTCTTGGGTTTCTCTTCCTTCTTCTCAGCTGCCTTCTTTGTCTCTTTCTTGGGTTTCTCTTCCTTCTTCTCAGCTGCCTTCTTTGTCTCTTTCTTGGGCTTCTCTTCTTTCTTCTCAGCTGCCTTCTTTG
>SDOA01000109.1 GCA_004524595.1 Candidatus Thorarchaeota archaeon | reverse complement strand
TCATGTGGTCGTATTGGAAAATAGAATGGCTGATAAATGAAGCTGAATGATAGAGATTGCACGGAAACTCCCGTGCAAATAAATTGTTACGATTATCTCGCAGAGCGAGCGACTCGTTCGCGTTCCTCTTTTCTAGAGACTGCAAAGCTAGCAGGATCATTCTTGTAAGCGAGTAACAACTCATCTACTAGACACTCTTCGAAGGTTTTTGCACTTTTGTGGGCATTACGAACAGCACCAACACACAAATATCGTAGGGATATGTCAATTCTTCGTTGAGGCGCTACATCAACTGAACGGGGATATGCCATACCACCATAGGAGATTCTTGTGGTTTCCTCAGCTGGCGCACCATTTTCAATTGCTGTCACTAGGACCTGAATTGGATTGAGACCTGTTCTGTAGTCAATCATCTCAAAGACGCGTTTGACTGTATTCAATGCCTTAAGCTTCTTTCCAGCATTTCTACCTGTTCGGGTCTTCTTATCCTTTCGTCGACCCGCATTCAGGACTTTGTTTACGAAACGCTCAACGATAGGAATGTTAGACTTGTGGAATCTCTTGTGTGCATGTCTGCCAGAAGTATGAGGAATTAGTACTGGGTCAAGTGTGATGTACCTTACAAGACCAACATCATTAATCTGAACGTCTGTAGAGTCCCACTTACCAAACATGAGCAAATCAGGTGGTGTGTGTAGATGTGCTTCTTCAGCAACTGATTTAATTGATTCTTCTTCTCCCATGAGTACCACCTACCGAATTGGCTTCTCCTTTTTGCCATAGATTAACGATTCTAATGACACACCATTGACCTTGACCACACGCCATCGAACACCAGGTAAGTCACCCTTAGCACCGCCCATCGCACCACCAATTCCCTCAACAACCACTGTATCGTGTTCATCGATATATTTGAGGCCACCATCCCCTGGAATGAAAGCTGTGACCTGTTTTCCATTCTTGGATAATTGAATCCTTACGGCCTTTCGAATGGCTGAGTTTGGTTGTTTTGACTCGATACCAACCTTCTCAAGGACTATACCACGGGCTTGTGGTGCTCCTTCTAAGGGATCAGTTTTTGTCTTGAGTTTTAAGACTCTTCGTTTGTACGCGGGTTTCTTCCAGCGGAACTTTTTCCTCTTTCTGAGCAAAGGTCTCGCTGCGAATTCCCCAACGGGGGATTTTGAACCTGTCAAATTATATAACCTCTTAATGGGCAGCATACCGTTCATGGCACACTCTATGTGGTGTTCGCGGTTTCGGGCTAGTATTTGCTTAAAAGCCTTATCAAATGCATCAAGTTCTTGTAGCAAGAAAAATGATTCTAAGCAATTACTACGTTGTTCAAATCAAAGTGGCGCTTGACCAAAATACGTGCACGAGCAACATTTCGTCCATCTTTTCCAATAGCAATTCCGCGATCATCGCTCTTTACAGTGACCGAAGCCACCTTGGTACCATCTCTGTGCTCAATGATTTTCACGGCTTCTACCCTTGCAGGGGCAAGTGCACTCTTTACAAAGTCCTCAGCAGTATCTGCCATTTCTACTACATCTACAACTCTTCCAAAGGCTTCTGAAGCGGCTTTGATATTGACTCCTCGTCGACCAATCGCTTTTCCAAGGTGTTTAGGACGGACAACAATAATGATTCGTTCTCCTTCATCATCACGGATAACATCAACTGCAGCAGCACCTGTAATCTGCTCAAATTTAGCAATCAAAGCCATGTCGTCCATGGATAACTTAACACGGGCCAAATAGATCGCCTCAGACCATCTTCAAAATCTTCGAATCGCCAGGGTTGATGATTGCAATCGCTGAGACCATGAAGGGTTTACCTACCGTTTCGCCAAGATCCCAAGATGTGCCTTCAAAACGTGTCACCTTAATTCCAGCCAACTTGGCAAATCTCTCAATGTCATCGTATTCGTCCTGTGGACAGTTAGCAGCTACAACTACTAATTTTGCTTCGCCTTTCTTAACAGAGTCGATTGATGACTTGGCACCTATCTTGCACTTTCCTGTGCTTACTGCGCTTGCGATTGGTTGATTCAAGCTCATTTTATGGACCTCATTGATGGTTTGTGGATGGACCAGAGTAGTTGCATCAAATGGGTTTCGGTTTTAATGCTTCCGCAGTGGCCATCTGTTTATTTGACTATTTCTTCGTGCTTTTCTTTTTGGTACTCGAAACTTGAGGATTCATCAAAAGATCTATGGAACCAGTTCCAAGAGGAATTAATTGACCAAGAATAACATTCTCAGTAATTCCTCGCAAGGGATCTTTTGTGCCAGCTATTCCAGCTCCAAGAAGGTGCTTTATTGTGACTTCAAATGCTGCTCTTGCAAGAGCACTATTCTTTGAGCCAGATATTCCATGACGCCCAATCTGACGAATATTACCATCTGCAGTCATCATATCTGCAACGAGGATGATATGTCGGACATCTACATCCATACCCTGCTCATTTAGAACGCTCATAGCTTCTTGAATGACAGCATTTCTTGTGGCCTCTATTCCCAGTACCTGATAGATTTCTCTTAGATTGTTTGTGTAAATCTTGTGAGGGTTGACTCCTTCAATCTCAAGTGCGTCTTGGAGATTCGACCCTTCGGTATAGAGAACATATCCTCCAGATTCCTTCCGAATAACTACATGGGTGACATCATTGATACCCTTTACTCGGACCTCACGAATCTTCTCGCTTAAGCGTTGAAGTTCTGCAAGGGCGTCGTTTGCGGGGTAGACAAAGATAGTGTTTTCACCAGGTTCTACCTCACCCTTACCCTTGATTTTTTCTTGGATAGCCTCTGAGACAATTTCTACAGTGAGACCTTTATCATCCATAAGTTCTGGATCAAGGCGGATGTCTATTGCTTGTCTGAGTAGGTCTATTGAGATATTGCTTGCTACACTCTCTACTAGAACCATCTCGATATCTCGGGCGATTCTTCTAGCTTCGTTCCTGTCACCTGATATCTCATCTTTAAGGTATATCTTCATGGTAGGAGTGCTTGGATTATTACGAGCATCAACAATTTCGATTAGTCTGGGAAGACCTTGTGTGACACTAAGTTCTGCAACTCCTGCGTAGTGAAAAGTCCGAAGTGTCATCTGTGTACCAGGTTCGCCAATACTCTGTGCAGCAACAGTACCTACGGCCTCTCCGGGCTCAACAAGAGACCTTTCATATGATTCAATGACATTATCACAAATATCATCGAACTCTTTCTTTGAGATAGCTAATTTGCTCACTTTAACTACAAGCTCATCCATGACTTTTGGAGTGAGCCTGCGTTCCTCACGCATTTTTTCAAAACGTTTCTCCATATATTTTTCAATGGAGGTTGCATCTTTTGATTCTGTAGAGGCCATCTTTTTAGCACTTGTTGCCTTTGTCGAGGCTGTTTTTTTAGTCGTAGATTTAGTGCTCTTTGGTTTAGTTGCCTTAGTTTCTTCACTCTTTTTGGTGGTCTTCTTACTCTTTGTTTCTTTTGACACTTTCTAGACCTCCTTTATTCAATTCTCCCTTTTCCAAGGACTTTCTCAATTGCTATGTCGATGTTAACAGCACGACCATGATCAGACTTACTGGGATCAACACCGTCATCGCCAAAACGGAATTGTACAATTCTCCCAGGAGCTGTTCTGACTGTTCCATCAGTTTCAACCTTTAAATCTTGAAGAGCTGTCATGAGTCGTCTCTGCATATACCCTGATGTTGAAGTTCTGACAGCTGTGTCTACAAGGCCTTCACGTCCTCCCGCAGCATGGAACCAGTATTCAATTGGATCGAGACCACTTTTATAGCTAGATGTAACAAAACCTCGAGCTCTAGCACCAAGGTCTCCTCGTTCAAAGTGAGGTAGTGTTCGACCAACATATCCTCTACTGATACGTCCACCACGGACTGATTGTTGCCCAACGACTGCTGCCATCTGTGACAAGTTCAGTCTTGAGCCTCTAGCTCCTGTCTGTGCCATGATAACAGCAGTGTTTTCGAGACCTAGATGTTCTCCTGCTACAGTACCTGCAGAGTCACGAGCCTCAGCTAAAGTGGCTGTGATTCTCTGCTCAAGTGTTTCAAGGAGAGTCTGACCTGGGTTAGGGTCGAGTTCACCTCTCTTGTATGTTTCAATTAGCTGGTTCACCTTGTCATCAGCTTCTGCAAGAATTCGCTCTATTCTCTGAGAAGCTGCGCGAGGTAGGGTTACATCGTTCAGACCCATTGAAAACCCTCTGTCTGTGATAAGACGGACCAGGAGCTTACCAATGGAATCCATGAAAATCCTCGCAGTCGTCGGACCTTTCTCTTTGATAATTCGATGGAAGAGCGAGTCTGGTTCACCAGCTCCAAAGGCCTTTTCGTCTACAACACCAAATACGAGATTTCCGTCGCGGATTACAGTATATGAATCAAATTCACAGTCTTCACGTTTGCAGACACTACATTTCTTACAGATGTTAGCCTTGAAGGATATGTTGATTCCTTCTGGAATAAAAATGCTGAAGATTTGTTTTCCAGTCCATAACTCAATAGGAGCCTTAATTGCAGGTGCTGGTAGCTTGAGCTCGAAGTCTGCAGTAGCTAGAAGTTGATTGACCTGATCTCTAGTGTGTAGACTTGATTTACGTGTCAATAGAAAGGCGGCTGAGATGTAATCCTGGAGAGCTCCAATGATTGGACCCCCATATCGTGGTGAGAGAATCTGCTCCTGTACACGCATTAAGACTCTTGCTTCAGCACGGGACTCCTCTGATTGAGGTACGTGTAGATTCATTTCGTCACCATCAAAGTCTGCGTTATATGGTGGACAGACAAAGAGAGATAGTCTAAATGTTCGATAAGGCATTACTCGGACTTCATGTGCCATGATAGACATTCTGTGGAGTGATGGTTGTCGATTGAATAATACTATATCACCATCTGCCAGATGACGTTCAACAATAAAACCTGATTCAATAGTATCAGCAATGATTGATCTATCCTTCACGAATCGAAGGTCTACTCTTCGACCATCGGTACGAATTAGATAATTACATCCAGGGTGTCTATCAGGACCACGAATGACCAGTTCTTTCATTTCCTCAATATTCCAATCAGTTATGCGTTGTGGGATTGTGAGGATTTTAGCAATCTGTTCAGGTACACCCACCTCATTCATGCTCAGATTGGGATCTGGAGAGATTACCGTACGAGCAGAGAAATCAACACGCTTACCTGAAAGATTGGACCGGAATCTACCTTCTTTACCCTTTAATCGCTGAGCTAGTGTTCTTAATGCCCGGCCAGACCTGTGTCTTGCTGGTGGAATACCACTTACTCCGTTATCGAAGTAGGTTGTACAGTGGTACTGAAGCAACTCCCATAGGTCCTCTACGATTAATTGAGGTGCTCCAGCATCTAGATTTTCACGAAGTCTCTGATTAATTCGGATTATATCAATAAGCTTGTGGCTGAGATCGTCCTCGCTTCTTACACCTGATTCAAGTGTGATAGATGGTCTCACAGTGACTGGTGGTACTGCAAGGACCGTGAGAATAGACCACTCTAGACGAGCTGCCTCTGGGTTCACTCCAAGAAGGCGGTAATCATCATCTGTAATGTTTTCAAGTCTGGCTCTGATGTCAATTGGTGTAAGTCGTACTGAACCAGCTTCACCGACCTCGTAGATTGAGGTTGGCTTCTCAAGTTTTAGTTTAAGTTGTTCTTCCTCACAGTGAGGACATGTCTTTACCTTTGCAGCCCTTTTGAGGATGTCATTAGAGAGGTTTGCTGTCTTCTGACCAATATCAGGGTATCGTTTGAAAAGGCGTTGATAGTGCTCAATTTCCTCATCACTCAAGAGAATGCGATTACATTCTCTACAGATTGCTCGAAGGACCTTATGAATGACCTTTGAATAGCCTTCATGCATAATTGGACGGGCTAGTTCTATATGACCAAAGTGACCAGGACAGTTCCCCACACGATTTCCACATGTTTTACATCGTTGACCAGGATCAATAACACCCAGCTTGGGATCCATAATTCCCGAATCAATTGGGTAACCGTCTTCGTCATAGGTATCAGCTACAACAATCTGTGCAACAGACATCTTACGAATATCTTCAGGTGACAATAGTCCGAATTCGATTGAATCGATTTTCTTTGTAGTAAGACCCGAGATCATCTAGATCATCTCCTTGAGTCGTAGCCTAGTAGCTAGACCGAGTGACATCATTTCTTGTATCAGTAATTTGAAGGCATACGATACCACTACACTGCTAATTTTAGCATTTGAGCCACAGATAGGGCAATAGTATTGGTCTTTGTTACGGTCATAAACACCAATAAGACCGCACTCTTCACAGACGAGCATGTTGCTTTTATCAGATTCATCTAGAAGTCTACCTTTTAGAAGAATAGCAGCACCATGTCCGATGAGGACATCACGCTCCATTTCTCCAAATCTAAGACCACCTTCTCTAGCACGACCTTCAGTCGGTTGTCGTGTGAGGATTTGGACTGGACCTCGAGCTCTTGCATGGATCTTATCAGCAACCATGTGGTGTAGTTTCTGATAGAAGATTGCACCAATGAAGACATCAACCTTGAGCCGTTCACCAGTGATTCCTGAATACATAGTCTCGCGACTATTATGCTTGAGTCCATGTTTCTTCAGGATATCAAAGAGTTCTTGTTCAGTAACACCACAGAAGGGTGTGGCATCTTGTTGTTTCCCAGCCATGCAGGCTGCTTTCCCAGCTATCATCTCAAGAATCTGACCAATGGTCATTCTACTTGGAATAGCATGTGGATTAATGAGCAAGTCCGGAACAACACCATCTTCAGTAAAAGGCAGATCTTGTTGGGGTACAATGTAACCAATTACTCCTTTCTGTCCATGACGTGAGGCATACTTGTCCCCAAGCTCAGGAATTCGTAGGTCTCTGACCTTTACTTTTACGAGCCTGTTACCATCTATTGTTTCAGTGAGAATGACACTATCTACAACACCAGCTTCTCCATGACGAACGGCAACAGAGGTTTCACGACGGTTTGGTGATGCAATTTCAAATTCAGAATATTCCTCAAGGAATCGTGGGGGTGATGTTCTACCGATGAGTACATCCCCACCCTGAACCTCTACCTCAGTTTCAATGATACCATCCTCTCCGAGGTTTCTATATGATTCTGATGCTCTGTACCCTCTTACGCTACGGTCGGGAATCTCAAACCGGTCCTCTTGACCACCAGGATATTTGCGTTCCTCACTCTCATAGACTCGAGCGAATGTACTTCTTCCAAGGCCTCTCTCAATAGATGCCTTATTCATAATGAGTGCATCTTCAATGTTATAGCCTTCAAATGAGAGAATTGCTACTATGAAGTTTTGCCCTGCAGGACGTTCTTCGTAACCGATAGAGTCCATTGGGCGGGTCTTTACCAGTGGTACCTGAGGATAATGGAAGAAGTGGGACCGTGTATCTGCACGAAATCTAAAGTTAGATGCAGGTACTCCCACAGATTGCTTTGCCATACCAGCCATGTACACATTACGTGGTGATTGGTTTCTCTCAGGGAAAGGAATCAGTGCAGCAGATATACCAAGAATTGTGGAGGGTACAATCTCAAGGTGGGTTGCTTTATCACTCAGATCCTCTGGATACATCGCAATGAGCGCATTCTCCTCTTCTTCTGCGTCTAAGAATTCGACAATACCATTTCGCAATAAGTCTTGAAAACTCCATTCTCCATCAACAACCATTCGAAGGTGTTCATCAGTGAGACGACTCTTGTCTTTCTCAGTGACTATAAGTGGTCTTCTCACTCTGCCAGCATCACAATTTATCTGAACTTCATGTGTATCTTCGTAGTAAGCGATGTTTGTCTGATTGTCAATCTCCCCTGCACGACGCTTTTGGCGGATTGTCTTTACTAAGACCTGAGGTGCAGAATGGATTCCAACCAGTCTTCCATTGAGAAAGACATCAGCACCTTTACGACCGCGTTTTCCAAGTAACTTCTCAATAGGCTCGACTTCAGCCTTTATTATTGCACGCTCTATTGCATCTTCTTCAGTACCTACAGAGATGTATGCCATCATTGCAATGTTCTTCACAAGACCGCAGTTTGGTCCTTCTGGGGTTTCATTTGGACAGATCTTACCCCAGTGTGTAGAATGTAGGTCACGTGCTTCAAAATGAGGTTGTGAGCGGGAGAGGGGTGAAACAACACGTCTCAAGTGAGATAATGATGATATGTAATTTGTACGATCAAGTAACTGAGAGACACCAGCCTTACCACCAACCCAGTTACCAGTAGCTAAGGCATGTTTGAGTCTTTGAGTAATGACATCAGCACGAACAGCTGTGCGGATATTGGGTTTTCTTCCACGAACTGCAGTACGTTCAAGCTGATATTTAATATCACGAGTCAGAGAGTAGAGTGCTACTCTGAAAAGAGACATCAATAGGTCACCAGAAAGTTTGAGCCTCTTGTTTGAATAGTGATCTTTGTCATCAGCGGTCCTTTTTCCTAGAACAAGTTCAAGAAGTCTTTCTACCATCTGACCAAGATAGTAGGCCTTTTGAAGACGGGTGTCATCCTCTGTTCCTATATGTGGAAGTAAATATCTATCAAGCACTTTTTCGGCTCTCGCTAGCCTGTACTCTTTTGTTTGGCCAACAGCAACACGTTTACCAATGAAATCAAGTGCATTAACGCGTGTCGAACCCTCTTCTTCATCACGAAGTGCATTAATTGGTGCCGACTGCTCAATAGTCACAATCAGTTCATTACGAATTTCATCATCATCTGAGATGACATCGACAATCTCACGGTCAGATTCTAAGCCTAAAGATTTCAAGAGAATAGCCAGTGGAATCTTCCCCGGCACTGATGGGAAGGATACTCTAAGCTCTCCAGTTCTTTTTCTCTCGATGGTCACAGGAGCTCTAAAACCGCGTGATGTTGAGAAGACTTTTGCAATATGGGTGAAACTGGAACTCTTGCTAGCCTCTTCGATAAGAATCCTGTTTGGCGCCAAATCTTCCTGTGTAACTAATACACGCTCAGACCCATTGATGATAAAGTATCCACCAGGATCCTTTGGATCTTCACCCATCTTGATGAGGTCATCATCAGACTTTCCATGAAGATGGCACTTTTCACTTCGAAGCATGATTGGCATATTGCCAATATACACCTTCAAGGTTTCAAGTCGTGTCGATACTGAACCTTCTTTTCTAACAGGAGTCATATTGAGAAAGAGCTTACTAGCGTAGGTGAGATTCCTGATCCTTGCCTCGTTTGGAGTAAGGTCATGTTCACTTCCATCCGCTTCGCGAATTGTAGGCTTTCCAATCTCTATGTCGCCTAATTCAACAACATAACCTTCGATTTTAGGAGTCAACTTCCCGACACTGTCGACTACTTGTTGAAGCTCCTCTCGAATGAACCGATTGAACGAGTCAAGATGTTGGCCTACTAATCCATAGTAATCGAAGAATGCCTCGATAACAGGCCAATACTTCTCGTGCGCTTGAGTACCCGATGCCATTTATGATCACACCGTGAAGGTAAAGGACGGGGGAACTACTGCTTGCATATACGCTTCCCAACGCATGGAACCCAGAAATCCGAGCTCACACATCTGCTGCAATAGCCGCCCCGTTTGTTTTTGCTCTCCCAATTCTGCTTTTGGTCCACACTCATACTCAGGTTAGTGGCGGGCTCGGCGGGATTTGAACCCGCGGCCAGTCCCCGAAACATGAGAGCAATCTCCTGTTCGTCAGGTTAAAAGCCTGCAGCGCTACCTGTCTGCGCCACGAGCCCTAGATGTCTAGGAAGTCCTAGTTGAACCACCGTCAGTGGTCTCTGCATGACAACTAGTCCCGTAAATGTAACTTATAGCCATGCATGAGCGGGAAGCAGTGCTGTTTGAGCAGAGGACGGGAATTTTGTAGCCATAAAAGGCTTACGATAAAACATCAAAATGGCATAACAGCTAAGGCAGTTTGGCCGTGTGAGCCACACTATTATACACATCGCACAGTAATAAATGTACTCAGTAATCTGTCCGCACCGTATTTTCGTGCATTGTCAATTAGTTCCGCTTCTGCTTTGCTTTGACAACTTTAATAGAACTGACCTATTTCTTCAATGATATTGTGAGTGAACCTCAACAACGAGAAACTTCTGTGTTCCACCTTCTCCCTTACCAGTGTCGTCACCTCTCAGAATTTGATGAATACTAAGATTAGCAAGGGCATTATCAACTATCTACCTTGTGGCAGGTACGGGTAGAGATCATAGATTCTGTTGGGGAGTTGAGATACTCTCAGAAAAGCAGTTTCTTGATTTAGTAGATACTGAACATTATATTATGGACATAGAGGTACTAGAAGGCGTGTATAAAGTAGCTCATTCGGTTGGCCATAGACGTATTACTATAGTGTTTGATCACGGTTCAGATAAGGATGACCGACTTGTCTTCAATGAAAGTGAAGCAATGAGAGAGTTATCAAGGGAGTATCGTGGAATTCCCATGCAAAATTTTGCACCTGGTCACACAGTGAGAATCAAGCTCAAGAAGAAAGAACAAGTGGGTGAAAAAGAGCGACCTGAGTTTGTTAAGGGGATCGATGTCCCAGAATGATTCTGGTGTTCCAGAACTTGTGTGCCTTCCGTTTGCCATCCTTGATCTCGAACTCTTCCAAACCATGATACGTTGTGAGAATCATATGAACTGTTGAGCCTTCAATTGGATCAGCTTTCAAGTTCAACATATCTTCACTGAAAGCCGCGATTCGTTTGGACAGACTCGAGGGAAGTGATATTGTTGCTTTCTTGACTTCTAGGTATTCTGAATCAGGATAGGACTGGCAGATATATCCCCAGAATCTGTGATAATAACCAGTTGGACCTTGGACCTTATGAATCTCGACAGGAACAAGTAAGATAGTATGATAAGCCATGTCCTCATTCCATGTCATTTTCTCATAACCTGATTCATCATCCATGTTGTCAATTTCGTTCATACTGTCACATGCCATAGCTTGGCACTCGAGGGTTTCTCGATTGAGTATTGTAGCATCTCCGTCTCAGGTTCTTGGTCCTCATATTGTTCTGGGTACTAATCAAGATCAACCATAATGGCTTCACCTTGCATCTCTCTCAGTACCATTTCGTCCTTTTCATCGAAGCGTATTGACAACGGGTTATATGCTAATGGATCCTCCTCCAATGAATCATCATCTTTCATGGCACCAGCCCTCTGACATGATTTAATAATCATTGCAAATTATGATATGAGTGTGTCCATCATTATTAGTTGAAAGGCTCTTTCGTGAAAAGAAGTGGCGCCCCCGCCGGGATTCGAACCCGGGTCTCAAGAGGTCCGCTTCAAGCGCCAATCCGCTTGGATTGACAGTCTTGAATGCTATTTCGGATGTTAGAGAAGTTCTATAACATTGGCCGAACTACACCACAGGGGCCCATTTGATTGCTGCAAATCCGATTTTCTATTAAACTCATCGGTTGAGAACATTCATTTTACATTAGCTCCGTTTCAATGAGCAGTTTGCTTTAATATCTGCAGGATGATATTCGTATTCATGTCCAAATCTAATATTGTTGACATTTGCAAACGATGCGGCAAACCTATACACTATAATGAGCTCTACATTGAGATGGCCGGTGATAAGAGAGGACCGTGGCATCATTACGATTGTTTAAAGGAGAATGAATCAGTCGGACAATCCTGAGGGGTTAGTCTATTGTGCTTTGTGTAGTAAGCTGATCTATGATGAAAGTGAGTCGTTAATTTTAGGTGTGATCTAGGAAAATAATCATAAGTCCAGTGTGAAGGTGATTTGAAAGACCAGCGAAAAGATTTAGTTCTTACATGAATGTTGGCTCATAAGTATTGAGATGGAGTTTATAGAATTCGTGGGAAGAGAATTCTCAGATGAAATACTCGTTGAGGCAGGAGATTTCGTAGTAATAACTTTCGAAGATGAACGTCATGTAAGGATAAATATTTCAACTTGGGAAGTTGATTGAGAAAATTTCGATTTATTTCTCGTGAAAGAAAATGATGTTTTTGAAGACCGTTTTCAAGAAACGAATGCATATTTTAAGAAAAAAGGAATCCATGAATTCGAAGGATCATATGGTTTTGACCTCAGACAGAGACGTTGTTTAATACTTTCGAATATACGAGCCATATCTAAGGACAAACTAATCAAGGTACATCTTATACGTGTTAAACCTGAAGAGCTAACTGGAGTAAAATTTCCAATAGTCGATCTTAAACCAAAAGAAAGACAAGCAGAAAAGAATCTGAATTGGAAACATGTTGGTTTATTCATTGTTCTCCTCGTTTGTATCGGTGTTATAGCTAGTGTACTTTATTTCATACACATCGTTATTACTACAGTATTTCTAGCGATTATAGGAATTGTAATGACTATTACCAAGGAGAATGTTAGAAAATATCTTGGGGTTCAGTAAAACAGGATTCAAAAGGTGTTCATGATTTCCGTGATCCCTGAAAATCCCTGCGGGGGCGCCACTCTTTCTTTTACTATTGCTACTCCAGTGTAAGTCCTGTGTGTTAAATTAAAATACTGTTTCTGAATTTGGAAACGAAGCGATACCAAGTTTTTTAGAGTAATATACTCGTCAAACTTCTTGTTAATCATGAATATAATGCATTTAATAAAAAGAGTCGAAACTCCTGAGCCTTGGAGTGAGGGTGAGAAGATTCCTTGGAACGACTCAGCATTTAGTGAGGGGATGCTTAAGCATCACCTTACACAGGAACACGATCTCGCCAGCAGAAGATTCGATATAATCGATAAACACGTTGATTGGATTCACAACAAGTTAGGAGGAAAACCATCAAAAATACTGGACCTAGCCTGTGGACCTGGGTTATACTCAAACCGGTTGACCAAGCTTGGACATAGCTGTAGGGGGATAGACTTCAGTCCTGCTTCCATCAGATATGCCAGAGAACAGGCTATCAAAGAAGAGGTCGAGATTGATTATGTTCTTGAGGATATCAGGACTGCAGATTACAGAGAAAATAATGATCTTGTATTATTTATCTACGGTGAATTCAACGTCTTCAAACCAGTGGACATGAAACGCGTGCTCAAAAAGGCATACGATTCACTGAAAGAAGGCGGTCTTTTCATTGCTGAACCCAATAGGTATGAAACTGTAAAACGGGCGGGAATAAGTCCAGCTTCATGGTACTCATCACAGGAGGGGCTGTTCAGTCCGAAACCACACCTGTGCCTGATGGAGAACTTCTGGGATCAAGAGAAACACGTTGCCACCACAAGATATCTCATCATAGACGCTGAAACCAACAATGTAACTCTCCACGCATCAAGCATGGTTGCATATACACGAGAGAACCTTGAGCAAATAATTAGAGAGATTGGATTCAAGGACATCGTGTTCCATGAGTCTCTGTCAGGTGGAAAAAAGAATCTTGATAAAAACCTTGAAGTTGTTGAAGCTCGAAAATAGACCTCAAAGTAGAGGCTGCGCACACTAACTGTGTTCAATACACCCATAAGTTGTCGCCCTCCGATATTTCATGGATGAAACGTTCAACAATATTTTCAGATTCTTAGTTGAAACCCGGGTTCGAATCCCGGCGGGGGCGCCACTCTCTTTTCTATCTGTCTTATGGAGCTTATTCAGCTAGCACGAACCAGATAAGGGATCAGTGTAATCTTAGATTTATGAAGGCCTGTATAGAGATGCTCATTAATCACAATAGTACATGTAGAGAACCTTTGCTGAAGACGTTAGAGAAATTATCAACGGATCAACTGACTGAAGATGTTAAGACAGGAAAGAAATCAATCAAGAAC